>DATKEK010000049.1:0-16300 GCA_035512195.1 Burkholderiales bacterium
CACCGCGCAGCCCCTGTAGTCGATACCGTAGTCGGTGTTGTCGTAGCCGATGCGCTTGATGGTGTCGCGCGCGATCTGCTGGAAATCGACTACCGCGGTGGAGGTGATTTCGCCGGCCATCACCACCAGACCGGTGTTGACCAGCGTTTCCGCTGCCACGCGAGCAAACTTGTCATGGGTTAAGATTGCGTCGAGCACGGCGTCGGAAATCTGGTCCGAAACCTTGTCAGGATGCCCCTCGGACACCGACTCGGAAGTGAAAAGATAGTCGTCCATTTGCTCGCCCATTCTTCGCCCGGAAAGTTGCCCAGCATAGCAAAAAAGGCCTTGCCGAAAAACCTGTCATTCCTCAGAACAATCGCTTCATGCTGACAGGGCTAATGCGGCTGCTTGCAAGGCTTCCACTTCCCTGGCTGCATGCCACTGGCAGCGGGCTTGGCTGGCTGGTCTATCTGTCTTCCCCGAAGTATGCGCAGCGGTTGCGCGAGAACCTGATGCACAGCCGGGTCTGGGCCGACGAGGCACAGTATCAGCGCCTGCTGCACGCAACGGTGTCGGAAACGGGCAAGGCATTTGCGGAAATGCCGGCGATCTGGTTTCGCCCGCAGGCCGAAGCGGCCGGGTGGGTGCGTGCCGCGCACGGTCTGGACCTGGTCGAGGCCGCGCGAGAAGCCGGGAAGGGCCTGATCCTGCTCACGCCGCACCTCGGCTGTTTCGAGATTCTCGCCCAGTACTGCGCGCTGCAATCGCCTCTCACGATTCTCTACCGCCCGCCGCGGATGCAAGTGCTGGAACCTTCCATGCTGCACGGACGCACCCGACCCAATCTCACGTCTGCCAGCGCAGACCTGAAGGGCGTACGGCTTCTGCTCAAGGCGCTCAGGCGAGGCGAAGCGGTTGGCATCCTGCCGGACCAGGTGCCCGCCATGGGTGACGGCGAGTGGGCGGGTTTTTTCGGCCGGCCGGCGTACACCATGACGCTGGCGTCGAAACTGCGCGAAAGCTCCGGGGCAACCATGTTGATGTGCTTCGCGAAAAGGCTCGCGCGCGGCCACGGCTACGAAATCACGTTCCGGTCGATGGCCGCGGCATCTGAAAACGAACCGCCCACGCGCTGGTTGAATCGCTCGCTCGAGGAAGTCATTCGACTGTGTCCCGAACAGTACCTCTGGTCCTACAACCGCTACAAACAGCCCAGATCGAAGACCAAAGACCGGAAGGAAAGGCAAGGATGAAGGCGGAAGGGTGAAATGGCTGCGCGCGGGCCGGCATCGCGCGGTTACGCACCGTGGGGTGCCGGGAACAGATACAGGGTGGATAATTGCACCTGGATCGTCGTCCCGGCGGAAGTGATGCGGCGGGTATGCATGGGGCCGGCAAGATAAAGCCATCAGCCGTTGCGGGCAGGGCTGATAGCCATCTTGAATACTTACGATCGAGGAAGTGGAAGAAAGGTTCTATCGCATGTTTCTCAATCCCGACATCGGCGAGATCTGCAACTTGCTGCGCGAGGTGAAAACCATCGCAATCGTCGGGCTTTCGCCGCTGCCGATGCGCCCGAGCTACCGGATCGCGCGGGCGTTGCAGGGGGCAGGCTATCGCATCATCCCGGTGCGCCCGCTGGTAAAGAAGGTGCTCGGCGAGCCGGCTTATTCCCGGTTGCGGGACATTCCGGTACCGGTCGACCTGGTGGACGTGTTCCGCGCGCCGCGGCTGGTCGACGGCGTGGTGGACGAGTGCCTGGAAGCCGGGATCAAGCGGCTGTGGATCCAGGAAGGCATCATCAACGAGGAGGCGGCGCATCGCGCGCGCGCGGGCGGCATGATGGTCATCATGGACCGCTGCATCTGGCGCGACTATAACGGGCTGTGCAGCTCGTTTCTCGTGAACGAATGAGCCGTCCCGTCGGCGACTTTCGCATATCCGCGGCGGACGACGCCGACCTCCAGCCGATTGCGCGCCTCGCGCGGGAGATCTGGTACAGGCATTACCCCGGTATCATCAGCGTGCGGCAGATCGACTACATGCTCGGTCAACGCTATCGCGCGGAGGCGATGCGCCGGCAGATCGCCGGCGGTCGCGCGTGGTGGGACAAGCTGGAAACCGGTGGCCGGCTGGTCGGATTCGCGTCCTATGAAACCGGCGAGCGCAACGGCGACATGAAACTCGACAAGCTCTACGTCGATCACCGGTTCCAGGGGCGGGGATTCGGCAGCGCGCTGCTGCGCCATGTCGAAACAGAAGCCTGCCGGCATGGGTGCGGGCGGCTGTATCTGCAAGTCAACAAGAACAACAAGGGCGCGATTGCCGCCTACCTGCGCAATGGCTACGCCATCGTGGAATCGGTCAAGGTGGACATCGGCAATGGCTTCGTGATGGACGACTACGTGATGGCAAAAGAGATCAGGCCCGAGGTCCAAACGCCTGTATTCGCATGCGCCTGAAATTCACCAAGATGCAGGGCGCGGGCAACGATTTCATGGTGATCGATGCAACCGCGACGCCGCTCGCGCTTGGCGCGCCGCAGATCCGCGCGCTCGCGGACCGGCACTTCGGCGTCGGCTTCGACCAGTTGCTGGTGATCGAACCGCCGCGCTCCCCCGGAACGGATTTCTATTACCGCATCTTCAATTCCGACGGCGGCGAAGTCAGTCAGTGCGGCAACGGCGCACGTTGCTTCGTGCGCTACGTTCACGACAAGGGACTGACCGCCAAGAGCGCGATCCGCGTCGAAACCGCGTCGGGAATCGTCGAGCCACGGCTGCAGCCCGACGGCCGGGTGACGGTGGACATGGCCGTACCCGAGTTCGAGCCGGCTAAAGTGCCGTTCATCGCGGACCGGCGCGCGGACGTCTATGCGCTGGAAGTCGACGAAAGCACCGTGGAAATCGGCGTGGTCTCGATGGGCAACCCGCACGCGGTGCAAGTGGTGGACAATGTCGACATGGCGCCGGTGAACGAGCAGGGGCCGGCAATCGAAGGCCACTCCCGCTTTCCGCAGCGGGTGAATGCGGGCTACATGCAGATCGTCGACCGCCACGGCATCCGGCTGCGGGTTTACGAGCGCGGTGCGGGAGAAACGCTTTCCTGCGGGAGCGGCGCCTGCGCGGCGGCAGTGGTCGGCATCTCGCGCGGCTTGCTCGACTCGCCGGTGAAGGTGCACACGCGCGGCGGCGAACTGGAGATTGCCTGGGCCGGAAAAGGCCGTCCGGTGCTGATGACTGGCCCGGCGCAGACCGTATTCGAAGGAGAAACCGAAGTGCAGGGAGGGAAATGACGGACGAAGAGGTGGCGGGCTATCTGCAGGTGCATCCCGAGTTTTTCGAGCAGCATGCCGAAGTACTCGCGCGCATCAGTTTGCCGCATCCGCAGCATGACGGACGCGCGGTGTCACTCGCCGAGCGGCAGTTGCTGCAACTGCGCGAGCGCACCCAGGTGCTGGAAGCCAAGCTGCATGAGCTGGTGAGTTTCGGCGAGGAGAACGATGCGATCAGCGAGCGCCTGCACCGCGCCACTGTGGCGTTGATCCGGGCCGAAGGGCTGCAACCGCTGCTGCAGGCGCTGTACTTCAATCTGCGCGAGGATTTCGCGGTTCCGCACATCGCCGTGCGCCTGTGGAACGAAAGCAATGGGCGCGACCTGCCGGAGTTTTCGGCGGTCAGTGAAGAAACCCGCGTGTTCGCCCAGAGCCTGGCCAATCCGTACTGCTCGCACAAGGCGATGTTCGACTCCGCCGAATGGTTCGGCGAAGCTGCGCCGCTGTTGCGCTCATATGCCTACGTGACGCTGCGCGGCGACGACGCGGCTTTTGGCCTGCTCGCGCTGGCCAGCGAAGATCCGAAGCGCTTCTATGCGGAAATGGGAACGCTCTATCTGAAGCGTCTGGGTGAAATCGTGAGCGCTGCGCTGGAGCGTTATCTCTAGGCCATGACGCGGACAGCTCCAGCCACCGGAGGCGCCACCGAGACGGACAGGCCGCATCCGCTGCTCGAGCGTTTTCTCGCGCATCTGACGCAGGAGCGACGCCTTTCGCCGCACACCGTGGAGAACTACGGCCGGGATGTCGCGCTGCTGATCGCGCTCGCCGCCGCCACCGGCCTCGACAGCGTTCAGCCGCACCACATCCGGCGCTACGTATCCACGCTGCACGCACGCGGACTCGGCGGAAGATCGCTCGCGCGCGCGCTTTCCGCGTGGCGCAGCTTCTACAATTATCTCGCGCGGGACCACGGCTTCCGGCACAACCCCTGCGCCGGGGTGCGCGCTCCGAGAACCGCGCGGCTGTTGCCGGATGCGCTTTCGCCTGAGGAAGCCGCGCGCCTGGTCGAGATTCCCGGAGACGAAGCGCTCACGCTGCGCGATCGCGCCATGTTCGAGCTGTTCTATTCGTCCGGGCTTCGTCTGTCCGAGCTGGTCTCGCTGGTTCACGGCGATGTCGACTTCGCGGATGCCACCGTGCGGGTGACCGGCAAGGGCAGCAAGACGCGCGTGGTGCCGGTCGGGCGCCAGGCGCTGGCGGCGCTGCAGGCCTGGTTGAAAGAACGCGCGCTGCTGGCCGTGCCGGACGAGACCGCGCTGTTCGTCAGCCGTTCCGGCCGCCGCATTACGCCACGCGCGGTGCAGCAGCGGCTGCGCGACTGGGCGCTGAAGCAGGGCATCGATGTGCGCGTGCATCCACACATGTTGCGCCACTCGTTCGCATCCCACGTGCTGCAATCCAGCGGCGACCTGCGCGCGGTACAGGAAATGCTCGGCCACGCCAGCATTTCCACCACCCAGGTCTATACCCACCTCGACTGGCAGCATCTGGCCAAGGTCTACGACGCCGCGCATCCGCGCGCGAAACGCAAATCGCCGAAAACCTGATGCGCTGCGCAGTCATGCGGATCACGGCTTACACGGGCAAGTTTCCAGAAAGGATATTGGTGCGATGGTGCGAACGATCATCCTGCTGTGCAGTCTTTTGCCGGTGGCCGTTGTTGTTTCACCGGAATCGATAATGGCGGCGCAGCCGGCAGTCCGACTGGATCTCGAAGCGGAAGCCGCCGGCGGCACCTTGCGCGTTTCGCCGCGGATCGAAAGCGAACGCGGGCGGGCGCTGCGCTACGAATTGCTGTCCGAGAAGACAGCCGGTGCGGGCCGCTCCACGACCCGCAATGCCGGCAGGGTGCACGCAAGTCCGGGCAAGGCCACTGCACTGACGACGCTGAACCTGAGTCTGAACCCGGGCGACCGCTACACCGTTACGTTCCGCCTCTACGAAGACGACACACTGATCGCAGAGCGCGTACTGATTTATCCGCGCGAGTAAGGTTCCGTTTTGTATTGCGGCTACAATGCCGGCCGCAATGCAGACCACTCTCCTGCTCATCCGTCACGGCGAAACCGCGTGGAACGTGGAAGGCCGTATCCAGGGACATCTCGATCAGCCGCTGAACGACACCGGCCTGGCACAGGCGCGCGCGGTGGGGAAACGCTTTCGCGAGGAAAAACTGGATTGCATCTTTGCCAGCGATCTGTGCCGCGCCATGCAGACCGCGCAGCCGGTGGCGGCAGCAACCGGGCTGCGGGTCGCGGCCGAACCCGCGCTGCGCGAACGGCATCTCGGCGTACTGCAGGGATTGACCGGCGAGGAAGCCAGAACGAAAACGCCGCAGGCATGGACTGCGTTCCGCTCGCGCGCACTGGATGCGCATCTGGAAGCCGGCGAATCGCTTGCCGCGTTTGCGACGCGCGTGCTGACTGCGCTGGAGCGGATCGCGCAGGAGAATGCGGGAAAGCGTATCGCGATCGTCACGCACGGCGGCGTGCTCGACGCCGCCTATCGCCGGGCGAGAAGAATGCCGCTGGAGGCGCCGCGCGATTTTCCGATTTTCAACGCGTCGGTGAATCTGCTGGGCTTCACCAACGGATGTTTCGAGATCCTGCGCTGGGGCGACATCAGCCACCTGCCCGAAGAACTGTCGCTGGACGACACCTAGAGATACATAATCAGCGCACGGTTCGCGCCATCCGGATGGCGTCCTTACCGCGTAAGGCTTGACGCAGAAGTGCCCCTGCGGCTAGATTCGGCCTTACAGGCGCATCCCATGTTCTCATTCAAGGCTTCTCTGCTCCGCAAGCTGCTGCTCGTCACCCTCGCGCTATGTCTCCAGGGCGCGCAGGCGGTGATGGTTACGCACGTGCTGGACCCCTGCGATCTGGTCGCGGAACAGATCAAGGGTGAGGGCTGCACGCAGGCTTGCGAGCAGTGCGCGCCGCAGACCAGCGTATCGGAGGTTCTCGCGCCGACGGCTATAGGCGTGCCACTCTTGCGCGCTTCGCACGTACAGCCGGCTGCACCGCACGCCAGTCCGCATCTTCCACCGCGTTATCACTTCCAGGGCCGCGCGCCTCCCCGCTGAGTTGATCGCCTGACTGACACCCGGGTCACCCGGGTGCGATCACAACTCATTTGGGAGGAACGATGTCTCTGTTTCGCAGCGGCGCGATCGCCGCAATATTTCTTATTGCGCCTGCCGTGCACGCTCAGGGCACGGCCACGCCGGCCAGTATTCTCTCGGGCGAGAGTGCGTTCAATCCCGCGATCTCGCTGATCATGACCGGCCAGTACGCGGATCTGTCGCAGGATCCGGACGAGTACTACATCGGCGGGTTCCTCGCCGGCGGCGAACACGGCCACGGCTTCGGTCCCGGTGAGCGCGGCTTCGGGCTGGGGCGCACCGAACTGGCGATTTCGGCGAACATCGACCCGTTCTTCCGTGGCGAGGCCTACATCACGTTCGACTCCCACGGCGGTGCGGAAATCGAGCAGGGTTACGTGACCACGCTCGGCCTGCCGTACGGCGCCACCGGACGCTTCGGCCGTTATCTTTCCGGCATCGGTTACGTAAACGAGCAGCACGAGGATTTCTGGGACTTCGTCGACGCGCCGCTCGCCTATAAGGCGCTGCTCGGCACCCAGTACCGGCATGACGGGGTGCAGCTCAAATGGATTGCGCCGACCGATCTGTTCATCGAATTCGGCATCGAGGGAGGCCGCGGGCTGGGGTTTCCGGCAAGCGAGGAATCGGTCAAGAACGGTTTCTCCTCCGGCGCCGCTTACGTGCACTTCGGCGGCGACGTCGGGGACAGCCATTCCTGGCGCGCGGGCGGCGCCTACCTGCGCACGCGCGCGAACGAACGCGAAAACCACAACGCCGACCTGAACGACCCGGACGAATTCGCGGAATTCGCCTTCACCGGAAAGAGCCGGGTATGGGTAGCCGATCTGGTGTGGAAGTGGGCGCCGCTCGGTAATCCGTCCGTCCGCAATTTCATCTTCCAGGCCGAGTACATCCACCGCAGGGAGAGGGGAGAGCTGGCGTACGACGACACGGAGGGCAGCAATACGCTCGGTCAGCTTGAAGACGACTTCCGCGCATCGCAGTCCGGCTGGTATGCGCAGGCGGTGTACCAGTTCATGCCGCGCTGGCGGGTCGGGGTGCGCTACGACCGCGTGGATTCCGGCACGGTTGAATATGCGGCGCCGGTGCTGGCGGACTACCAGCCGGAACGCAAGACCGCGATGATCGACTTCTCGCCGTCCGAGTTCAGCCGCTTCCGGCTGCAGTACGCGCGCGACGAATCGCGGCCGAACCTGCCGGACACCCAGATCTATCTCCAGTACATCATGAGCGTGGGCGCACACGGCGCGCACCGCTTCTGACCGAACGGAAAGCAACGACATGAAAAAACTGATTCTGCTTCTTGCCGCCTTTGCTCTGAGCACTGGCGCCAGCGCCGCCCCGCTTCGGGTTTTCTCCTGCGAGCCGGAGTGGACCGCACTGATCCAGGAGATCGCCGCCGACCGGGTGAACATCTACACCGCAACCACCGGCAGGCAGGACGTGCACAAGATCCAGCCGCGCCCGAGCCTGATGGCCGCCGCACGCCGCGCCGACCTCGTCGTGTGCACCGGTGCGGATTTCGAAGTTGGCTGGCTGCCGGTGCTCCTGCGCCAGGCCGGCAACCCGCGCATACAGCCGGGCGGGCCGGGATATATCGAGGCGGCGATGCTGGTGGAGCGCATCGACATCCCCGAGCGGCTGGATCGCGCCGAGGGCGATCTGCATCCGCAGGGCAACCCGCACGTGCAGATGGACGCGCGCAACATCGTGCCGATCGCGCGCGTGCTCGCCGAACGGCTGGGCCAGCTGGATTCCGCCAACCGCGCGTTCTTCGAGCAGCGGCTGGCCGATTTTTCGGCGCGCTGGAACGAGGCCGTTCCGCGCTGGGAAAGCCGGGCCGCGCCGCTCAGGGGTGTAGCGGTCATTCAGCATGAGATGGATTTCAACTACCTGACGCAGTGGCTGGGCATACAGAACGTGGCGATGCTGGAGCCCAAGGCGGGGCTGCCGCCTACCGCAGCGCATCTGGCCAGCCTGCTCGAGCAACAATCCCGCGATCCGGCAAAGGTAATCGTGCGTGCGCCCTACCAGGATCCGCGTGCCTCGCAGTGGCTGTCGGAGCGCACGAAGGTTCCCGCGGTGGCGTTGCCGACCACAATAGGCGGGACCCCCGCTGCGAAGGATCTGTTCACACTGTTCGACGATGCGATCGACAGACTGCTCGATGCGGTCGCGAACTGACGTTGCGATGCAACAACGTGGCGTCTGACAGCGGACTTGTTATAGACTGGGCCTCGATCCAGCATTGCCAGCCATGACTCTCCTGCGCCGAGCGCTGATTCTGCTCCTGCCCGTCGTGCTGCTGCTCGCGCAGCACGGCGCGATGGCGCACGTGCTGTCGCATGTCGACGGGGAATCGCCGCCCGCGCACGAGCAGACGCTGATCCACCTCAAGCTGTGCGGAAAGTGTTTGGCAGTCGAGAAGTTTTCGCATGCTGCACCTTCCGGCAGCCCGGTGCTGGTCGAAGCCGACCTGCGCTATTCGCATTTCAGTCTTTCCACGCAGGCTCGATGCGCAGAAGCGCCAGCCGCTTACCGCACCCGCGCACCGCCCTCGCTCGTCTGAACCCCGAAATCGAAAAAGCCTGACCGGCGCGCGGTTACCCGCGTGCCGGGTTTTCACCGGTTCAGAGGAGTCATTGCAAATGATCAGAAAGACCATGACGGCAGCCATTGCCGCCGCATTCATCGCACCGGTCGGTGCGATCGCCCAGGATACGCAGTCCACGTCCGCGGCCTACAGCGCCCGCCCGCTGTCCGCTGAATCGGCGTTCAACCCGGCGATCTCGCTGATACTCGACGGCAAGTACCGCCATTTCAAGCAGGACCCGGACGACTACACCATCGGCGGATTCCTGCCGCCGGGCGGCGGGCACGACGACGACGACGGCGATGGCCATGCACACGGCTTCGGTCCCGGCGAGAAGGGCTTCGGGCTGGACGCGTCGGAGCTCACGATTTCGGCCAATATCGACCCCTATTTCACCGGCTACTTCACCGCCGGCATTTCCGGCGAGGACGAGATCGAGATCGAAGAAGCTTTCATTCAGAACAGCGGTTACCTGCCGGGCGCGACGATCAAATTCGGCCGCTTCCTGTCCGGGTTCGGTTATCTGAACGAACGCCATGCGCATACTTGGGACTTCGTCGACGCGCCGCTGGTGCACCAGGCATTTTTCGGCGGCCACCTGCAGGAAGAGGGCTTGCAGTTGCGATATGTCGCTCCGACGCCGATTTTTCTGCAGTTCGGCCTTGAAGGCGGCCGCGGCGCCGGCTATCCCGGATCCGAGCGGGAGAAAAATGGCTTCAATTCCGGCGCGGCCTTTGTGCATGTCGGCGGCGATGTCGGCTTCAGCAACAGCTACCGCTTCGGCGCCAGCTACCGTCAGACGCGCGCCGCCGAGCGCCATTACGAAGGCGAGGACCTGGGGTTCGAGGCCGACCCGGAAGCGGAAGTGGAGCTGCTGGACGTCGAAAGCAAGATGTGGGGCGTGGACTTCATTTGGAAGTGGGCGCCGAATGGCGATCCTTATGCACGCAACTTCAAGTTCCAGGCCGAGTATTTCCAGAGCGAGGAAGACGGTGATCTGGAGATCATCGGTGTCGGCGGACCGGACGACGAAGGCGCCTTCAACTCGAAGAAGAAAGGCTGGTACGCGCAGGCCGTTTACCAGTTCATGCCGCGCTGGCGCGCCGGCGTGCGCTACGATGAGCTGCGGTCCGGTTCGTTCAATTTCGTCGGGGACGATGGAATCTACACGGCTGCCGACCTCGAACAGCTGCGCAGGCACAAGCCGAAACGCACCTCGGCAATGATCGACTTCTCACCATCCGAGTTCTCGCGCTTCCGCGTGCAGTTCTCGCGCGACGAGGCGCGTTTCGACGAGAAGGACAACCAGATCTTCGTGCAATACATCATGAGCCTGGGCGCACACGGCGCGCATCGCTTCTGATTCGGAGTGGCAGCGCTTCCAGCGCCTTGGCGGGCGCTGGAAACACCAACCGACTCGACGATAACCAGGAGACGACGAAATGAAACTTTTGCAAGCGGCCGTGCTCGTCACGGCGTTGTGCCTGCTGCCGGGTATTGCATCTGCCAAGCTTAACGTGTTTGCCTGCGTGCCGGAATGGGCGTCACTGACGAAGGAACTTGGAGGCGACAAGGTCTCCGTCTATCAGGCGACGAGCGCGCGCCAGGATCCGCACCGGCTGGAGGCACGTCCGAGCCTGGTTGCACGCATGCGTACCGCGGACATCATGGTGTGCATGGGCGCGGACCTGGAGATTGGTTGGCTGCCGGTGCTGCTGCAATCGGCGGGCAACCGCAACGTGCAACGCGGTAGCCCCGGGTTTTTCCTGGCAGCCGAACTGGTGGAAAGGCTGGAAGTTCCTGACAATCTGGACCGCGCGCAGGGCGATCAGCACCCGCTCGGCAATCCGCACATCCAGCTCAATCCGCACAGGGTCGCGAAAGTGGCGTCAGAACTGAGCGTGCGGCTGGCGCAGATCGACCCGCAGAATGCCGAGTATTACGCGCAGCGCGGGCAGGATTTCCAGTCGCGCTGGGCGCAAGCGATTGAGCGCTGGGAGAGCGAGGCAGCACCGCTCAAGGGTCTGCGGGTCGTCCCGTATCACAAGGACGCGGTGTACCTGATCGACTGGCTGGGCATGGTCGAGGTGGTGAACATCGAGCCCAAGCCAGGCATCCCGCCGACCGCGGGACATCTGGCCAGCCTGCTGACGCGTTTGCAGCCGGGATCCGCCGAACTGATCATTCGCATGGCTTACAACGATCCCAAGGCGGCGCAATGGCTGTCCGAGCGCACAAAGATTCCCCTGGTCGAACTGCCTTTCACGGTTGGCGGGTCCAAGGAAGCCAAGGACCTTTTCTCGCTGTTCGATGACACGATCTCGCGCCTGAAAAAAGCCGCAAGCCGCTGACCCGGGGCTTCCACCATGTCCGAAGTGCAGTTCAGCATTCTCCTGCCAGCATTCATCGCCGGGCTACTGGTGATCTCCACCCATGTGCCGCTCGGCACAGTGGTTCTGGCACGCGGCATCGTGTTCATCGATATCGCGATCGCGCAGATCGCCGGCGCCGGGGTGATTGCCGCGGACCTGATGGGATTCGAGGCCGAGCACGGCATCGGCGTTGGTGTACAGCTGTCCGCGCTGTCTGCGGCGCTCGGCGGGGCGCTGCTGCTGACCTGGACCGAAAAGAAGTGGCCACGCTACCAGGAGGCGATTATCGGTTCGGTGTTCATTCTCGCCGCGACGGCCGAGATCATCATGCTCGCCGAGAACCCGCACGGCGGTGAATACCTGCGCCAGCTGCTGGTCGGACAGATCCTGTGGGTGAGCAATTCCCAGTTGCTCCTGGTTGCAGTCCTGAGCGCGGTAATCTGCACTGCCTGGTATGGCGCCGGCGAACAGCGGCTCGGGCGCATCGGTTTTTACCTGCTGTTCGGCCTCGCCGTCACCGCTTCGGTGCAGATGGTCGGCATCTATCTGGTGTTCGCCAGCCTGATCATCCCGGCGTTGGCGACGCGCGATGCGCAGTCGTACCGCATGTTCAAGGCATACATCGTTGGGTCTCTCGGGTATGGCTTCGGTTTGCTGGTTTCGCTTTACACCGATTTGCCCACCGGTGCGGTGATCGTGTGGGCGCTGGCAGTCGTCGGCATCATTGCCAGCAGCGTGGAAAAAGGCCGACCGCACGCCGCCTAGGCGGCGTGCGGCTTGCCTGCCGACGGCGCTGTCGCTATTCTTCGCGGGTCCGGCAGCCTGGCGGCTGCACGGCATTTCCCACAAATGCGGCCGGCGCGGCGCTCACCTGAAATGACCTCCTCCAGCATCGAAGTGTCCGAGATTCAGGGTCATCTGTCCCCGGAAGCTCAGGAAGCGGCCGTGCGTTACGCCAACGGCCGCTATGCGGAAGCGGCTGCGCTGCTGGCTGATGCAATCGCGGAGCCGCGAGCAGGGCAGGACATGCAGATGATGTGGCTGATGCTGTTCGAGCTGCACCGTCTGCAGGGACACTGGGCCGAGTTCGACGAACTGACCCGGCGCTATACCGCCACCTTCGACAAGCCGGCGCCGCTGTGGGTCGTGGACGACACGCTCGGCGAGCATCTTCCGGCGGAACTGCGCCGCGGCGGTCCGGCATATTGCGAGATCGCCGGCGAGCTGGGCAAGGGCTCGCAGACGCAACTCGCGGTGGTCAGCAAGGCGGCCGCCGAGCACAGCGTCGTTCACCTCGATCTGACCAAGATCACCGCCATTTCACCCGAAGGATGCGAGCTGTTCAGCCGCGAGCTGCAGTTCCTGATTACCAACGGCAACGGCGTGCATTTTTCCGGCGCCGAGCAACTCGAGAAGCTCCTGCGGCAGGCTGCCGACGCGCAGCCGAAGGTGGCGCCAGTTTGGCGGCTGCTGCTGGATCTGTATCAGCTGCAGGGACGCCAGCATCCGTACGAGAGCGCGGCGCTGGAGTATGCGCTGTACGTCGAGGTGGAGCCGCCGGTGTGGGAGGCGTTGCTGATGCCGGTGCTGCCGCAGGCCGACACGGACGAAAGGCGCGACGAACCGCGTTACAGCGCCGGCCCGGAAGTGATTCATCTGCAAGGCGAGATGCTGGGCGCGAATAATCCACAGCTCGACGGGGTCAGGCAGTTCGCACGCGATCGCGATTTCGTGAACGTCAACCTGTCCCGGCTTTCGCGCATCGATTTCGTGTGCGCAGCGAACCTCGGCAATACCGTGTCCGCGCTGTGCGATCTCGGCAAGACGGTACGCCTGATCAAACCCAACCTGCTGGTCGCGACGCTGCTGAAAATGCTGAAGATCAACGAGCGTGCCGCGATCATCGTGGCGAAACCCGAGACCTGACCCGACCGACCGCTCAAGGCAATACCGGATGAAAGACATTTTTCACGGAACCACCATCGTCTCCGTCCGCCGCGGCAACCGGGTTGCCCTCGGCGGCGACGGCCAGGTCACTTTTGGCAATGTCGTACTCAAGGCCTCGGCGCGCAAGGTACGCCGCCTGTACCACGACCGCATCCTGGCGGGCTTTGCCGGGGGCACGGCGGACGCCTTTACGCTGTTCGAGCGCTTCGAAGCGAAACTGGATAAGCACCAGGGCAATCTGTTGCGCGCGGCAGTAGAACTGGCCAAGGATTGGAGAACCGACCGCATTCTCCGGCGCCTGGAAGCGATGCTGGCGGTTGCGGACCATGAAAGCTCGCTGATTCTCTCCGGCAACGGCGACGTGGTCGAACCCGAGCAGGGCCTGCTCGCAATCGGCAGCGGCGGGCCATACGCGCAGGCCGCGGCACGGGCACTGCTGGAGCACACCGAACTGCCGCCCGCGGAGATCGTCAAACAGGCCCTCACGATCGCGGGCGACATCTGCATCTATACCAACCAGAACCACATGATCGAGGTGCTGGAGTAGCACGTAAGTTCACGCCGGTGGATGAACCACAAAAGCACGAAGGCACAAAGGAGCGCGAAGAAGTTCAGGCAGAAGATAAAGACATTAGTGTCTCCTCGTGTCCTGGTGCCTTTGTGGTTCATCCACCCGGTTCAACGCCTCCCTTCACCTCTGAGCTGATCGCGGAAGCTGATAACGTATGTCTTCGATGACTCCTCAAGCGATGTGCATGAACTGGACAACACGCCGCGCAGCGGCTTGTTGCGGCGAAGGCTAACCTGCGCAGCAGGTTAAGCGCGCAGCGCGGCCGGAGTCACAAACACATCGCAAACGAAAACCATGTCCTCAATGACACCCCAAGAGATTGGGCATGAACTGGACAACACGCCGCGCAGCGGCTTGTTGCGGCGGAGGCTAACCTGCGCAGCAGGTTAAGCGCGCAGCGCGGCCGGAGTCACAAACACATCGCAAACGAAAACCATGTCCTCAATGACACCCCAAGAGATTGGGCATGAACTGGACAAACACATCGTCGGCCAGGACCCGGCAAAGCGCGCGGTGGCGATTGCGCTGCGCAACCGCTGGCGCAGGCAGCAGGTCGCCGAACCGCTGCGGCAGGAGATCACACCGAAGAACATCCTGATGATCGGGCCGACCGGCGTCGGCAAGACGGAGATCGCGCGGCGGCTGGCGCGGCTGGCGGACGCGCCGTTCATCAAGATCGAGGCAACCAAGTTCACGGAAGTCGGTTACGTCGGCAAGGACGTCGACGCGATCATTCGCGACCTGGTGGAAATCGCGATCAAGCAGGCGCGGGAAAAGGAAACCAGCAAGGTGCGCCATCGCGCGGAAGACCTGGCGGAAGAGCGGGTGCTCGATGCGCTGCTGCCGCCGGCCCGCGGGATCTCCGCGGGCGAATCGCCGGAACCAGCAGACTCGGCGACGCGGCAGCGTTTCCGCAAGAAGCTGCGCGAGGGAGAGATGGATGACCGTGAGATCGAGATCGAAGTCGCGCAGGTGTCGCCGCAGATGGAGATCCTGGCGCCGCCCGGCATGGAGGAACTCACGCAACAGATCCAGAGCATGTTCCAGAATCTGGGCAGCCCGCGCCGGCGCACGCGCAAGCTGCGCATCAGGGAAGCGATGCAGCTGCTGACCGATGAGGAAGCGGCGCGGCTGATCAACGACGAGGAACTCAAGCTCGGCGCGCTGAACAACGCCGAGCAGAACGGCATCGTGTTTCTGGACGAGATCGACAAGATCACCAGCCGCCAGGAAACCGGCGGCGCGGCGGAAGTTTCACGGCAGGGCGTGCAGCGCGATCTGCTGCCGCTGGTCGAGGGCACCACCGTCACCACCAAGTACGGAATGGTGAAAACCGATCACATCCTGTTCATCGGCAGCGGAGCGTTTCACCTGGCCAAGCCGTCGGACCTGATTCCGGAACTGCAGGGCCGTTTTCCGATTCGCGTCGAGCTGAGCAGCCTGACGGTGGAAGATTTTGAGCGCATCCTCACTTCCACCGACGCCTGCCTGGTACGCCAGTACGAGGCACTGCTGGGAACCGAGGGCGTGAAACTCGACTTCAAACCGGAGGGCATCCGGCGGCTCGCGGAGATTGCCTGGCAGGTCAACGAGAGAACCGAGAACATCGGCGCGCGCCGGCTCTACACCGTGATGGAGAGACTGCTGGACGAAGTATCCTTCGATGCCACGCGCCAGCAGGAGCAGACGGTGACCATCGATGCCGCTTATGTCGACGATCGCCTCAAACAACTGGCACAAAGCGAAGACCTGGCGCGCTACGTGCTCTGACCCGGCAAGCTGCGGCGCGGACGGTCGTACACCGTCCCTGCGCCGTGCCTCGTACGCCTATTCGCGAAAAACGCTTTGACTCAGTCACCAGGTGGCACCGATCTGGTGCGAGGCTTGCCCTTTCGCGGGAGCCCCGCTTCTCCCATAATGCGCCGCTATGACCAAAGGCACGATTTTCTCCATTGAAGTAAAACCGAACATTCCGCGCCGGCTGGCCCGGCTGGAAGAGCTCGCCAACAATCTCTGGTACAGCTGGGACCGGCCGACGCGTACGCTGTTCTCCCGTCTGGACACGGCGTTGTGGGATGCGGTCGGGCATAACCCGAAAGCATTCCTCAAGCGCGTGGACGAGCAGAAACTGGTCGATGCCGCCGACGACCCGGTGTTCCTCGGGAATTTCAACCGGGTGCTGTCCGAACTGGACAGCTACCACAGCGAGCCGCTGCGCCGGAACGGTTCCGAATGGCTGCGCCAGAGCGACCTGGTCGCGTATTTCTGCGCCGAATTCGGTTTCCACGAGAGCCTGCCGATCTATTCAGGCGGACTCGGCATACTGGCCGGCGATCACTGCAAGTCAGCCAGCGACATGCGCCTGCCGTTT
>DATKEK010000050.1:0-8167 GCA_035512195.1 Burkholderiales bacterium
AGTTCGCGTGCCGTCTGCGACAGCGAGGAAAACGAAAGCGCAAGCACAGCCGCGAGTTCCGGTTGCCCGGTGGCTTCCTGAACCCTGTCGAAAAGCCTGCTTTCAAACTCGATGAGTTCCCCCAGGGCGTCGCGTTGCGACGGTTCGAGCGGGAAGCCGGCAAGATGGCCGGCGGTCTCGACGAAACGCTCATGCGCCAGAGCGTAGCCCTGCAAGACAGAGGGTTCGCCGACAATTGCAAATTGCCGGACACTGCGCTCCATTGCCGTTACATGCTCGATCAGCATCCTGCTGGCTTGGGTTGCCTGCACCGCCTGGTAGAGGATCTGCTGGCTGTGATTGGCCAGCCGGTTGATCGCATACGCGTTGTAGATGAGCGCAAGTATCAGCGGCAGGACCACCAAGGTCAGCCCTGCCAGGATCAGTTTGAGAAATGAACGCGGGTAATACAGTTGCATGGTGTAAACGCACTATCGCATGGAATGCGGCCCGGGTGCCATGCTGTGCGCGCCCTGTCGTCCGGCGACGACTACCGGAGAACGCGCGCTCGGCTACGGTTTGCCGGCATCTTGGCGGGACTTGCCCGGCACCCTATGTCAACCGACTCGAATTGCAACTTTCCCGAACTCTCCGAACTCCGCGAGCACCAGATCGCCGGCGGCGATTTCCACCGGAGCCACGCACGTGCCGGTGGTGACGACCTGCCCGGCACGCAACCCTTCCCCGCAGGTACTCAACTCGTTCGCAATCCAGGTGAGCGCTACCCTTGGATCTCCGAGCACGTTGGCACCCGTCCCTTCGCCGGCGATGCGGCCATTGAGCGTGACCGTGACTGTATGTTCCGCCAAGTTCCGTTCGTACCAGGGCGCCGCGGTTTCAATGCCCGGAACGAACCAGGCGGCGCATGCGTTATCGGCGATCAGAGGCGCTGCGCCCACGCGGGCAAAGTCGCGATATCGCGAGTCCGGTACCTCGATCGCGGGATGCAGTGCTTCGACTGCGGTCATTACTTCGTCCACGGAATAGGGTTGATCTCTTGGCGGCAGATCGCTACCCATACGAAAAGCGAACTCTGCTTCGGCTACTCGCATGATGTTGCCTTCCAGCGGCACCTTCACTTGTGGTTCCAGCACGCGCTTCGAAAGCAATCGGCCTGCCAGCGGTCCGTCTACGCCGATATGCCGCTGGCCCGCCGTGCTGGTTGCCGCGATCTTCCAGCCGTATGTCTGTTGCCCGGAGATGCGCGCGACTTCCGCCTGAACGCGATACCCATCCTCGCGCCGGAGGGGACGGCATTCGGCTGGCAAGACGTCGATGCGGGTGTGTTCAGACCAGCATTTCCACAGTATTTGTGCGGCGTGTTGAACCTGTTCGGGGTGCATGTTCGTGATTGCTCTCTGTTGGCAACAAGGTCAGTGGCTGGGAGGGTGCACGACATTAAGCAGTGGCCCGCCAGATGCGAGCCGATCGAGGTTCTCCGCAATGATCCGATTGCGTCGCGGTAACAGTCCGTCAGACCAGGCGGAGGCGTGCGGCGTCATGATGACGTTGTCCAAGTCGCGAAACGGAAAGGCGGATGGGTCCCCCCGCGGATCGTCCGGCTTCGGGTACCGATACCAGGTATCGATGATCGCGCCGCCGATTCTGCGTTCGCGGCACGCCAGGTACAGCGCCTCTTCGTCGATCAGCGCGCCTCGTGCAACGTTGATGATGACGCCATCGGACTTCATGCGGGCAAGCCGCTTGGCGTCGATGATCGATTTCGTCCCTTGAACCAGCGGCAGTGCGAGCAAGATGAAATCCGCCTGCGTCAGAACGGATTCAAGTTCCGACAGCGGCATGACACGCCCGGCCACATCGTTCTCCTCACGAGGCGTGCGGCTGCACGCAATCACGCGCATGCCGAAGGCTTTTGCGCGTTTCGCGGTTTCGCGTCCGATTCGCCCGTACCCGACAATCCCAAGCGTCTGGCCCAGGAGTTCGCGATGGCGCGGCCCGGAAATATGCGAACCAGTCCAATCTCCGCGGCGCAATGCTGCATCCATCGACGGAATCCCGACGACCCATTGCAGCATCGCCGCCATGACATACTCTGCGATGCCGACCTCGTGCTCGTACACATTGCATACCGCAGCCTGGTTCGGTACCGCGGAGAATTCGATATCGTCGATTCCCGCGCCTGGCAACTGTAGCAGCTTCAGGCTTGGCGCGGTCGGCATGTCTGCAGGCCAGTCCATGGAAATCATGGCATCGGCCGTCTGCAGTGCGGCGGCCAGCGCAGGCCGGTTATCGCTGTCGACCACCGCGAAGTCCCACTTTGTGGTGACGAAGTCGGCGATCAGCTTGAGTCGCCCGTCATTGTCAATTTTCTTGATCAGGAGTTTCACGGCATTGGTGCCCGCAGAAAGTTAAAGAGGCTGTGTGGCGATGCGGAGGCGCCGGGCGGCGTGCTTGGCGGATCCCCCGCGCAGCCGCCGCCGCTGGGCAGGGTCTGATTTCGGTTTGCCGCCTGGTGCCGGGAGAGGGAATCGAACCCACATGGTGTTGCCACCGGCGGATTTTGAGTCCGCTGCGTCTACCAGTTCCGCCATCCCGGCACGAAGGCGGATTATCCCTGAAACGGGAAACGCGCGGCAAGGAGACCGCGGGTATCCCGATATAATGCGCGCCGTGCGTGTCGACGAATTCGATTATGAATTACCGGAGGAGCTGATCGCCCAGCATCCGGCGCCCGAGCGCGCGGCCAGCCGGTTGCTGCACCTGGACGCGGTGACCGGATCGATTTCTGACCTTTACTTTTCGGGTCTGCCCAGGTTGTTGCGCAACGGCGACCTGGTGGTGATGAACGACACCCGCGTGTTCAAGGCCCGTCTCCTCGGCAGGAAAGCTTCGGGCGGCCGAACCGAGATCATGATCGAAAGGGTGCTGGCGCCGCGCCAGGCGCTCGCCCTGCTGCGTGCGAGCCATGCGCCGAAGGCTGGTCAGAGAATCGAACTCCAGGATGGCAGCGTCGCGGTAGTCGAGGAGCGGGAAGGGCAATTTTTCCGGCTTGGCTTCGATGCAGAACTGCAGGACATTATTGATCGCGTAGGTACGGTTCCGCTGCCCCCATACATCTCGCGAAGCCCGGCACCGCAGGACGAGGAGCGCTATCAGACCGTTTACGCGCGCGAACCGGGTGCGGTGGCAGCGCCTACAGCGGGCCTGCATTTCGACCGGGCAATGCTGGAACGGATCGAGGAGATGGGAGTAAAGCTCGCGTATATAACGCTGCATGTCGGCTCTGGAACCTTCCAGCCGGTGCGGGCAGAGCATGTCGAGGGCCATGATATGCACAGTGAACGCTATTACGTGCCAGAAACGACCGCGCAGGCCGTTGCCGAGGTGCGGGCCGAGGGCGGGCGCGTGCTGGCCGTCGGCACCACCAGTCTGCGCGCGCTCGAATCGGCTGCGGGGGATGCAAGCATCCGTTGCGGCTGGGGAGAAACCAGACTGTTTATCCGGCCCGGGTACCATTTCCGGGTGGCCGACCGTTTGCTCACCAATTTCCATCTGCCGAGGTCGACACTGCTCATGCTGGTATCGGCATTCGCCGGCGCAGACAACATCCGCCATGCATATCGGCACGCGATCGAACAGCGCTACCGTTTCTTCAGCTATGGCGACGCCATGCTGATCGAACGCGCCGCAGACGCTGGCTGACATGCGGTTCGACATACTCGCAAGGGACGGTGTAGCCAGAAGAGGGCGACTTGAACTCGCGCATGGCACGGTCGAGACACCGGCGTTCATGCCAGTGGGAACTTATGGTGCGGTAAAGGCAATGAGCCCGCGGGATCTGGCGGCAGTCCGGGCCGACATAGTGCTTGGCAACACGTTTCACCTCTGGCTGCGCCCCGGTCTGGATGTGATCGAGGCGCATGGCGGGCTGCACCGATTCATCGGTTGGGATCGCCCGATTCTCACCGACTCCGGCGGCTTTCAGGTTTTCAGCCTGGGTGAAATCAGGCGAATCAGCGAAAAAGGCGTGACATTCCGTTCCCCGCTGAACGGCGATGCCTGTTTTCTCTCACCCGAAGAGTCGATGCGCATTCAGCGTGTTCTGGATTCGGATATTGCGATGATATTCGATGAATGCACTCCGTATCCCGTTGACGAAGACGTTGCGGCGGCGTCGATGCGTCTTTCGCTGCGCTGGGCCGAGCGCAGCAGGCGCGCGCACGAAGGAAACGCCAACGCCCTGTTTGGCATCGTGCAGGGTGGCATGTACGAGGCCTTGCGCGACGAATCGGTGGCCGGGTTGCTGTCCATCGGCTTCGACGGACTGGCGATCGGTGGGCTGTCGGTCGGAGAACCGAAGCAGGATATGCAACGGATACTGGAACACACCGCGCCCCAGTTGCCTGACGACCGGCCTCGCTATGTGATGGGAGTCGGCACGCCCGATGACATCATGCACGCGGTACTGAATGGCATCGACATGTTCGACTGCGTACTGCCAACCCGCAACGCGCGGAACGGCTGGGTCTACACTGGCGCCGGTACCATCAAACTGCGAAACGTCCGTTACCGCGGGGATCTGCGGCCGCTGGACGAAGCATGCGACTGTTATACATGCCAGAATTTTTCACGCGCCTATCTGCATCACCTGCAGCGTGTGAACGAGATTCTTGGCGCCCATCTGAATACCCTGCACAACCTGCATTTTTATCAGCAGCTCATGCGCGATCTGCGCGAGGCGATTTCGGCGGGAATCCTGCAGGACAGGGTGGATATGCTGCGACGATCCCAGTCGGCTGCATGCTAGAATGCCTCGCTTCCGAGTGCCCGAAACCGGCTCCGACCCGCCGGCGGCTGGACTTGGAAGTGGCTGCCAGGAAGCAGCTGTTTTTTTAACCGGAGGATTCCCAGTGTTCATTGGTAATGCTTATGCCCAGGGCGCGTCAGGCGCGCCCGGAATGGATATGCTCGGGCTGTTGCCCTTGATCCTGATGTTCGTCCTGCTGTACTTCCTGCTGATCCGGCCGCAGGCGAAGCGGGCCAAGGAGCATCGGGCCATGGTTCAGGCGCTGCAGAAGGGCGACGAGGTGGTAACCGGTGGCGGGATTCTCGGCAAAATAACCAAGGTCAGTGAAAACTACCTCTCGGTGGAAATCGCGCCCAGCGTCGAGGTGCAGGTGCAGCGGCCGACAGTACAATTGGTGCTGCCCAAGGGCTCGATCAAGAGCGCAGCGAGTTCCTGAGCGTCGAAACATCCTGTGCTCGATCGGGTGCGGGACCTAGTCACGGTCTACCGGCATGAATCGCTATCCACTCTGGAAATACCTGATTATCGCGGCTGCCCTCGTGGTGGGCGTCACCTTTACGGTGCCGAATTTCTTCGGGGAGTCGCCGGCAGTTCAGGTTTCGGCTGCGCGTGCCACTGCGACTGTCGACGAAGACCTGCTTGCCCGCATCGATTCGGCCCTGCGCCGCAACAATATTGAACCTCAGGCCACGTTCCATGACGCGACTGGCGTCAGGGTGAAATTTGCCGACACCGATACCCAGTTGCGCGCCAACGATGTTCTGCAAGCGGAGCTCGGCGACAGCTACGTGGTTGCACTGAACCTGTTGCCGAACTCGCCGCGCTGGATGGCGCAGATCAATGCGCTGCCGATGTACCTGGGGCTCGATCTGCGCGGTGGCGTGCATTTCCTGTTGCAGGTCGACATGCGCGCGGCGCTCACGCAGGCAGCCGACCGCTACACGCAGGACGCCAGACTGGTGCTGCGCGGGCGCGACGTGCGTTATTCTGGAATTTCCCGCGAGGGCCAGACGGTGCTGGTGCGATTCCGCGACGCCGAGTTGCGCGATCGCGCGATGTCGATTCTGGACCGAGAGGTTCCCGACCTTGCGCTGCGCGCAGACCGGGTCGGCGAAGAATTTCGCATCGTCGGTACGCTCAGACCGGAAGTGGAAAGGCGCATCCAGGAATTCGCGCTGCAGCAGAACATCACTACGCTGCGCAACCGGGTGAACGAACTGGGGGTCGCGGAGCCGATCGTGCAGCAGTCCGGAGCCGACCGGGTAGTCGTTCAACTGCCCGGAGTGCAGGACACGGCCAAGGCCAAGGAGATCCTGGGGCGCACCGCCAGCCTGGAAGTGCGGCTGGTGGACGAGGAGAAAATGGATTCGGCGACGCTGCAGGCGGCCATCGGCGGGCAGGTGCCTTTTGGCACCGAGTTGCTGTACGACCGCGAGGACGTTCCCTACCTCCTGAAGCGCGAAGTCTTTCTTACAGGCGACCGCATCTCGGATGCGCAGCCGGGGTTCGACGGTCAGACCGGAGAGCCTGCCGTGCATCTGAACCTCGACGGCCGCGGCGCAACCATCTTCCAGCAGGTGACACGCGAGAACGTCGGACGGCGGCTGGCGATGGTGCTGGTCGAGCGCGGTCGCGGAGAAATCGTGACCGCGCCGGTCATACGCACCGAGATCGGCGGCGGGCGGGTGCAGATCAGCGGCCGCATGACGACCACGGAGGCGCGCGACGTCGCGCTGTTGCTGCGCGCCGGTGCGCTGGCCGCACCGATGGAAATCGTCGAGGAGCGTACGGTCGGGCCGAGCCTGGGTGCCGACAACATCGAGCGCGGCTTCCGCGCGATGTGGATGGGCTTTGTCGCCCTGTCTCTGTTCATCATGCTGTACTACACCGCGTTCGGTCTGGTGTCGGTGATCGCGTTGTCCATCAACTTGACGCTGCTGGTGGCATTGCTGTCCATGCTGCAGGCGACATTGACTTTGCCGGGGATCGCCGCCATTGCCCTCACCCTGGGCATGGCGATCGACGCGAACGTTCTGATCAACGAGCGGATACGCGAAGAGATCCGCAACGGTACGACGCCGCAGGCGGCGATTGCCGCAGGTTACGAACGTGCCTGGGGCACGATTCTCGATTCGAATGTGACCACGCTGATTGCGGGTATTGCGCTGTTCCTGTTTGGAACCGGCCCCGTGCGCGGTTTCGCGGTGGTGCATTGCCTCGGGATACTCACATCGATGTTCAGCGCAGTGTTCGTCTCGCGGGGCATCGTCAACTATGTGTTCGGCAGTCGGCGCAAGATCGAGAAATTGCCGATTGGCGATACCGACTGGTGGAAGGACGCCGCGCGCTAGGGTGCGGGGACCGGCAGAGGTAATCAGACATGGAATTCTTCAGGGTACGCCGTGACATTCCGTTCATGCGGTACAAGCTGGTGTTCAACGTCATTTCGTTGTGCACCTTTCTGATATCGGTGGTAGCTCTTGCGGTCAATGGGCTGAACCTCGGTGTGGAGTTCACCGGCGGCACGGTGATGGAAGTGCACTACGAGCGGGAAGCGGACGTAAACCAGATCCGTTCCTCGCTGTCGCAGGTCGGGCTCGGCGACGCGGTGGTGCAGAGTTTCGGCAGCTCGCAGACAGTGTTGATCCGGCTGCCGACCAAGGCCGATGTCACCGGTGCACAACTCTCCGAGATCGTGATTCAGTCGCTCAGAGACAACGATTCTGCGGTAGAGCTCCGTCGCGTGGATTTCGTGGGTTCACAGGTGGGGGCCGAACTGGTGGAGAACGGTGCGCTTGCCCTGCTGCTCGTCTGCATAGGCATCGTCATTTACCTGGCTTTGCGTTTCGAATGGAAGTTTGGCGTGTCGGCGATCATCGCCAACATGCATGACGTGGTGATCATCCTGGGCTTCTTCGCTATTTTCCAATGGGAGTTTTCGCTCCCGGTGCTGGCCGCCGTGCTTGCGGTTCTCGGCTATTCGGTGAACGAGTCGGTGGTGATTTTCGATCGTATTCGCGAGAATTTCCGCAAGATGCGCAAAGCGGAGGTCGAAACCATCATCGACAATGCGATCACACGGACCATGTCGCGCACCATCATTACCCATGCGAGCACGCAGATCATGGTTCTTGCATTGCTGATTTTCGGCGGCGATGCGCTGTTTTTCTTCGCGCTCGCGCTGACCATCGGAATTTGGTTCGGTATCTATTCCTCGATCTTCGTTTCGAGCTCGCTGCTGCTGTGGCTCGGCGTGACCCGCGAGGATTTCATCAAGCCTGAGAAGAAAACCGAAGAAGCGGTGGTCTGACAGATTGCCGCCGTTGGCGCGCGACCGGTCAGATCCGTTTCGCGAGGGTT
>DATKEK010000051.1:0-8083 GCA_035512195.1 Burkholderiales bacterium
CCGCGGTGGTCTGCATGCTCGCGGACGGTTACACGACCCGCCGCGGGCGGCGCGGCGCCTACCTGCATCGAGACGCCGTCAACGGTCGCCTGCGCGCCCGGCGCGGCGCGCGCCTCACCGCGTTGACCAACGGGGGTGTGATCCCGGACCAGTTCGACTACGACGTCGTGCTGCTGCCGGAAGGCTTCAGGATCGGCACGTTGAACGAGGATTTCGCCTTCGAAAGCATACCGGGTGACATCTTCCAGCTCGGCAACACGTCCTACCGGATCGCGAAGGTCGCGCAGGGCAAGGTGTACGCGGAGGACGCAAAGGGACAGCCGCCGAACATCCCGTTCTGGTTCGGCGAAGCGCCGGGACGAAGCGACGAACTGTCGCGCGCCGTCAGCCGGCTTCGCGCGACCCTCGACCGGGTACTCGAAGCCGGCACGGACGCGGCGGTGGACTGGGCGCGAGGCGAGCTGCAGGCCGGCGAGGCCGGCGCGCGGCAGCTGGTCGATTACGGCGAGGCTTCGCGCGCTGCGCTGACGGTGCTGCCGACGCACGACACGATCGTGTTCGAGCGCTTTTTCGACGAGACCGGCGACCAGCACCTGGTGATTCATTCGCCGTACGGTTCCCGCATCAATCGCGCCTGGGGGCTCGCGCTGCGCAAGCGCTTCTGCCGCAGTTTCAATTTCGAGCTGCAGGCGGCGGCGGACGAAAACACCATCGTCTTGTCGCTGGGCGCAACGCACAGTTTTGCGCTGGAGGAGATCACCCGCTACCTGCACTCCGCGAGCGTGCGAGATGTGCTCACGCAGGCGCTGCTGGATGCGCCGATGTTCGGTACGCGCTGGCGCTGGAACGCGAGCGTCGCGCTTGCGGTCAGGCGAAACTTCAACGGCAAGCGCGCGCCACCGCAGTTCCAGCGTTCCGACGCCGAAGACCTGCTCGCCGTCGTATTCCCGGACCAGCTCGCCTGCGCGGAAAACCTGAGCGCAGGCTATCGCGACATTCCGGAGCATCCGCTGGTCCGGCAGACCGTGCAGGACTGCCTGCGGGAAACTATGGACATCGACGGGCTGGAGCACCTGCTGAAGAAGCTCGAGGCGGGAGACGTGCGCATCGTCTGTCGGGACCTTGCCGCACCCTCGCCGCTGGCGTTCGAGAGACTGGGCGCGCGCCCCTATGCGTTTCTCGATGACGCACCTGCCGAGGAGCGCCGCACGCTCGCCGTGCGGCAGCGCAGCGTGCTGGGCGCGGAGGAAGCAGCGGCGCTCGGCCGGCTCGATGCCGATGCCATCGCCGCGGTGAAAAAGCAGGCATGGCCGGAACCGCGCACCGCGGACGAACTGCACGATGCGCTGCTGGTCGCGAGCTACCTCACCGCGGGCGAAGGGGAAGCCGGACGGACTGCCGGCTTCGAGTCCGGCTGGTCACCGCTGTTCGACGAACTCAAGGAGGCGGGTCGCGCGGCGCGTTTGCAGGCGCCGGCCGGCGAGATGCTGTGGATCGCGACGGAACGACTGGCGTGGTTCCGGCGGCTTTGGCCGGGAATAAAGGCCGCACCGCCGGTCGCGCCCATCGACGATGCTGCGATTCCCGACGCCGATGCGGCGTTGCGCGAGGTCCTGCGAAGCCGTCTCGAGATCCTCGGGCCGGTCACGGCCGCGGCTCTGGCCGCGCCGCTCGGCTTGCCGGTCAGCCGTCTCGAGGCGCCGCTGGCGCAGTTGCAGGCAGAGGGCTTCGCCATGCAGGGGCAGTACAGCGGGAAAGTAGACCACGAATGGTGCGAGCGGGGGCTTCTCGCCCGCATTCACCGTTACACCCTGAAACGCCTGCGCGCGGAAATCGAGCCGGTGACGCCGGCCGCGTATTACCGCTTCCTGCTGCGGTGGCAGCACCTGACCGGCGATGAGATCGAAGGACCGGAAGCGCTTGCCGCGGTGCTCGAACAACTCGAAGGCTATCCCGCCGCCGCGTCGTCCTGGGAGAGCGCGCTGCTGCCGCTGCGCCTGCGGCATTACGACGCGAGCCTGCTCGACCGCCTGTGCAACGCCGGCCGCTTCGTCTGGACACGACTGAACCCGCCTCGGATCGAGGCGCGCGCGGAGAACAGCGCAGCGGGCGGCCGGCACGTCGCGCCGGTGCGCAACACGCCGATTGCCTTGGTCGCGCGCAGCCATCTCCGGCACTGGCGGGCACTCGCGCGCGATGCGCAGGAAGAACAATTGAGCGGTGCCTCGCAGGCGGTACTCGATGCATTGCGCGGGCACGGCGCGCTGTTCTTCACCGACCTCGAAGAGGCGAGCGGCTTGCTGCACAGCCATGTCGAAGCGGCGCTCGGCGAACTGGTGGCGCGCGGCCTGGTGACGTCCGATACGTTTGCCGGGCTGCGCGCGCTGATCGGCCCGCAGTTGCGGCGCGCGGATACGCGCCGGCTGCGCCGCCGGGCGCGCATGCCAGGCGTGGAAGATGCCGGACGCTGGGCGACGGTGTTCACGGGCTCGCGGACGGGCGAGACCGGCGACGGGCACGTGCTGCACATCGCCGCGGTGCTGCTGCGCCGCTATGGCGTCGTCTGCCGGCGCGTGCTGGAGCGAGAGCCGCTGCTGCCGGCGTGGCGCGAATTGCTGTACGTATTTCGCCGCATGGAAGCACGAGGCGAAGTGCGTGGCGGGCGCTTCGTGCAGGGCATGAGCGGCGAGCAGTTCGCGCTACCCGAAGCGATCGGTGCGCTGCGCGAGGCGCGCAGCCGCGAGGACGGCATCGAGGTCATGCTGTCCGCCGCCGATCCGTTGAATCTTGTCGGCGTGATTACGCCCGGCCAGCGCCTGCCTGCGCTGCCCGGCAATCGCGTGCTGCTCAGGAACGGGGTCCCCGTGGCGGTGCGTGTGGCCAGGCAGGTCGAGATCCTGCAGGACATCGAATCGGCGGAGGAATGGGGCATCCGCAGGCGCCTGATGGGCCCGTTCGACCCATCGAGGCCTGCGACAGCCCGTGAGGCCTGAGTCTGCAGTCGTAGAGCAGGCCGACTTCAACTGTCGGCTGTGTGCGGGAGATGACCTGGCGCTTTACTACCGGCAGGGTGCCGAGGGCCAGTTTCGCTATTACCGGTGCACGAACTGCAAGCTGGTCAACCTCGATTTGAAAGCGGGAGTCGACCAGACGCAGTACACCGACGAATGGGTCGATCCGACCGATGACGGCGCAAGCCGCAATCGCGACAACGACGCAACCTACGAGTTTATCCGCCGCAGGATCGCTACGCCCGGACGCCTCCTCGACCTCGGCTGCGGCCATGGACGGCTGCTGTACCGCGCAAAGCAGGACGGCTGGGAAGTGAAAGGCGTAGAACTCTCGGCAGAAACGGCGGCTCGCGTGCAAGCAGAGATCGGGGTGCCCGTCCTCGCCGTCAATTTCCTCGAGATGACACCCGCACAGGAGGACCTCGCGCATTTCGACCTGGTGTGCCTGCGGCACGTGCTCGAGCACTTGCCGGACTCCGTGCTTGCCATGAACAAGATCCGGGAAATGCTCGCGCCGGGCGGCATGGTGCTGCTGGAAATGCCGAATATCGAGGGCATCGACACCCGGCTTAAACGCTGGATGGCCGACGCCGGCCTTCATCGGCGAAAATATGCCCGCAGCTTCGTCGCAGGGCACTGCAACGAGTTTTGCCGCGAATCCTTCGAATATCTCGCGGCAGAAACAGGCTTTCGCGTGCTCGGGTGGGAAACGTATTCGAAGAAGCGCCTCACCAACTTTCTCTACAACCGGATCCCGATCGGAAACAAGGCGCGCGCCCTGATCCAGGTCACGGTGAGCGGCCACCGAGGCCGCTCCCCCGGGGTCATCCTGGCCGATTCGGCACAGAGCTCCGATCGCTCGACCGTTGGGCGTGGACGAATCGATCTGGTCGGCGTATCTTTGTAACAACACCTGAATTTCAGGCGATCCCGCGAGCCTGCCGTCCAGGCGGCCCCAATACACAGGCAGCGGTGCCAACGCGGCAGCCGGTCCGGTCGGGCCACCCCTTACAAAAGCCATTCCAGCGCTCCCATGCGAGGCTTGAAACGGTTTGAAAATAAGGAGGTACCACTGTTGCAGGCATTCGTCACTGGCGGTACCGGATTCCTCGGTCGGATATTGATCGACGAATTACTGGCAAGGCGATGGCAGGTTCGGTCGCTGGCCAGAACGTCGTCGCGGGCACGTCTTCTGCCGGCAGCGGTGCAGGTGGTGCAGGGGACGCTCGCCGATGAGGATGCGTTGCTCGAAGGCGTCGACGATGCCGACGTGGTGTTCCATCTTGCGGCCGCCACGTCAGGGGCCTGGGAGACCCATGCGGAGGCGACCGTCGATGGTACGCGACGGATGTTGAAGGCCTGCAACGAAGCGGGCGTGCGCCGCTTCGTTCTCGTCAGTTCGATTGCTGTTTACGACAAGAGTAGCGTGAGCGCCGAATCGGTTCTCGATGAATCGGCGCCACTCCTGGCGGCGACGCCGGCCGCTGGCGCTTATGCGCGTGGGAAGCTGGAGGCCGAACGCCTCACCAGGCAGTACGTCTGGAACCGGAGCACGCGGACAGAGACCGTTATTGTCCGTCCGGGCCTCGTCTACGGCAGGGACCGTTTGGTCTTTCCGCACCTCGGTGAAATGGTCGGCCAGACCCGCGTGGCCTACGGCAAGCCGTCGCTGTTGCTGCCGCTGGTCGAGGTTCATTCCTGCATGGACGCGCTCATCCGTGTCGCAACCAGCCCGAATACTCCCGGAAACACCTATAACATCGTCGATGCCCACTGCTCGAGTCGCCGTGACTATCTCGGCGCGCTCCAAAGTGTCAACGGTCATCCGCAGCGAGTTTTGTATTTGCCGACGGTGGCGGTGCAGGGTGCGGCGTGGGCGATGTCGCGGCTGGCCAACGGTCGCGGCTTCGATGCGTCGGCTGAGAAAATACGGACGCGTTCAATCGAACCTCGTTACGACACAGCAGCGTTGCAGCGCGACACGGGGTGGAAGCCTGGCGCAACGCTTGATGAAGGACTGGTCCGCAGCGGCGTGAAGCCGTCCCTAAGTGAACCGTCGCAGATCCATCGTGCAGGCATCATCGGAGCCGGGAGGATCGCCGGTGCGCACGTGGTGGCACTACGAAGCATACCGGGCGTTCACATCACGGGCATCCTCGATAAGAACCTTGCGGCTGCACAGGCGCTTGCCGGTGATGCGGGTAGAGCGGTGGCATTCGATGATACAGAGCGTTTCTATTGCGACGCGCGACCGGAACTCGTGCACGTCGTGACGCCTCCAGGGACCCATTTTGCGATCGCTGCGGAGGCGCTCCGGCGAGGTGCGCACGTGCTGCTCGAGAAGCCCGCGACGACAACCGTGGAGGAGTGTGATGCGCTAGTTGCTGCGGCGGAGGCGCGGGGATTAAGCGTCGGCGTCGACGAAACCGTCGTCTGGGATCCTTTGCTTCGCCGGGCGCGGGCTGCCCTGATGCACGGCGTGCTAGGCAAGCTGGTGCATGTCGAAGTGTTCATGGCGCACGATCTGTCGCGCGGCGGACGGATGGCCAGGCTTCTGGAGGATCAAGCTTCGTGGGAGCATGAACTGGCAGGCGGGCCGCTGGAGGATCTCTTGCCGCACGCGCTGTCTGCAGTGCGGGCCCTGTGCGGGGTGCTGGAGCTTCAGCACGCAGAAAGTTTCGCCAGCGGCCGCCTCGACGCCGATTTCCCGGATGAACTCAGGCTGATGCTGGCTTCAGGTTCATTGTCGGCGGAAGTCGGCATTTCACTTACCGCCCGGCCGGATGACTTCGCCGTGACGGCGAGGGGCACTCGCGCCACTGTACGCGTCGACCTGCAGAACATGCTCTTCGACTGTTCTACCCCGCTGCCCGGCCCACGGGCGCTGACACGCGGGATTCGCACGCTGCGCTCGGCCGGCCGGATCATCGGCCAGACCGGGGCCAATGCGCTTAAGATCGCCACACGGCGGTCGCTTCCCCCTGCAAGTCCCGTGCACCTGATACGGGAGCATTACGCCGCGCTGTCGCGGGGCGAGCCGCCGCCGGCAGCGCTCGCCCGTTGCCGGCCCGACATAGCCATTGCCCGCATGATCTGGCCGCACAAGCCCTCGGTCAGGGCAGATCGGGGGCGATTCACGGCTCCGTCCATGTTGGTTGCCGGAAGCGGGGAGCAGTTGCGATGACGCAGCAGCACCCGGCACTGCCTCGCGTGGAATGGAGTGAGCGCCCCCGGCGACGCGCCGGCCGCCCGTTTCGCGTCCTCTTTCTGGCCGACCACCTCGGTTTGCCGGACGGGGGGGTGCATGGCGTCACTACCTGGTTGCTGGATGTCCTGCCGGCGCTGAAAGAGACGGGTATGGAAGTAGCCGCGTGCATCCTGCGTCGACAGCATCCTGGTGCGAAGCGTCTCCGTGACCGCGGCATCGATGTGGTGTTCCTGGAGAGCTCGCGCTTCGACCTGTTCGTTATCCGTCAGGTGGACGAGATCGTCCGCAAAGGCGGCTTCGAAATTGTGCACTGCACGCAGTTTCGCTCATGCGTCGTCGGCCGCGCAGTCGCCAGGCTGCGCAAGGGAGTGCGGGTGGTTTTGCATGTGCATGACCTGTCGCTACCGCCTTCCGCTGTGCGATTGATGAACCGCGTCATGGCCGATCCGCTGGATATGGGCATTTGCGTTTCCGAGGCATGTCGCGACGTGGCGGTTCACGGTTACCATCTTTCTCCGGAGCGCATCCGGATTCTTTACACCGGAATAGACACGAGCGCCTTCAGGATACCGTCACCGAAAGCAAGGGCCCAAGTTCGACTCGAACTTGGTATTAGCGCTTCTGCGCCGGTGATTTGCCTCACAGGCAGATTTGCTCCCGTCAAGGGGCAGGCCGAGATGATCCGGATGATGAAGGCCATCACTATCCGTCGGCCGGAATGCATCCTGATGCTGATCGGCAGTGGTTCTATGCGGGTACGCTGTGAACGCCTCACGAAAGAACTCGGCCTGGTGAACAACGTGAGGTTCATGGGTTACCGGCAGGATGTCTCTCGATGGCTGGCAGCTGCGGACGTTGCGGTGGTGCCGTCGCGGTCGGAAGGACTTTCCCGCACCGCGATTGAAGCCAACCTGTGCGGCCTCCCGGTTGTTGCATACTCCTGTGGCGGGGTGTCCGAGGCCATTGTCGGCCAGGTTTGCGGCGAACTGGTCACCCCTGGCAGCCCGGTAGCGTTTGTGGATGCAGTCGTCCGGATGCTCGACCAACCCGCAGATGCGGCAGCCGCCGAGAGGCGCGCGCTGGCAGCCGGAGAGCGATTCGGCCTGGCGGCGCACGTGCAATCGCTGCGCGCCTGCTATGAGACGCTCCAGTGGCCCTGATGCGTCGGCGCGACGCTCGTGAACGGAGCAAAGGTCGTCCTGAGCATCGGTTTGCCCGGCCTGATGGAGGCTTCAAGTCTGCCAGCTGGCGCTAGCGGCAGGCCTCGAGACCGTCGCCCATCATGCTGCCATGGTGTCGCCGCCCAGTTGCGGCAGCACGTGCCCGGTGATGTACCCGGAGTCGGCATTGCAGGCGAAGAAGACATAGGCCGGCGCGATCTCCTCCGGTTGCGCCGGGCGTCCCATCGGCGTGTCGGCTCCGAAGTCCTCGATTTCCTCGTCGCTGCGCTCGGCGGGGTTCAGCGGCGTCCACACCGGGCCCGGGGCAACGCAGTTGACCCGGATACCTTTGTTGACGAGGTTCTGCGCCAGCGACTTGGTGAAGGCATGGATGGCGCCTTTGGTCGAGGAGTAATCGAGCAGGGTCTTGTTACCCTCGAGGCCGGTCACCGAACCGGTGTTGATGATCGTGCTGCCCGCCTTCATGTGCGGCAACGCGAAGCGCGCCATATAGAAGTAACCGAAGATGTTCGTACGAAAGGTCCTTTCCCACTGTTCGAGCGGTATCTGCTGAAGATCGTCGCGATGCTTCTGGTAGGCGGCGTTGTTCACCAGGACATCTATCCTGCCGAAGCGGTTCGCGACCTCGTCGATGGCGCTGCGACAGAAATCGGGATCGGTGACATCTCCCGGCAGCAACAACG
>DATKEK010000052.1:0-2830 GCA_035512195.1 Burkholderiales bacterium
TGATGCGAGGAGCAGATCATGACTGAAGCAGTGATTGTTTCCACCGCGCGCACGCCGTTGTGCAAGAGCTGGAGGGGCGCACTGAACATGACGCACGGCGCCACCATGGGCGGACACGTGGTGAAGGCCGCGCTCGAGCGCGCGAAGCTGGATCCCGCCGAGGTGGAGGACGTGATCATGGGCTGCGCCAATCCGGAAGGCGCCACCGGCATGAACATCGCCCGCCAGATTGCGCTGCGCGCGGGCATGCCGATGAGCGTTTCGGGAATGACGGTGAACCGCTTCTGTTCTTCCGGGCTGCAGACGGTCGCGCTGGCGGCGCAACGCATCATCTCCGGGGAAGCCGGGATTTTCGTCGCGGGCGGCGTGGAGTCCATCTCCTGCGTGCAGAATGAAATTAACCAACACATGCTGCAGGACGAATGGCTGGTCGCGCACAAACCGGAGATCTACTGGACCATGCTGCAGACCGCGGAGACCGTGTCGAAGCGCTACAAGATACCGCGCGATGGTCAGGACCGCTATGGGGTGCAGAGCCAGCAGCGCGCGGCCGCGGCACGCGCTGCCGGCAAGTTCAAGGACGAGATCGTGCCGATATCCGTGCGCATGAAAATCGTCGACAAGAATACCGGCCAGGAGTCGTTCAAGGATGTCACTGCTGGCGAGGACGAGGGCATTCGCCCTGATACAAATTACGAAGGCGTGTCCCAGATCAAGCCGGCCCTCGAAGGCGGCGTGATCGCCGCCGGCAACGCCAGCCAGTTTTCTGATGGCGCATCGGTGCAGGTCGTGATGAGCGACAGGATCGCTGCGAAGAAAGGCCTGAAACCAATGGGCGTGTTCCGCGGTTTTGCGGTCGCCGGCTGCGAGCCGGACGAGATGGGTATCGGTCCGGTGTTCGCTGTGCCCAAACTGCTGAAGCAGACCGGCGTGAAACTCGAAGATGTCGGTTTGTGGGAGCTGAACGAGGCCTTTGCGGTACAGGTGATTTACTGCCGCGACAAGCTCGGCATTCCCGACGAACGCCTGAACGTGAACGGCGGATCGATCGCGGTCGGTCACCCGTATGGCGTGACCGGCAGCCGCCTGATCGGGCATGCGCTGATCGAGGGCAAGCGCCGCGGGGTCAAGTACGTGGTGGTGACCATGTGCATCGGTGGCGGCATGGGTGCCGCCGGATTGTTCGAGGTGGTCTGAGGCTTTGCACGGCGTGCTCTTCGCAACCCGTTTCCATGCGGGTTGCCTGAGGCGATGCGGGTTCTGGCCGTTTCGCCTGCTTGCGGATATCCGGCGATCTGGTGAATCGAATGAACGAGCGAACAATTTTGGTAACGGGCGCAACCGGGCAGCAGGGCGGTGCGGTTGCGCGTTCGTTGCTCGCGCAAGGCTGGAAAGTGCGGGCTTTCGTGCGCGATTCGGGCAAGCCCGCGGCACAGGATCTCAAGTCGCTGGGTGCGGAACTGGCGGTTGGCGACCTGAACGATACGGCGTCGATCGAACGCGCGCTAACCGGCGCGTACGGTGTTTACGCTGTGCAGACGCCGTTGACCCCGGAAGGTACGGCCGGCGAGATCCGGCAGGGTGAAGCGCTTGCCGATGCTGCCCGACGCGCAGGCGTCGAACACTTCGTTTACGGCTCGGCCGGCGCCGCCGATCAGGATACGGGCATCCCGCACTTCGAAAGCAAGCGTCAGATCGAAGAGCATATCCGCGAGTGCGGGCTGCCGTACACGTTCCTGCGGCCGGCTTTTTACTACGAGAACTTCGCCACGTTCTTCGCGCCGCAACCGGAGGCCGGCGGCTGGGTGCTGAGGCTCCCGCTGCGCCCCGAGACCCCGCTTGGAATGATTGCGGTGGCCGACATCGGCGCCTTTGCCGCGCTTGCGTTTAACGCGCCGGGCGAGCATGTCGGCAACGCACTGGAAATCGGTGGCGATGTTCGGACGATGCCGGAAGTCGCGAAGTTGATGCAGGCGCAGTTCGGCAAGCCGGTCCGCTTCGAGGAGCTGCCGATCGAGGCCATCCGTGGATTCAGCGAAGACCTCGCGATCATGTTCGAATGGTTCAACAGGGCGGGCCAGAAGCCCGACGTTGCCGCGCTGAGGCGACTGCATTCCGGCCTGATGGATTTCCCGGCGTGGCTGAGGGCTTCCGGCTGGCGGCCGGCGGCAGACTGACTGCGGTCCCGCTGATGGAGTCGAAGCTCCTCAGTCGGCGCGACCTCGAGTTCATTCTCTATGAACTGCTCGATGTCGAGACCTTGACCGGGCGCCAGCGCTACGCGGAACACAGCCGCGAGACCTTCGATGCCGCGCTCGCGACGGCCGCGAAAATCGCGACCGAGAAGTTTGCGCCGCATAACCGCAAGGCGGACGAAAACGAGCCGCGCTTCGACGGCGCGCGCGTCAGCCTGATCCCCGAAGTAAAGGGGGCGCTTGCGACATTCTGCGACGCCGGCTTCATGGCGGCCGCGCAGGACTTCGAGAGCGGCGGCATGCAGTTGCCGTGGACGGTGGCGCAGGCTTGTTTTGCCTGGTTCAACGCGGCGAATGTCTCGACTGCGGCATATCCCTTCCTGACCATTGCCAACGCCAATCTGATTCGCGCCTTCGGCTCGGATGCACAACAGCGAGGTTACCTGCCGTCGCTGATGTCGGGGCGGTTCTTCGGCACCATGTGCCTGTCCGAGCCGCAGGCCGGTTCGTCGCTGTCGGACATACGCACCACCGCGCATCCACAACCCGACGGAACGTACCGGATCACCGGCAACAAGATGTGGATCTCGGGCGGCGAGCATGAACTGTCCGAGAACATCGTGCACCTGGTGCTG
>DATKEK010000053.1:0-2748 GCA_035512195.1 Burkholderiales bacterium
ATGAGAAGGTCAATCACCACAAAGGTCGAACGCGACGAAGACGAGCCGGAAAGCACCGCGCCTGCGCTGCCCGCGGGGACGCGCAATTACATTACCCCGGCCGGCTTCAAGCGGCTGAAGGACGAGGCGTTGCACCTGCTGGACAGAGAGCGGCCGGATCTGGTCAAGGTGATCCAGTGGGCCGCGTCCAACGGCGACCGCTCGGAGAATGCGGACTACATTTATGGCAAGCGCAGGCTGCGGGAGATCGACCGCCGCATCCGCTTTCTCACCAAACGACTGGACGCAGCAGTGGTGGTCGACCCTGGAACCCGCGAGCAGACCGACCGGGTGTTTTTCGGTGCCACCGTTACCGTAATCCACGGCAGCGGAGCCGAGAAGACCTATTCCATCGTCGGCATCGACGAAGCCGATCTGTCGCGCGCCCGCATCTCCTGGGTCTCACCGCTCGCCAAAGCGCTGCTCAAGGCCCGCGAAGGCGATGTTGTCACGCTGCGTACGCCGGCCGGGCCGGAACAGGTCGAGATCGTCTCGGTAAGCTACCGGGCGGTCGAATAGCCGCCCGCCGCCCCACACCGGGCCGTTCCTCGCTCCGGCCAGGCGGGCTGCGCAATAACGTCCAAAAACTCGCCGTTTCCCTCCAAGAACCGCGGCAGCCCGCACGTCATGATGCGATCCGCATGACAGGTAACGGGTAGCAGCCCGTAGTGGCCCAAACCCGGCGTTGTTCGAATCAACCGTCCTTATCCAGAGGGAAACATGAAAACAATATCGAAACTCACCCTTATCGCCGGCGGGCTGCTGGCAACCAGTGTGGCGTTTGCCGATTCCGGCGCCACCACCATCAAGACGCGCAGCATCGAGGCGGCCCAGGCCGACATGGTGCGCGACTGGAGTTATCGTCCGGGCGCCGGCGAACGGCCGGCCGGCACGGTGCGCACGCGCACCAGCGCGGATGCCTACGCGGACCTGATGCGCGATTGGCAAGGCGCCACCAGGAAGGACGCGGCAGCCGAGGCGCAGCGCCCGGCCTTCAGCCGCAACACCGATGCGATGAAAAACCCGGGCAGGTCCTGAGTCCGGTATCCGACCGGCGCGCCCTCCCCGTGCCGGTCGGATTTCTTGCGCGAAGCATCGCCTCAGGCTGCGGCCGCAGGGGCTTTCCTCGCGTAACCGCCGAACAGGTCGAGCATGCGCTCGCGATAGGCGAACACGCCATCGCTGTTCTCCAGCACGGGATATGCCGTCGCGCAGCGTGCCCATTGCAGTACCGAAAACAGCACGTAGTCCGCAAAACCCGGCGAGTCCCCGCAGAGGAAAGGCTGCTGCTCCAGCGTTGCCCGCACCGGATCGAGCGCTGCGCGTAGCCCGACGGTCATCTGCTCACGGTTCTTCGGCACCTCCTCGAGCGGCATGCCGAAGCGTTTCTCCCGTGATTCCCGAAAGTAGGCCTGGTCCTTTTCGTGCAAAAGTTCCCAGATGTCGCGCACCGCAATCCGCACCAGCAGCGGATGCAGCGTGCGCTCCACCCAGTGCTTGATGAACAACGCCTGCGCCTTCGCGGTTTCGCAGCCGAACAGGGAATTCTGCGGATAACGCGATTCGAGATACAGCGCGATCTTCCAGGAGTCGCTGACCACGGTCTCGCCATCCACAAGCACCGGCACCATTGCCTGCCCGGAAAACGCAATGCGGTCCTTTTCGGTGAAGCGCCAGGGAACGAACTCGCAGTCCAGGCCCTTGTGCGCGAGCGCCATGCGGATGCGCCAGCAATACGGGCTGAAACGGCGGGACGCGTCGGCGCCGGCGAGGTCGTACATTTTCAGCATGATCTGCCCTTTCTACTGCGTCATCGAGTTCGCACGGTCTCCGCCGACTGCCCGAACAGGAATTTCTTCGCTTCGTCGTCCACCACCGGCTTGGCGCTGATCGCCCGGCCCTTATCGTAGGCGGTCTTTACCGCGGGCCGCTCGCTGATCGCTTCGAACCAGCGTTTCAGGTCCGGAAACTCCTCCAGCTTCTGTTGCTGGCGTTCGTGCGGGAAGATCCACGGATAGCAGGCCATGTCCGCAATCGAGTAGTCGCCCGCTATGTACTCGCGCCCGGCAAGCCTGCGATCGAGGACGGCGTACAGACGTGAAGTCTCCTTGACGTAGCGATTGATGGCATAGGCGATTTTTTCCGGCGCGTAATGCACGAAGTGATGGTTCTGGCCGGCCATCGGCCCCAGACCGCCCATCTGCCAGAACAGCCACTGCAGGGTCTCCACGCGTCCGCGTCGATCCCGCGACAGGAAGCTGCCGGTTTTCTCCGCGAGGTATAGCAGGATTGCGCCGGATTCGAACACGGAAATCGGCGCGCCGCCGTCCTCGGGCGCGTGATCGACGATCGCAGGCATGCGGTTGTTCGGGGAAATTCGCAGGAACTCCGGCTTGAACTGTTCCCCACGGCCTATGTGCACCGGCACGATCCGGTAAGGCAGCCGGGTCTCCTCGAGAAAGATGGTGATCTTGTGCCCGTTCGGTGTGGGCCAGTAATAGAGATCGATCATGGAATCGGCTTAACGGCGGTAAACGAAGACTCGATTCTGCAGGGAAAACGAAGTGCCAGAGCAAGTTTTATCGACGCGTTGCCGGGCTCGCCGGTGCACTCACAGCGCATGGACCCTGGCCTTAAGTTGTTGTACCTGTCCAGTAGTGTCCCAACGTTTTTCAGAGGAGAACGCCCTGGATCGGCGAAATTGGCGGC
>DATKEK010000054.1:0-3779 GCA_035512195.1 Burkholderiales bacterium
CGATTGGTGGTCGTAGCCCAGCGCCTCGGCCACGGCCTTGTATGTAATCGTGCCCCGATGAACGTTCAGTCCTTCGCGAAGATGTGCATCGTCCAGCAGTGCTTTCCGATAACCCTTGCCTGCCAGTGCCATGACGTACGGTAGCGTGGCATTGGTCAATGCGAACGTCGAGGTGCGCGCAACGCCGCCCGGCATGTTGGCCACGCAATAGTGCACAATGCCGTCCACGACATAGGTCGGATCCTGATGGGTGGTGGGTTTGCTGGTTTCGAAGCAGCCGCCTTGGTCGATGGCGACATCCACAATGACCGAATTCGGCTTCATCTCTCCGAGGTGCGCGCGGGTAACGAGCTTCGGTGCAGCGGCGCCGGGTACCAGCACCGCGCCGATCACCAAGTCGGCCTGCGCGATGCATTGCTCAAGCGCGTCGGCCGTCGAATACAGGGTCTTCAGACGACCGCCGAACATCTGGTCCAGCCAATTCAAGCGCCCCAAAGTGCGATCCAATATTGTCACGTCCGCGCCCATACCCACTGCGACGCGCGCTGCGTTGTAACCCACTACGCCTCCACCGATGACCAGCACATTGGCCGGGTCAACGCCTGGCACGCCCCCCAGCAGGATCCCGTTCCCTCCCTGCGCCTTCTCCATCGCATGGGCACCCGCCTGTATTGACATCCGCCCGGCCACTTCGCTCATCGGCGCCAGCAACGGCAAACCGCCGTGGCCGTCGGTGACAGTCTCGTAGGCGATTGCCACGCAACCGGAGTTCACCAGCGCCCTGGTCTGCTCCGGATCCGGGGCCAGGTGCAGAAAGGTGAAGAGCACCTGCCCCTCACGGAGCAAACGCCATTCGTTTGCCTGAGGCTCCTTGACCTTGACCACCATCCCGGCCTCGGCGTACACCTGCGCCGCGGCTTCGATGATCGTCGCGCCGGCATCCTGATACATCGCATCGGTCAGGCCGATGGCCGCGCCGGCCCGGTGTTCCACGAGGACTTCGTGACCAAGCAATTTCAGTTCGCGCACGCCGGCGGGCGTCAGCCCGACACGGTATTCGTGGTTCTTGATTTCCTTCGGCACGCCGATACGCATAGTCATTCCCAAGTGATATCAAAATCGGCTCGGCATCTGTCGATTGGTGCCTCGATTCATGCTTGACAAAATTAATTCTATCTGATGAAATTAAATTTCAATAGCAAAACGCACCACACAGAGGCGGCATGGCCAGACTTACTGCCAGTAGGCGAAAGGCCAATACCGATACGCTGGAGACCTCCTCTGACGACACACGACTAGTGCAAGGCGTTGCGCGCGGCCTCGCGGTGCTGCGGGCATTCAAGCCCGGCGAAACGTCACTCAGCAATGCCGATTTGGCAGAGCGTACCGGTCTGGCGAAACCCACCATCTCCCGCTTGAGCCAGACCTTGGTCGCGCTCGGCTACCTGTCGCTCGTTGCGCGCACAGGGTACTACCAGCTGGGCGCCGGAATCGTTGCGCTTTGCCATTCGCTGCTTGCCGGCATGCCGCACCGCATGGCAGCGCGTCCCGTCCTGCAGGAGATCGCGGACTTCGCGCGCGTGCCTGCCTCGCTCGGCATGCGCGACCAGCTGTTCATGCTCACGATCGAGACTGCGCGCCACCCGCAGCTGCGGCCTGCGCGGTTCGACTTGGGATCACGATTGCCGATTGAAAACACGGCCATGGGTCGTGCCTACCTGTTTGCCCTGCCGGAAAAGGAACGCGTCGCGTTACTGCGGCGTGTGCAGCCGCAGTGGCCGCGCAGCGAGTGGCGCGGCGTGCGCGCCAGAATCGACGCAGCCTTCGAGTCGCTCGACAAACGCGGGTTTTGCCTCTCGCTGGGCGATCGCCTGCCAGATGTCTATGCTGCCGGCGCGCCGATCGTGACCCACGACGGCGCGGTGCTGGCGATCAATTGCGGTGGCATGCCCTCCGAGGCTAGCGCCGAACGGCTTGAGAACGAGATCGGTCCAAGACTTGCGCGCGCCGCCAAGCAACTGTCCGTGGAAAATCCAATCGATGCGTGATTTCACTAAACCGGGCCGCTCGATGGCGATCGGCGATCAAGGCATGATCTGCACCTCGCATCCCGTGGCTTCCATGGCGGGCCTCGAGATGCTGCGCTCCGGCGGCAACGCCATCGATGCGGCAATCGCCGCGATCGCCGTGCAGGCGATTGTCGAACCCCACATGACCGGAATCGGCGGTGACTGTTTCGCGCTGCTTACGATGCGCGGCGCGCTACCGATTGCTCTCGACGGGTCGGGACGCGCACCGGGCGCTGCGACTTCCCAGTGGTACGTCGACCACGACATCGGCGAGATTTCGCCAACCTCCGCACATGCGGTGACCGTACCCGGTGCAGTTTCCGCCTGGTGCACGCTGAATCGGGACCACGGCTCGAAGCCGCTGGCAGAAGTCCTTGCGCCCGCGGTCCGCCTTGCCGAAGAAGGCATGCGCGTTACGCCGCGCGTCGCCTGGGATTGGAGCCGGCAGGTCGAGAAATTGACTCTGGATCCTGGTGCGCGCGATGCATATCTTCCCGGTGGTCGTGCGCCCGAGGTTGGCGACCTGTTCCGCCACCACGCATTGGCAGATACGCTGCGTTGCATCGGCCGCAATGGCGCCGCGGGGTTTTATTCAGGTCCGGTAGCGAAGGCGCTAACCGATAGGCTGCGCAAGGCGCGCGGTTTGCATAGCGAGGAAGATTTCGAACGGCAGTCGAGCGACTATTTGCCACCGATCCAGATCGACTATCGCGGATTCCAAGTGTACGAATGCCCACCGCCCGGGCAAGGACTGGCCGCGCTCATGATCCTGCGCGCCATCGAGTCTCTGCAGCCTGGCGACATTCGGCACAGCGAGGCGGACCGGATTCACATGCTTGCCGAGGCCACCAAGTCCGCGTATCGCGCACGCGACGCCTATTTTTGTGATCCTGCGCACGGCGAAGTACCGGTCGCAAGGTTTCTCTCCGACGACTACGCCAGACAGGTCAGGAATGGCATTGATCCCGACCGGGCTTCGGCGCCCGAAGCCTGGAATCTGCCCGAGCACAGGGACACTGTGTGCGTGTGCGCGGTCGATCGCGATCACAATGCAGTGTCGCTGATCAACTCGCTCTTCGCGCCGTTCGGCAGCGGCATTTACGAGCCGAAGACCGGCGTCCTCTTTCACAACCGGGGAATCGGTTTCCGGACGGACCCGAAACACCCCTGTGCGATAGCGCCCCGCAAACGACCGCTGCACACCATCGTCCCCGCCCTGATCTGTCGCGATGGCAAGCCGATCATGCCCTTCGGAGTGATGGGGGGACACTATCAGGCTGCTGGCCATGCGCACTTCCTTTACCAGGTTCTCGACCGAGGTCTCGATATCCAGGTTGCGAGCGACGAGCCGCGTTCGTTTGCTATCGATGGAAAGTTGTCGTTGGAGCGGACCGTCTCCCCGGCTGCCGCTGACATCCTCGCACGCCGGGGCCACGCAGTGGAATGGTCCGAACTGCCTATCGGGGGTGCACAGGCGATCTGGATAGATCACCAGCGTGGCGTCCTGTTCGGAGCCTCCGACCATCGCAAAGACGGCATGGCGTTGGGTTACTAGCCCCCACGAGGAAACCCACAATGACGCCGCTGACGAAAAGCACTCTGGACATCGAGGCGGGACCGCAGCAGCAGCCCGGCGCATCAGGCGCAGATGCTTTCATCCGCATCAAGGACACCGGCAAGCTCTACGTCGGTACAGGCCCGAGCGTAGTC
>DATKEK010000055.1:0-4732 GCA_035512195.1 Burkholderiales bacterium
CGCGGCTCGATACGGCGGATCTTGCTGAGCGAACGGCAAAGGCGCGCCAGAGTTCGCTGCTGCCACCCGCCACCGTAGGGCAGCATGCGGCCACGGTCGAAGTCGAGCAGGAACAAGTTGCCGTGCCGGTCGATCTGCACGTTGTATGCGTTCAGGTCCGCGTGGAATACGCCGGCTGCGTGAAAGCACCGGATCCCGCTGCCGATGGTCCGCCAGAATTGCTCATCCTGCTTTTCGATGAGTACATCAGACAGCGGACGTATGCCCGGCTCCCGTACGGTCAACAGATCGTTGGTGTAGAAAAGGCCGCTGCGGCGGTAGTGCGCCGCGGCAGGACGTGGTACCGGCAGTCCCATGTCGTACAGACGCGCCAGCAGGCGCCATTCGCGAAACGCGCGGGTGCGCTGCTCGCCCAGCCAAAGATAGAGGTCGCGATTGACGCGGCCTGGCAGACCGCCGCGCCTGTAATGTCGCAGCACGTATTCCGAGCCATCATCGCTGACGATCACGTTACTGCCACGACCGGCGGCACCCAGTGATCCGACCACCGGGCGCGCCTTTCGCCAGCCGTCCGGCCGGAAGCTCGCGGCGGAAATCTGGTTGATAACTGCCCGATCGTATACGATGGCCCCGGTTCCGGTGTTCTCGACTGTCTCGTTCACCCGTAACCTGTCCTCGGTTCCCTGATCATGTTCCAGAAAGCGCCGCCTGAAAGTATTTGCGTCCTGCGCCTGTCGGCGATCGGCGATACCTGTCATGCGCTTGCGGTCGTACGAGCGATCCAGGACGCATGGCCGGAAACTCGCCTGACCTGGATAATCGGCAAAACGGAAGCGACACTGATGTCGGATATCCCCGGCATCGAGTTTATCATTTTCGAGAAATCGCGCGGCACCCGCGCGTACGCGGATGTTCGTTCGCAGCTGCGCGGCAAGAGTTTTGACGTGGCGCTGTGCATGCATGCATCGCTGCGCGCCAACGTGATCTGCCGCATGGTGAAGGCGCCGGTCCGCATCGGGTACGACATCGCACGCGCCCGGGAAATGCAGTGGCTGATGACCAACGAGCGGATCGAGGCCACCGGGCGGCAGCACGTTCAGGACGCGATGCTCGAGTTCGCGAGGCACATTGGCGTACCGCGCCGCGAGCTGCGTTGGGATATTCCGCTGTCCTCCGCGCACCGCGAGTTCGCTGCGCAGTATCGGTCCGCCGAGCGGCCGCTCCTGGTTATCAGTCCATGCAGCAGCGAGCGTGAGCGAAACTTTCGAAACTGGAGCGCCGAGAACTATGCCGCCGCCGCAAACTATGCGCGGCAGAAATTCAACTGCCGGGTCATCCTTACCGGGGGCAGTTCGGCGACGGAGGTCGAGTACGGCAACGTCATTCGCGGGCTGTGCGACTCGAGCCTGGTCAACCTGATCGGCAAAACGAGCCTCAAACAGCTACTCGCCATCCTCGAGATTGCGACAGCAGTACTGTGTCCGGACTCGGGTCCCGCGCACATGGCAACGACGGTGCGCACGCCGGTGGTCGGCCTGTATGCAACATCGAACCCCGAGCGGACCGGCCCGTATTTCAGCCGCGAGTTCACGGTGAATGCCTACCCGGACGCGCTGCGAAAGTATCTCGACAAGTCGCCGGACGAAGTGCGCTGGGGGCAGCGGGTGCGCGACCCGCACGCGATGGGCCTCATCCGGCTGGCGCGCGTGAATGAAAAAATGGACCAGCTGTTCGGCCGCATGCAGCATTCCCTGGCGACGCGAGGTCGGGTTTCCGGACTGTCGAGTTGAAGCAACCGGAGCGAATTGCATTCCCTGGGAGCCGGGGTCGAAGCGGTTTGGAGCCTTATCCGCTCCGGATGCTGTCGAATACCGAGTGGGGGGTGATCTCCCGCAGGCAGCGGAGGTGCCCCAGCGGGCATTCCCGCTGGAAGCAGGGACTGCACTCGAGCGCCAGGTAGTGCAGTACCCGGTTCTCGGTCAAGGGTGGGGTAAAGCCCGGGCTCGTCGAACCGTATAACGCAATCACTCTGGTACCTACGGCGGCAGCAATGTGCATCAAGCCGGAGTCGTTGCTGACCGCCTGCCGGCAGAGCCCGAGCAGGTCGATGACGTCCACGAGTTCGGTCTTGCCGCACAGGTTTGCCGCCCCGCCATCGCGAGCGATGCTCTCGCCGGCCTCGGCGTCGCGCGCGGAACCCATCACCCAGACGGCGTAGTCCGCGGCCGCAAGCACCGCTGCCAATTCGCGATAGTAGTTCAAAGGCCAGCATTTTGCCGGGCCGTATTCTGCGCCGGGCATCATCGCGATCACCGGCTTGCCGGTATCCAGATCCAGTCGGTCGACGAGCCTGCGCTGGTTTTCCGCGGAAACGCGCAGCTGCGGCTGCGGGATCGAGGGCAGCGGCTCGCCGGCATTGATCCCCAAAGCGAGGAAACGCTTCACCGTCTGGTCAAGCCTCCGCTCGTCGAAGTCGTGCACATCGTTGATCAGCCCGGCGCGCATTTCGCCGCGAAACCCGGTGCGCCGGGGGATGCCGGCCAGCCACGGGATCAGCGCCGCTTTAAAGGAGCGCGGCAGCACAATGGCCTGTCGATATCCCTCCGCCCGCAACCTCTTCGCAACCCGCCAGCGCTTCGGCAGCGCGACTTCGCCGTGCCCGGCCGGGGATTCGACGCCCTTCCGGATTTCCGGCATGCGTGCAATGACCGGCAATGACCACGCGGGCGCGAGCACGTCCAGAAAAGCTTCCGGCCGGCGGGTCCTCAGGAGCCTGAACAGGGACTGCGCCATCACCATGTCGCCCACCCACGAGGGACCGACGATCAGTACCTTGTTCACTGCGGGCCGGTGCGCTATGCCGCCAGGTGATCGAGGTAAGTGCGGACCCCCGTTGCCACATCGCGAAAGTCGATGTCGCAGCCCGCTGCCCGCAACTTGCCAAGGTCGGCTTCGGTGAAGCTCTGATAGGCACCGGCAAGCTGTTCGGGAAAAGGGATATAGCGGATGCATCCGCGACCGTGCCACGCAATCACAGCGCTGGCGACATCGTTGAAGCTTTGCGACCGGCCCGCGCCGACATTGAACACGCCGGAGACGCCGGGATTATCGAGAAACCAGAGATTCACGTCGCAGACGTCGTCCACATACACGAAATCGCGACGCTGCTCACCATCTGCGAAGCCGTCCGAGCCTTCGAACAGGCGGATTTCACCCTTGTCCAGCAGTTGCCGATTGAAGTGAAACGCAACACTCGCCATCTGCCCCTTGTGCTGCTCGCCCGGGCCGTAAACGTTGAAGTAGCGCAGGCCCGCGACCTGCTGCCCCGAGTGGTACGACAGCCGCCGGACGTAGCGATCGAACATCAGCTTCGACCAGCCATAGACGTTGAGCGGCGATTCGTTCTCCGGCTCCTCCCGAAACTTCAACGTGCTGCCGTAGACGGCCGCGGAAGAAGCGTAGATAAACGGGATGCCGTGCGCGAGGCAGTGGTGCAGCAAGCGCTTCGAGTAGCTGTAGTTGTTCTGCATCATGAAGCGCCCGTCCCACTCCGTCGTGGTAGAACAAGCCCCCTGGTGGAACACGCACTGCACTCCGGTCGCGAAGCGGTTGCTCTCCAGGGTTTCGAGAAATTCGTCTTTGTCGAGATAGTCGGCAATAGGCAGCGCGGCGATGTTGGCGAATTTGCGGCCGTCGCAGAGATCGTCAACGACGAGCACGTCGTCACCGGTCGTGTCTATCAGTCGGCGGACGAGATTGCTGCCGATAAAGCCTGCCCCACCTGTGACGATATGCACGTCAGTCGCTCGCCGGAGGAGAAGGCTGGCCGGGCGCCTTCACTCTGTCACTGTCGCCAGGTGGTACTCTGCGCCGCAGTACGGGCACTTCGCCTCTCCCGTTGGCTCGATGGGCAGAAAAACCTTCGGATGCGAGTTCCAGAGATACATCCCGGGCATGGGACAGGCCAACGGCAGGTCGGAAATCCTAACCTCGTACCTCTGCTGTGCGTTTGCAGGTATGAGGTTTTGGTCGATCGTCCCTGCTTTTCTTGCCACCGTTACCGCTCATGTCGTTGCGAAATTGCGCAACATTATAGCAACCGGGCAGCGCAGCGGCGATCTGCTAAAGCCACTATGTCACCGTCACATCATCCGGTCTCTCAAGGCAGTGACGAACTCCCGCTCCTCGATAAATTCTCCTGCGGCGGAAAACGGCGGCTGCTCGTCCAGCACCAGGCGATGCAGTCGCAGCCGGTAGCCCTTGTAGATTTCCTGGAGCCGGGCCGCATCCGCCTGGTCCAGGGAGCCTGCCGCCGCCAGCGTTCCCAGCTGGCGGATGTTGTCGGTGTAGTGAACGACGGCTGGATGCTCTGCTGCATTCTTCAGCGCCAGGTACTGGACCAGGAACTCGATTTCGGCGATACCCCCGGTGCCCTGTTTGAGGTCGAAATTTTCCGCATCACTCCTGTCCAGCTGCTTCTGCATCTTCGAACGCATGTCCCGCACGTCGTTCAGCAGGCGGTCTCGCTTCACCCTGTGGCGCAGCGTATCGGCTCTCACACGCTCGAACTCACGTGCGACGGTCGCGCTGCCGGCGACGGGCCGGCTGCGAAGCAGCGCCTGGTGCTCCCAGGTCCAGGCGTTTTCTTCCTGGTAGCGCTCGAAGGCTTCCACGCTGGTCACCAGCAATCCGGAGCGTCCGCTCGGGCGCAGGCGTGTATCCACCTGGTACA
>DATKEK010000056.1:0-9430 GCA_035512195.1 Burkholderiales bacterium
CATGGTCAGCCCGACTTGTTCCGCTATCTCGTGGCCCATCTGCGTCAGACCGGAACGCGATACCAGAAACGGTACGCCCATCTGCGCGCACTTGATGACCATCTCCGACGTCAGGCGGCCGGTGGTGTAGAACACCTTGTCGCCGCCTTCGACCCCGTCCAGCCACATCATGCCGGCGATCGCATCGACTGCGTTATGACGGCCGACATCTTCCATGAAGTACAGAATCTCGGTGCCGCGGATCAGCGCGCAACCATGCACCGCTCCGGCCTGCTTGTACACCGTTTCGCGCTTGCGCACCGACTCGAGCAGGCCGTACAGCGCCGGTTCGCTCAGACGGACATCTGCGGGCAGGCGGACGCGGTCGATCTCCGCCATCAGGCCGCCGAATACCGTGCCCTGGCCGCAGCCGGTGGTGACGGTGCGCCGGTTGAGTTTCGCATCTAGGTCGGTCACCCCGCTACGGGTGGTGATCGCGCAGGCCGCCGTCTCCCAGTCGACCTGCACCGCCGCGATCTCCTCGAGCGAGCGAACCAGCCGCTGGTTGCGCAGGTACCCGATCGCGAGCGCTTCCGGCGCCTGTCCGAGCGTCATCAGCGTCACCACTTCGCGCTTGTCGATATACAAAGTCAGCGGGTGTTCGGTAGCGATGTCGGTCATCAGCGTCTCGCCGCGCTCGTTGACGGCCTCCACGCCGACGGTCAGCGCCCGGCTGGCGCGGGTCAGGCGGAGAGCGTGGCGGATAGCGGGAGCATTCATCGGAATCTGCGCTGTGGGACGAGGCATGGCTCGGGAATTATTGCAGAAGTCAGTCCCGCCCACGTTCGCGGACGAGCGGAGCGTCGGTTATGATCCTTCAGGACATCATGCGGTAACGACCGCGGCGAATGCGACTGCCGCCGCGACATGCCTGTAATTGTACGAGCGGACGAGGCAGAAGGCTTGAATTCACGACAGGATGCTGAAACGCGGCCGGCGCGCCGGAAGCGGGGACAGACCAAGGGCCGGCAAGTGGATGCCGCCGCGCTTGCCGAGGTACGCACGCTGCTGGGTGCTGCGCCGCACCGCCGCGATCTGCTGCTCGAATTTCTGCACGCAATCCAGGACCGCTACGGACATCTGGCTGCGCGCCATCTGGTCGCGCTGGCACATGAAATGAAACTCGCGCCGGTCGAGGTATTCGAAGTGGCGAGTTTCTATCATCATCTGGATATCGTCGAGGACGGTGGCACGCCGCCGCCGTCGATCACCGTGCGCGTTTGCGATTCGCTCACCTGCGAGCTGTTCGGTGCGCACGCTCTGGCCGACCAACTTTCCGCCAGCCTCGCGCCCGCCGTGCGCGTGCAGAAAGTGGCCTGTGTCGGGCGCTGCGATACGGCGCCGGTGGCGATCGTCGGCGATCGCCCGGTGCCCCAGGCAAGCACCGAGAAAGTCGTGGCGCTGGTACAGGAGGGCGGAACGCGGGCGATCATGCCGCAGGGCTGTGTCGGCTATGCAGCCTACCGCGGCAACGGAGGATACCGGCTGCTGCAGGACTGCGTCGAGGGGCGCCGCAGCGTGGACCAGGTCATTTCCGCGCTCGACGAGGCGGGGCTGCGCGGGCTCGGTGGCGCCGGTTTCCCGGCGGCGCGCAAATGGCGTACCGTCAGGGGCTTCGCCGGCCCGCGGCTGGTGGCGGTGAACGTGGACGAAGGCGAACCCGGCACCTTCAAGGACCGGTTCTATCTTGAGCGCGATCCGCACCGGATGATCGAAGGCATGCTGCTCGCCGCCTGGGCGGTCGAAGCCAGGGCGGTCTACGTCTATACACGCGACGAGTATCCGGAGTGCCGCGAGATCCTGCGGCAGGAGATCGCGGCGCTGCGTTCCCAACCGCCCTGTGCGCTGCCGGAGATGCATCTGCGGCGCGGCGCCGGCGCCTACATCTGCGGCGAGGAATCCGCGATGATCGAGTCGATCGAAGGCAAACGCGGCATGCCGAGGCTGCGGCCACCATATGTCGCGGAGGCCGGGCTGTTCGGGCGTCCGACGCTGGAACACAACTGCGAGACGCTGCACTGGCTGCGCGACATTCTCGAGCGCGGGCCCGAGTGGTATGCAGGCCACGGCCGCCGCGGGCGCAACGGGCTGCGATCTTACTCGGTCAGCGGACGCGTGGCGAAACCCGGGGTGGTGCTGGCGCCGGCAGGCGTTTCGGCGCGCGAACTGATCGACGAATTCTGCGGCGGCATGCTCGCCGGACATGCGTTCTATGCCTACCTGCCAGGCGGCGCATCCGGCGGAATCCTGCCGGCTTCACTTGGCGATCTGCCGCTGGATTTCGACGTCCTGTCCGAGTACGGCTGTTTTCTTGGTTCGGCTGCGATTATCGTGCTGTCGGAGCAGGACCGCGCGCGCGCGGCGGCAGGCAACATCATGGATTTCTTCGCGGCGGAGTCGTGCGGAAAGTGCACGCCCTGCCGGGTCGGCACCGCCAAGGCGGCGCAACTGATGCGCGAGCCGCGTTGGAACCGGGCGCTGCTTGACGAACTCTCCCAGACGATGGCCGATGCCTCGATCTGCGGGCTCGGGCAGGCGGCGCCCAATCCGATTCGCAGCGTGATCAGGTTCTTTCCGCACGAGATCGAATAGAGGAGGCAGAGGACCCGGTGTACTGGCTCGCGGAAAAAATTCCTTTCGAACTGGACGGCAAGCCGGTCAGCGCGAAAACCGGCGAGACCATCCTGCAGGTGGCGCGCCGCCACGGCATCGAGATTCCGCATCTCTGTTACCAGGACGGCCTGCGCCCGGACGGCAACTGCCGCGCCTGCATGGTCGAGATCGAGGGCGAGCGGGTGCTGGCACCGTCCTGCTGCAGGCAACCGAAACCGGCCATGAAGATCAGCACCGCGAGCGCACGCGCGGTGGCGGCGCAAAAGATGGTGCTCGAGTTGCTGCTCGCCGACATGCCCGGGCAGGCATACACGCGCGAATCCGAACTCGACGCCTGGGCCCGCCGCCTGAACGTCGGCAAGCCGCGTTTCGCGCCGCGCACGCAGCCGGCGGCGGATGCCACGCACCCGGCGATCGCGGTCAATCTGGACGCATGCATCCAGTGCACGCGCTGCCTGCGGGCGTGCCGCGAGGAACAGGTGAACGACGTCATCGGCTACGCGTTCCGCGGCGGCCGGTCGAAGATCGTATTCGACCTGGACGATGCGCTCGGCACCTCCAGCTGTGTGGCCTGCGGCGAATGCGTGCAGGCCTGTCCGACCGGCGCGCTGATGCCAGCGCGCGGTGCCGGAATGGAGGAGGCTGATTCGAAAGTGGACTCGGTCTGCCCTTACTGCGGCGTCGGCTGCCAGCTGACTTATCACATCAAGCAGGACCGCATTCTGCATGTCGAGGGCCGTGATGGTCCCGCGAACCACGGCAGGCTGTGCGTGAAAGGGCGTTACGGCTTCGATTACGTGCACAGCCCGCAACGCCTGACGTGGCCGCTGATCCGGCTGCCCGGGGCGCCAAAGGGCAAGGACTTCACCGTCGACCCGGACAACTGGCGCGAGGTGTTTCGCGAGGCGACCTGGGACGAGGCGCTCGATCTGGCGGCCTCGCGGCTGCGCGATCTGCGCGACACCGTCGGGCCGCATGCGCTGGCCGCTTTCGGTTCCGCCAAGTGCAGCAACGAGGAGGCCTACCTGTTCCAGAAGCTGGTGCGCACCGGCTTCGGCACGAACAACGTCGATCACTGCACGCGTCTCTGCCATGCATCGTCGGTGGCTGCGCTGCTGGAAGGCGTCGGCTCCGCCGCAGTGTCGAACCAGGTGAACGATGTGCTAAACGCCGAAGTGATTTTCCTGATCGGCGCCAATCCCACGGTCAATCACCCGGTCGCCGCCACCTGGTTCAAGAATGCCGCGCGTCGCGGCACCAGGCTGATCGTCGCCGATCCGCGCCGCACCGAGCTGGCGCGACATGCCACGCATTTCCTGCAGTTCCGCGCGGACACCGACGTCGCACTGCTGAACGCGATGATGCACGCCATCGTGGAAGAAGGGCTGGTGGACCAAAATTTCATCGCGCGCCGCACGATCGGATTCGACGACTTGCGACGCAGTATCCAGGGCTACAGCCCGGAGGCGATGGCGCCGATCTGCGGCATCGATGCGCAGACCATTCGCGCGGTGGCACGGCTGTATGCCGACTCGCGCGCCTCGATGATCTTCTGGGGCATGGGCATCTCGCAGCATACGCATGGCACCGACAACGCGCGCTGCCTGATCTCGCTGGCAATGATGACCGGCCAGATCGGCCGGCCCGGAACCGGCCTGCATCCGCTGCGCGGGCAGAACAACGTGCAGGGCGCATCGGATGCGGGGCTGATCCCGATGGTGTTTCCCGACTATCAGCGGGTGGACGACGACGCGATCCGCGCACGCTTCGAACGGCTGTGGGGCCGCACGCTCGATCCGCGGCCCGGGCTGACCGTGGTGGAGATCATGCACGCCGCGCGCAGGCGGGAGATCCGCGGCATGCTCATCATGGGCGAGAACCCGGCGATGTCGGATCCGGACCTGGAGCACGCGCGCGAGGCGCTTGCCAGACTCGAGTGGCTGGTGGTGCAGGACATCTTCCTCACCGAGACCGCGTATCTCGCCGATGTGGTTCTGCCGGCCTCGGCCTGGCCGGAAAAAACCGGTACCGTTACCAATACCGATCGCATGGTGCAGCTCGGACGCCGCGCCCTGCCGCTGCCCGGCGAGGCGCGCCAGGACCTGTGGATCATCCAGCAATTGGCGCGGCGTCTCGGACTGGACTGGAATTACCGCGGTCCGGACAGCGGCGTGCGCGAGGTATTCGACGAGATGCGCGGGACCATGCCGTCGATCGCCGGCATCGGCTGGGAGCGTCTCGAGCGCGAAGGGGCGGTGACCTACCCCTGCCTGCACGAAGGCGACCCGGGGCAGGCGGTGGTGTTCGGCGAGAGTTTTCCCACGCCGAGCGGAAAGGGGCGATTCATGCCGGTGGACATCATTCCGGCGGCGGAGCGGCCGAACGATTTCTATCCGATGGTGCTGATCACCGGGCGTGAGCTGGAACATTGGCACACCGGGGCGATGACGCGTCGCGCGCCGATGCTGGATGCGATCGAACCGGAGCCCACCGCGTCCCTGCATCCGCTGGATCTTGCCAGGCTCAGAATCAACCCCGGCGATCCGATGACGGTCGAATCCCGTCGCGGCAGCATCACGCTCTACGCGCGCGCAGACGAAGCCATGCCGCGCAGTGCGGTGTTCGTGCCGTTCTGTTTCTATGAGGCGGCGGCCAACCTGCTGACCAGTCCGGCGCTGGATCCCTTCGCGAAGATTCCGGAGTTCAAGTATTGCGCGGTGCGCGTGTTCCGCGGCGGAGAAGTGAAGCCGGCGGAATTCTACGGTGGCGGCCGGGCGCTGCAGGCGAACGATGCACACTGAATCGCTGCTGCACGGCGGCGCCTCGGCCGGGCGTCTGTCGTCGTGCGCTCTTGCGGCGCTGCTCCTGTACGGCTTGGTTCTGGCAGGCGATGCATATCAGGGCGCACGCAAACGCATGGTGCAGGAGATCGAGCACACCGCAACGCGCACGGCGGCAGAGACCGGCAGGCGGGCGCTCGATCGCCAGGTGCTGGTGGCGATGGAAAAAGTCGAACGGCATCGCTTCGTGCCGCAGTCGCAGCGACGCTTTGCGTACCAGAACCGCCCGCTGCCGATCGGCTACGGGCAGACCATTTCGCAGCCTTACATCGTCGCGCTCATGACCGACCTGCTGCAACTGCAGGCGGGCCAGCGCATTTTAGAGATCGGCACTGGCTCGGCCTACCAGGCGGCGGTGCTGGCGGAACTGGCGACAGAGGTTTACAGCATAGAGATCGTCGAGCCTTTGGGGCGACAGGCGGAAGCGCTGCTGCGGCAGCTCGGCTATCGCAACGTCGAGGTGAAAGTGGCGGACGGATATTACGGATGGCCGGAGCACGCACCGTTCGACAGCATCATGGTGACTGCCGCCGCAAGCCATGTGCCGCCGCCGCTGGTCAAGCAACTCAAGCCCGGCGGCAGGATGGTGATCCCGGTAGGGCCGAGTTTTCTCACCCAGTATCTGATGCTGATCGAGAAGCAATCGGATGGCACGATCACCAGCCGTCAGATACTGCCGGTGCGGTTCGTGCCCCTGACCGGAGGTCACTGATTCAGACCGTTCGGCGCACATTGCTTTCCCGGACACCGTGCCGCGCGGCTTGCCCTGCAATGCCTACGTCAGCGGCCTGATGACTACGCAATCCGTCAGTCCTCCCGTGGCCGGCGAAATTCCACCGCTGGCGTTTCGCCTGGCATTGTTTCTGGTGTCGGCCGCCGCACTCTCCTACGAAATATTGCTGACCCGGTTGTTCGCCATCATCCAGTGGCATCACTTCGCCTACATGATGATCAGCGTTGCGCTGCTCGGGTACGGTGTGGCCGGTACCGTGGTGGCGCTGTTCCGGAACTATCTCGAGTCGCGTTTCCTCGCGGTGTTCTCGGCAGCGGCCTGTGCATTCGGGGTGACAGCCGTCGCCTGCTTCCTGCTTGCGCAGGCGGTCCCGTTCAATGCGCTGGAGTTCCTGTGGGACTGGCGTCAGCCGCTGTGGATGCTCGCGATCTATCTGCTGCTGTTAGTGCCGTTCTTCTTCGCCGCGATCTGCGTCTGCCTTGCCTTTACCCGCTACGCCCGCTGCGCGCATCTGGTCTACACCTTCGACATCCTCGGCGCGGCCGCCGGCAGCCTTGGGGTGATCCTGGCGCTGTTCGCGATGCGCCCGGGAACCGTGCTCGGCTGTCTGGCCGCGGGTGCGCTGGCGGCTGCGGGACTGGCCATGCGGCTGAACGGCACGCGCGCTGCGCTTGCCTGGACTCTGCCGGCAGTGCTGACGTTCGGCACCATTGCCGTCATGCAGTCTGCGCTCGGGGATCTGCGTCCGTCGCAGTACAAGCAGCTTTCGCAGACGCTCGAGGTGACGGGTGCGCATGTGGTGGCCGAGCGGTCCAGTCCGCTCGGCCTGGTGACCGTGGTCGACAGTCCGGAGATTCCGTTTAGACATGCGCCGGGGCTCAGTCTGAACGCACCGCATCCGCCGCCGTGTCAGCTGGCGGTGTTCACCGACGGAGAAGGCATGAGTGCGCTGCTGCGAGACGACGGCAGGCGCAAGCCGCTGAGCTATCTCGATTACCTGACCTCGGCGCTGCCCTACCACCTGCGGCAGCATCCGCGCGTGCTGGTGCTGGGGGCGGGCGCGGGAGCAGATGTGCTGCAGGCGATCTATCATGAAGCCGCGCACATCGATGTGGTGGAATTGAATCCGCAGACGATCGAACTGGTCGAGCGCGAATTCGCCGATTTTTCCGGCCGGCCATACAGCAGGACCAACGTGCGCCTGCATATCCGCGAGGCCCGCGGATTCATCGCAACCAGCCGGGACCACTACGACATCATCCAGCTCGGTCCGCTTGACGCCTTCGACGCGTCGTCCGCAGGACTCTACGCACTGTCCGAAAACTGTGTCTACACGGTCGAGGCGATACAGCGCGCCCTTGATCGCCTCGCTCCCGGCGGTCTGCTGTCGATGACGCGCTGGGTCGATCTGCCGCCGCGCGACGCACTGAAGCTGTTTGCCACCGTGGTGACGGCGCTCGAGCGGCGTGGCGTGCAGGAACCCGGATCCCGGCTAGCAATGATTCGCGGCTGGAAGACGGCGACGCTGTTGATCGGCAACCGCGCGTTCACCGCCGACGAGATCGCGCTGCTGCGGGAATTCTGCCGCGCACGATCCTTCGACCTGGTCTGGTATCCGGGAATGGCGTCCGGCGAGGCAAACCTCTATAACCGGCTTGAGCAGCCGTATTTCCATCAGGGCGCTGTTGCCCTGCTTGGAGCGGAGCGCGACCGGTTCACAAGTCTCTACAAGTTCGACATTGCTGCGGCAACCGACGACCGTCCATTCTTCTTTCAGTTCTTCCGCTGGAAAACCCTGCCCGAGGTGCTGCATTTGCGCGATCGTGGCGGGCTGCCGTTGCTCGATTGGGGGTATCTCCTGGTGGTCGCGACACTCGGGCAGGCGCTGCTGGCGAGCATGGTGCTGGTGCTGTTGCCGCTCAAATGGCTGCGCAATGGCGGGCACACGCAAGGTACCGCGAGACTGCGCACCGCCATCTATTTCGGGGCACTCGGCACGGCGTTCATGTTCGTCGAGATCGCCTTCATCCAGAGGTTCATGCTGTTTCTGAGCCACCCTCTGTACGCGATCGCAGTGGTGCTGTTCGCCTTCCTGTTTTCCGCCGGACTGGGCAGCGCGCTGTCGGCGAGGCTGGCAGGACGGACATTCGGAATATGGCCGCCGGTGGTGCTGCCGGTGCTGGGGATCGCGTTGCTTGCCGTGACCTATCTCTTCGGGCTGCCCGCGGTGTTCGAGGCGTTGATCGGGCTGCCCGACGCCGGCAGGATTGCATTTGCCGTGCTGCTCATCTTGCCGCTCGGCATGTGCATGGGCATGCCGTTTCCGCTGGGGCTGGAGGCACTCGGCCGGCAAGCGCCTGCACTGGTGCCTTGGGGCTGGGGTATAAACGCATGCGCTTCGGTCATCAGCGCAGTCCTCGCCACGCTGCTGGCGATCCACCTGGGATTTACCGCGGTGATTCTGCTTGCGGCGATGCTGTACGGCCTGTGCATCGCGAGTTTCCCCGTGGCACGCTGATGTGCGAATGCACTCCCCGGACAACAAGCCGGTGCCGGACTGCCGTGCATAATGTGAGTCTGGGCGTTGAGCCTCTGCCGGCACGCGCCGCGAACCCGATCAATTTTCCCGGAACAAGGCATGCCTACACTCGACAAACTGCTGGCTTGCAACAAGACCTGGGCCGAAGAGATGGTCCGCCGCGAACCGGATTTCTTCGAGCGGCTCTCGCAAATTCAGTCCCCCGAGTATCTCTGGATCGGCTGCTCGGACAGCCGGGTGCCGGCGAACCAGATCACCGGGCTCGCGCCAGGCGAGGTGTTCGTTCATCGCAACGTCGCCAACGTCGTCGTGCATGCGGATCTGAACTGCCTGTCGGTACTGCAGTTTGCGGTGGAGGTGCTGAAGGTCAAGCACGTGATCGTCTGCGGGCACTACGGGTGCGGCGGGGTGGCCGCGGCACTGGACAACGCCAAGCTCGGATTGATCGACAACTGGTTGCGCCATGTGCAGGACGTGGGCCAGAAACACCGCGATGCGATGGCCACGCTGGCCAGCCGTGAACAACGGCTGGACCGGCTGTGCGAACTGAATGTGATCGAGCAGGCGATCAACGTGGCACAGACCACGGTGGTGCAGGACGCCTGGGCACGCGGCCAGACGCTGGCGGTGCACGGGTGGATCTACAGCCTGAAGGACGGCCTGCTG
>DATKEK010000057.1:0-2869 GCA_035512195.1 Burkholderiales bacterium
TGCGGCAGGTCGAACGGGTGCGTGAAGTCCGCGGCGACCGGCAACACCTCGATGTGGGGAAAATCCCGTGCGAGATCCCCGGCCGCTGCAACGAGATGATCGCGGGAGATGTCGACCGGCACGTACGCCGCAAGCCGGTCGAGATGTTCGAGCAGGATACGCGTCTTCATGCTCGAGCCGCTGCCGAATTCGATCAGGCTGGCCTCCGGCCCGATCAGAGCCGCGATTTCCGCGACGTGGCGTTCCATGATGGAGAGCTCTGTCTTGGTGAGATAGTACTCGGGCAATTCGGTGATCCGGTCGAACAACTGCGAGCCGCGATCGTCGTAGAAAAATTTGGGCGAGTGCGTCTTACGGTTGAGCGAAAGACCTGCATGAATCTCGGCAATATCGTGCGCGAGATTCTCCTCCTGTTCCGTCAGTTCGGGCTTGCTGATTGCTGAAATGGCCAAAATCGGCTCCTCGGTCTCAGGTCGTGATGTCACGGGCCAGACGAATGCCGAGAAACTGCCAGCGTGCATCCGGATAGAAGAAACTGCGATAAGTCGCCCGGATATGCTCCGCGGCGGTCACGCAGGAACCGCCCCGGACCGTCATCTGGTTGCACATGAACTTGCCGTTGTATTCGCCGAGGGAACCGGCGAGCGGTTTGAAGCCCGGATACGGAGCGTAAGAAGACAGGGTCCACTCCCAGGTATCACCGAAGAACTGCGACTCGCCGCGCGCAGCCGCAGCCGGATGCCAGATACCTGTATCCAGCAAGTTGCCGCGGACGTCCTGTGCTGCCGCGGCGAGTTCCCATTCCTGCTCGGCGGGCAGGCGGGCGCCGGCCCAGCGGGCGAACGCATCCGCTTCGTAATAACTGACATGCGTTACCGGAGCGTGAAGATCGAGTTCGCGCATGCCGCCGAGCGTGAACTCGCTTTCGAGATCGTCGGTCCAGTAGAGCGGCCGGTTCCAGCCACGCTCGTTGACCGCCGCCCAGCCGTCGGACAACCACAGGCCGGCATTACGGTATCCATCGTCGAGGATGAACTCGCGGTACTCGCCGTTCGTGACCAGGCGCGAGCCGACCGCATGCTCCGTAACCAGCACGCGGTGACGCGGCAATTCGTTGTCGAAGGAAAAACCTTCGGGCGTGGCGCCGATCTCACTGATGCCTGCCTTGCCGGCGATGAATTCGTGCTTTTGCGATTCGCCGGAAGGCGCGGACACGAGTTCCGGATTCACCGGCGGTTGCAACGGGTTGCGGGAAAAAACGTGCTTGATATCGGTCAGCAGGAGCTCCTGGTGCTGTTGCTCGTGATTGATGCCGAGTTCGACGCGTTGGCGTATGTCGGCATCCTCACCGCGCTTTGCAAGCAGATTCCGCATGGCTTCATCGACGCATACCCGATAGGCGATGATGTCCTTGACCGGCGGGCGTGACAGCAGGCCGCGATCGGCGCGCCGGTGCATCTCGCCGATCGAATAGTAATAGGAATTGAAAATGTAATCGTACGCGTCGTTGAACGGCTTGTAGCCGGGTGAATAAGGCTTCAGCAGAAAGTGTTCAAAGAACCAGGTAACGTGCGCCAGGTGCCACTTTGTCGGACTGACATCCGCCATGCTTTGCACGACGAAATCCTCCGGCTCCAGGTGCCGGCACAGGGAGAGCGTCGTCGCCCGCGCACTTAAATAGCGTGCTGACAGGGCTTCCGGTGAACCGTTCCCATGAACGGTTTGCGCAGCAGACAACATGCGGATGTCCTCAGGGGGGGATAACAATGAGATTACGATCCGCGTCACGCGATGTCAAAGCGCCACGACAGTGAAAACGCGTGTAAAAATTACAAAGCTACGACGCGGCTCCGTGCATCGGCAGTTCGGTCGTTTTTCGCACGGTGCGGATGGCGACACTGGAGTTGACGCGTGCGACGCCGGGCAGTCGTGTGAGCGCTTCGTTGTGCACGCGCTCGAAATCCGCCATGTCGGAAACGACGACCCGAAGAAGGTAATCGAACTCACCGGTCATGAGGTAACACTCCATGACTTCCGGCAGGTTCTGCACCGCTTTCTCAAACGCGGCCAGTTCGCTTTGTTCTTCGCGGTTCAGCGCAATGTGCACGAAGACGTTGCCGGCGAGCCCGGCTTTCTTCTGGTTGAGAAGGGCCACGTAGCGCTCGATCAGGCCCGCCTGCTCCAGCGCGCGCACGCGCCGCAGGCAGGCCGACTCGGAGAGGCTCACGCGGCCGGCCAGCTCCACGTTGCTGATACGCCCGTCGCGCTGCAGCTCACTGAGGATCTTGCGGTCGAAGCGGTCGAGAGACATGGCGGAATATTGCTTGGAAAACAATAATAGTCGCAGAATCTGCCACATATTCAGCAGAATGTCACTGATTCCGCAAGTGACTTGCGTGCATAGCGGGCTATCCTGCACGACTGGCCGAATCGGCCCGAATGCAGCGAACGGCTCGCCGAACGGCTCGCCGAACGGCCCGGCCAACGGTCAACAAGGCCGCCCGGCGCTCGGCGCCCGGCACGGACACAACGGGGAGACACCGAATGAAGATCGGCGTACCGAAGGAAATCAAGGTACTCGAATACCGCGTCGGCATGGTGCCGGCAGGTGTGCGCGAGCTGGTGCAGGACGGGCACGAGGTAATCGTGCAGTCGGAAGCAGGTGCTGGAATCGGCATGACCGATGGCGATTACGAGGGCGCCGGTGCGCGCGTGGTCAATACGGCGAAGGAAGTTTTCGAGCGTGCCGAGATGATCGTCAAGGTCAAGGAGCCGCAGATTGCCGAATGCGAGATGCTGCGCCCCGACCAGGTGCTGTTCACCTATCTGCATCTCGCCGCGGATCGCAAGCAGACCGAGGCGCTGGTCA
>DATKEK010000058.1:0-4007 GCA_035512195.1 Burkholderiales bacterium
TCGATCTTGGGCTGGTAGTGCAGAACGAATTCTTCCTTTTCGATCGCCTGTCGCAGCCGATTCTCCAACTCCAGTTTTTCTGCAACCCGCTCGTTCATGCTGTTGGCGTAGAACAGGCAGCGTTCCAACCCGGACTTGGCGTTCAGGAGCGCTGCCTCGGCATTTCTGAGCAACGTATCGGCATCGGCGCCGTCGTTCGGGAAAATCGCGACACCGAATCTCGCGGAAATGCGCAATTCTGAATCGCCGATGCGAAATGGCCGACCGAAAATGTTTGCGGACATCTTGTCGATGTCGCGAGCGATCCCGGCGGCCGTTCCCGGCCTCGACATGATGATCCCGAATTGATCGGCATCGATGCGGGCCAATCCGTCCACATCGACCGCATTGGCGAGAAGCCGCGCGCCAAGTTCCTTCAAGAGCGAATCTCCCGCGGCGCGTCCGAAGGTGTCATTGACGGTTCTGAAGCGCTCGATGTCGACCAGCACCAGCGTGAGGTTTTCCCGCTGTTGCTCGGCGTGCTTCAAGCCTTGCGTGAGCCGCTCATGAAACAACACACGATTGGCGAGCCCGGTGAGCGCATCGTAGTACGCCAGATAGGAGAGCCGATCCCCCTTTTGCAGATGATCGATGGCGAACGCAATGTCGTTGGTCAGCTCGATCAACAACTTCATTTCCTGCTGGTGGAAGAAGTCCGCTTCGTTGGCGTAGAGCGCAAACACGCCCACGGCTCGATCGGCCACCATCAGCGGAATTGCCACCAGCGAACGCACCCCAGCCTGCACGTAATCATCGTGCAGCACCGAACCCTTGTCGCTGAGCCAGTCGTTGGCGACGATCGGGCGCTTTTCCTTGAAGGCGCGGACGAGGCGCGTTCGTGCGGCGCCCTCGGGAGTGCTCATCGCCTGGCGCAACGCGGCCATGAGCTCCTCGCTCTTGCCAGAGGAGGCGACCGGTGAAACCAGCATCGAGTCTGGATCGACCATGCACACCATCGCCATGCGGAAGCCGCCAACTTCGACGGCAATGCGGCAGGCCTCCCTGAACAACTCGTCGCGGCTGCGAACGCGCACGATCAATGTGTTGATTCCGCTCAGGACCGAGTACACGCGGTTCAGATGTTTGATGCTGACTTCCGCCCGCTTGCTCTCGGTGATGTCCTCGCCGATGCTGGCGGTGCCGATCACGTCACCCTCAGCCGAACGCAACACCGAAATATTCCAGCGGATCAGCCGGCGCTCGCCCGAGCGCGTGGCGATTTCGTTTTCCCGATGCCATGAAGTCGGTGGGTCGACGAGCGAAGTGGCGAGAACATCGCGAAGCGCGGCGAAGTCCGCCGGCACGAACAGGTCGAACCAGTCGCCGCCCATCACCTCGGCCCGTTCCCATCCGGTCAGCTTCAGGAAAAAGTCGTTGCAATAGGTGATGCACCCGGCGGAGTCGAGCATGACTGAGGCCAGCTGCACGTTGCCCAACATGTTGCTGAACCGGCGTTCGCTTTCGCGCAATGCGAGATTGGCGTCGAAGATTGCCAGCTCCGCCATCTTGATATCGTGAACGTCCGTGCAGGTTCCGAACCATTTCAGGATGGTGCCGGCATCGTCCTGGAACGGTACGCCGCGCATGAGCCACCAGCGATAGGCCCCGTCCGCACGGCGCAGCCGGCATTCGATCGAGTAGACGCCAGCCGTATTCGTGGCGTGTTGCCAGGCGTCCCGGGCGCGCTGGCGGTCGTCGGGGTGAAGCGCCGTGGTCCATGCATGACCGCGGCTTTCCGCGGCCGGCACGCCGGTGTATCCGGTCCAGTGCTGGTTGAAGTACAGGTTCCAGCCATCTGGCCGCGCGATCCACACGATCTGCGGCATTGCTTCGGCCAGGGTGCGGAACTCTTCCATGCTCTTGTGCAGGACCACATCCGCGCGCTTCTTTTCGGTGATGTCCTGGAGTGCTCCGCGCGCCTGCAGAATCGCTCCCGCGTGATTGCGTCGCACCTCGCCCGCGCAGCGCACCCAGATGGATTTACCTTTGGCGGTGAGCATCTCGAGTTCGAGATCGAATGCCGCCCCACATTGCAGGCAGGCTTCTAGCGCCCTGGTTATCGCCGGTCGCGAGCTCAACGAATAGAAATTCAACGCCTGCTCGATGTCAGGCTCGGTGCCAGGCAGCACTTCGAGTATGTGACAGACTTCCTCGGACCAGGTGACTTGCCGGTCACCCGCGTTTACGGCCCACCCACCGAGCTGTGCGGTGCGGCCCGCGATTCGCAGCAGCGCCTCACCTTCTCGCAGCTTTTCTTCCGCGGACCGGCGTTCGATCGCTGACCAGCAACGTTCGACAACTTCCTGGACGACGGCGATTTCGCTCGCCGACCAGTCGCGTGGTGTCGTCTGATGCACCGCCATCATGGCGCGCAGGCGCCCCTCTTTGACCAGTGGGCAGCAGATGACTGCCTGAATGCCGATCGCCACGAACATCTCGGCACCATCGTCCGGCGATAACTCGGTTTGTACATCGCGGATGACCAGCGTCTGCGCGCCGGTCAATGTCCGCAAGGCGCGCGCACCAAACAACGAGAGTTCATATTCGCCCACAGTGCTCGCGCAACCGTGGGTGTAGTCGTGCAGGATCGTGAATCGCCGGCCATCCCGCCCCACGTCCGCGTACGCGCAGCGGGACACTTTCAGGTGTTCACCGAGCATGCGGGACATGGCCGTCATGATCTGCTCGGTTTCGGCCAGGCCGCGCGTGGCCTGGGCGAGGTCATCGAGAAAGTGAAAGTGCTGTTCACTCGCTTGAACCGACTGTTCGAGGCGATTGCGTTCGGTCACATCTTCGGCGACGCCGGCAATCCTGATCGTCTTGCCTTGCTCATCGGCGACGGGAAACCCTCGCGCTTCGATGACGCGGATCTCGCCATCGGGTCGCACGATGCGAAATTCGTGCTCGAAAGTCTTCCCGAAAGCTCCGAGCGCGGATTGTTCCTGAGCCTGTACGCGATCATCCGGATGAATGGAGTCCATCCAGGCCAGGGGATTCGCGTACAGATCCGCGCAACTGCGGTCCCAGATCGTTTCGTAAGCCGGGCTTACATAAAGCACCTTGTTGCTGCCGACTTCGTTGAGGAAGAAGACATCATGGATATTCTCGGCCATCTGGCGGAAGCGAAGGTCACTCGCGCGCAGTGCCTCGTCCGCCTGTTTCTGTGCCGTCACGTTGGTGTGCATCACCACCGCTCCGCGCTGATGGTCGGACAACGCGGTCACCGTCATCTGGTACCAGCGCCGTTCGTAGGGCGAATGGCATGCATACGCGAACGAAAAACCAGGCTCCGCGCCTTCCAGCACCAGCCTGATTCCGATGGCCACATTGCGAGCATCCCGGGCTCCTGGGCCCCGCGCATCGTCGCATACGCCCAGGTAGCTAGTGCCAATGCCGCCCCGAGATCCTTCGAGAATATTGATCGCCGCGAAATCGGTCCAGGCCTTGTTGACCGCGATGATGACGCCCTGTGTATCGAGCAGTGCGACCTGCGCCGGGAGGGCATCGAGGATCGCCACTTGCATGGCGCCCTCGCCCTTCCGCAGACGCTCCTGCGCCCGCCTCAGCAGGAAGGTCCGTCCATCGCTGCTCGCCACCGAATCCACTTCGCCGGCGGTGATCTCCTCGAGCCGCTGCTCGGTATCGCGCAATCGTTCGATCAGCGCGGCAATTTCGCCGCTCGCATCCGCGGGCACCGGCGAGACCTGCGCGGTCATGCAGCGGCTTCTGCAAGCCCCAGAGCACCGAGCACACTCCTTGTCCGGCTCAATGTACCGACGATCCGGCACATCGGCTTTGGTGAGAGTTTGAGCAACGTCGGAGTCATGACGATGATATCGGCGAGGGCCCGTTCCGGCTGGCGGAAGACATCGACGTGCTCGATCTCGTACAGACCGGGCAGATTTTTCCGGCACATTGCGTTGAGATTCTGGATCGCGAGCGCGGAGTTGCCCGCGTTGCCCGCGATG
>DATKEK010000059.1:0-7438 GCA_035512195.1 Burkholderiales bacterium
CTTGAAGCAAAGCTGGCCACCATCGATTCGGCGCGCGAAGCTGCGGTCGCGGCACGTCAGCTTCCCGACCCGAAACTGATGGCCGGGATCACGAATCTTCCGCTCGACGGACCGGAGGCTTTCTCGGTTTCGAGCGACTTCATGACCATGCGCATGATCGGCATCACGCAGGATTTCCCGCGCCGGGAAAAGCGCGAGCTGCGCGGCCAGTTGCTGGAGCTGGACGGCGTGCGCAGTGCTTCGGAACTCGAATATCTGCGCCAGCAGATAACGCGCGACACCGGGCTCGCGTGGCTGGCCGTATGGCGCGAGACCCGAGTCGCGGAACTCATTCGCGCGAAACTGCGCGAGACAGAAGAGCAGATCGACACCCTCATCATCTCGCTGCGAAACGCGCGCGCCACTACCGCCGATGTCGCTTTGGCAAGGGTTGAGCTTGAAACCCTTGCTGATCGCGAACGAGAAGCCAAGGGTCGGGAAGCCGCCGCGCGCGCTGCGCTTGGACGTTGGATCGGCGGCGAACATGCGCGGTCGCCGCTGCCCGAAGTACTGCCGACCGTCACGGTACCGCCTTCCATGGCTCGAGATCTCTTGCGCGCAGTTGAAACCCATCCGCACCTGCGGGCATCCGCAACCACGGTCGAGATCGCAGAGCGCGAAGCCAGTCTCGCCCATCTTTCGACCAAACCCGACTGGAATCTGCAGGTGCTGTATGGCCAGCGCGGCCCTGCGTATTCGAGCATGCTGACAGTCCAGATCGGCATCGACCTGCCGCTCTTCCAGACCAACCGCCAGGACAGACTGATTCGATCCCGTCTTGCTCAGGCAGACGAAGCGCGCGCCTTGCGCGAGGACATGTTGCGCCAGATGCGCGCGGATCTGGCAGGCCTTTACGCGCTTTGGGAATCCAACCGGCAACGCGCCGATGCATTCCGCGCAAAAGTCCTCCCTGAGGCGCGCTTGCGGCAGGACGCCGCTGCGGTGGTCTATCGTTCGGGAAAGGGTTCGCTGTACGAGGTTCTGCTGGCGCGGCGGGCGTTCCTCGATCTTGAAATCGAAGCCCTGGAACGGGAGGTCGAGGCGGTTCGCGATGCGGTGCGGATCGCCTTCTATACCGAGCATCATGGAGACACACAATGAACATCCGATCCATGCATGTGGCTGGACTGACGCTGATCGTCTTGCTGACGGGTGTCGGTGGCGGTTACTGGCTTGCCAATCGCGGAATGCAGGACACGGCGTCGATGTCCACCATGGCAGCCAATGACAGCGCCTCGCAAGGCGAAACCGCACACAGGAATCGGGAACGCGAGATCCTCTACTGGCACGACCCGATGTTTCCGCAACACAAGTTCGACACACCGGGCAAATCCCCTTTCATGGATATGGATCTCGTACCAGTCTATGCGGATGAAAGCGCAGGCACGAACACCGTACGTATAGACCCGGCGCTCGCACAGAGCCTTGGCGTGCGTACCGCAACCGCGGAGCCCGGAACTTTCTGGCGCCGCGTCGACACAGTGGGAACCGTGCAGGCCGACGAGCGCCGCATCAGTGTGTTGCAGAGCCGTGCGGCTGGCTGGCTGGAGAAGCTGCACCTGCGTGCGGTGAACGACCCGGTCAAGCGTGGCATGCCGGTGGCGGAAATCTACGCCCCGGAACTGCTCGCCGCCCAGGAGGAATTCCTGCTCCTGCTTTCCCGTCCCCACTCGGGGAGCGCCCTTCTTGACGCGGCGCGCGAACGGCTGTCCCTGCTCGGGCTGGGCGAGAGGCAGATTCGCACACTCGAGCAGCGCCGCGAACCGACGCGGCGCGTGGTCCTGCATGCGCCCGCTTCCGGCATCGTCACGGAAATCGGTGCACGCGAAGGCGCCGCAGTCTCGCCGGGCATGCCGGTGGTCAGCATCGTCGACCTGTCGCGGGTGTGGATTGTCGCGGCGGTACCCGAGATGCAGCTGTCCTGGATCCGCACGGGCAGTCCGGCGGAAGCCGTCATCGAGGCGATGCCCGGCGAAAAATACGAGGGCGAAGTGGAGTACATCTACCCGGACGTCGATCCGCAAACGCGAACAGTCAAAGTCCGCTTTACCACGGACAACCCGGAACATCAGTTGCGGCCCGGCATGGTGACCAGCGTCACGCTGTTCGGTGGACCGAAGCGCGACGTGCTCCTGGTTCCGCAGGAAGCCGTGATCCGCACCGGCGAGCGCAACGTCATCGTTGTCGAAGAATCTGCGGGCCGGTTCCGTGCCCAGGAAGTGAAGATCGGGCTTGCTTCCGGGAACCAGGTCGAGATCACCGACGGACTGAAGGCCGGCGAGCGCGTGGTGGTCTCCGGACAGTTCCTGATCGATTCCGAAGCCAGTCTGCGTGGCGCGATCAGCCGCCTGGGCAATGGCGCGGAAGAAGCGGAGGCCGAGCGAGACAGCGCAAGCGAAGACGCGGGCGAAACGCGCGAGCATGTTGCCGAAGGCAGGGTCGAGAAAGTCGATCCGAAAGCCGGAAAAGTAGTCATTTCGCATGGGCCCGTCCCGTCGCTCGAATGGCCTCCGATGACCATGGGATTCGTGGTCCGGGACAAGGCGCTGCTCGAACAGCTCGAGCCGGGACAAGCGATCGAATTCCGCTTCGTTGAAACCGAGGACGCCTACGAAGTCACTGGCGCGAACGTAAACAGCGGGGCGGCACAATGATCGCGCGCCTCATCCGCTGGTCGATCGACAACCGGTTTCTCGTGCTGATGGCGAGCGCTCTGCTCACGGCGTGGGGCGCGTACTCCTTAACCCGCACGCCGCTCGACGCGATTCCGGACCTGTCCGACGTACAGGTCATCGTCAAGACCACCTGGCCCGGGCAGTCGCCCCGCGTGATGGAGGACCAGGTCACCTATCCGCTGACCACGACGATGATGTCGGTCCCGGGCGCGAAAGTGGTACGCGGATATTCGTTCTTCGGCGATTCGTACGTGTATGTGCTGTTCGAGGACGGCACCGATCTGTACTGGGCGCGTTCGCGCGTGCTCGAATACCTCAGCCAGATCCAGAGCCGTCTGCCGGCCACCGCCACCACCGCGATCGGCCCGGATGCCACAGGCGTGGGCTGGATCTACGAATACGCACTGGTGGACCGCACCGGCAAGCACGATTTGGCCCAGCTTCGCGCGCTGCAGGATTGGTTCCTGCGCTATGAGCTGAAGAGCGTACCGGACGTCGCCGAAGTCGCGACCATCGGCGGCATGGTTCGACAGTACCAGGTCGTACTGGACCCCGAGCGCCTGCGCGCCTACCGGATCCCGCACCAGCGCGTAGTGGAAGCCATTCGCGCCGCCAACAACGAAACCGGCGGATCGGTGATCGAGATGGCGGAGGCGGAATATATGGTCCGCGCGCACGGCTATCTCCGTTCGCTGGACGACTTCCGCATGATCCCGCTGGGTGTCGACCGCGATGCCACGCCCATCCTGCTGCGCGATGTGGCGCATGTGCAGATCGGACCGGAGATCCGGCGCGGCATTGCGGAGCTGGACGGCGAAGGCGAGGTCGTCGGCGGTGTCGTCATCATGCGCTACGGCAAGAACGCGCTCGAGACGATTCGCGCGGTAAAAGTCCGGCTGGAGAGCCTTAAACCGGGCCTGCCGAAGGGCGTAGAGATCGTCGAGACCTACGATCGCTCGGCTCTGATCGAACGCGCGGTCGAAACGCTGACGCACCGGCTGATCGAGGAATTCATCGTGGTGGCGCTGGTGTGCGTGCTGTTCCTGTGGCACCTGCGCTCGGCCTTCGTCGCCATCATCACACTGCCGCTGGGCGTGCTCGCCGCGTTCATCGTGATGCACTACCAGGGGATCAACGCCAACATCATGTCGCTGGGTGGCATCGCGATCGCCATTGGCGCAATGGTAGATGCCGCCGTGGTCATGATCGAAAACGCCCACAAGAAACTCGAGGCCTGGCGGCACGCGTTCGGACATGAACCGACCGAATCCGAGCGTACACGGCTGCTGGGAGACGCAGCCTCGGAGGTCGGGCCGGCGCTGTTCTTCAGCCTGCTCATCATCACGCTGTCGTTTGTGCCGATCTTCGCCCTTCAGGCGCAGGAGGGGCGCCTGTTTTCGCCGCTCGCGTTCACTAAAACTTACGCGATGGCAGCCGCGGCGGGGCTGTCCGTGACGCTGGTGCCAGTGCTGATGGTCTACTTCATCCGCGGGCGCATCGCGGACGAGGCGCGCAATCCGCTCAACCGATTCCTGATCGCAGCCTATCGGCCGGTGATCGGGATCGTGCTGCGCCATCCCTGGCTTACCATCGGGATTGCCGTGGCCGTGCTCGCGGCCAGCGTTTATCCCGTCCGTCAGCTCGGAAGTGAGTTCATGCCGCCTCTCGACGAAGGCGACATGCTCTACATGCCGACCACGCTGCCGGGGCTGTCGGCCGGCAAGGCGGCGCAGTTGCTGCAGCAGACCGACCGGATCATCAAACAGTTTCCCGAAGTGCACCGCGTATTCGGCAAGATCGGGAGGGCGGACACGGCGACGGACCCGGCCCCGCTGGAGATGGTGGAGACCACCATACAGTTCAAGCCCCGCTCGCAATGGAGGGAAGGACTGAGCCCGGAAGAACTCGTCGCCGAGATGGATCGCGCGCTGAAAATCCCCGGTCTCGCGAACATCTGGATTCCACCCATCCGCAACCGCATCGACATGCTGGCCACCGGCATCAAGAGCCCTGTCGGCATCAAGATCGCAGGCGCCGACATCCGCGCCATCGAAGAAGTCGCTACACATGTCGAGCGAGTGGTACGCGAGGTACCCGGCGCGACTTCAGTGCTGGCCGAGCGGCTGTCCGGCGGGCGCTACATCGATGTGCACATCGACCGCCAGCAGGCCGCACGCTACGGGCTAAGTATCGACGATGTCCAATCGCTGATCTCGATCGCCATCGGCGGTCAGAACATCGCTTATACCGTCGAAGGCCTGCAGCGCTTCCCGATCAACGTACGTTACCCGCGCGAATTGCGCGACAGCCCGGAGAAACTGGCGCAACTTCCCATCGTCACGGCATCGGGTATGCAGATACCGCTGTCCGCGGTCGCCCGGATCGAATTGAGCGATGGGCCGCCCATGCTCAAAAGCGAGAACGCGCGGCTGTCTGGCTGGGTCTACGTCGACATCCGCGGCCGGGATCTCGGCTCCTTCGTCGCCGATGCCAGGCGGGCGGTGGCGGCAGAGATTGATCTGCCGCCGGGATACTCCCTGACCTGGTCGGGCCAGTTCGAGTATCTACAGCGTGCAGCAGAACGCATGCGGATCGTGGTGCCGTTTACGCTCGCGATCATCTTCGTTCTGCTCTTTCTCATCTTCCGCAATTTTGTCGAACCGCTGCTCATCATGGCGACACTCCCGTTCGCGCTGGTCGGTGGGGTGTGGCTGCTTTTCATTCTGGGGCATGAAGTATCGATCGCCAGCGTGGTCGGCTTCATCGCGCTCGCGGGCCTCTCCGCCGAGTTCGGCGTTATCATGCTGATCTATCTCGACCAGGCGGTCGCAGCGCACAAAAAGGAGGGGCGGCTGACGGAACTCGACGATCTGCGCCACGCCATCGTCGAAGGCGCGGTATTGCGAGTGCGCCCCAAGGCGATGACCGCCGCAGTCATCGTCGCCGGTTTGCTGCCGATCATGATCGGCACCGGTACCGGTTCGGAAGTCATGCAGCGCATCGCCGCGCCCATGGTCGGCGGCATGATTACGGCGCCTTTGCTATCGATGGTGGTGCTGCCGGCGGCGTACTTCCTGATCTACCGGCGCAGGATGCGATGAACTCGTGTCGTGGGTTCGCTGGCAGTTCAGGGCGCATTCCGATGCCCGTCAGGATCCGGCATGCCGCACGATGTCCTGAATCTGTGCGGGCTGGAATGCGACATCCCAGCACCAGGCGCCGAATCCGCCTTTGGCGTTGACGCCCTGGACCCAGGTATCGAGCGCGGAACGCTTCGCCCGATTCTGCTCGGAGTCTTCGCCCTTGATTTCCAGGATCAGGGACTTCCCGTTCGCCAGCCGGACCAGGAAGTCCGGCACGAACCTGCGACGGGCGCCGTTCCACAGATAGTAGATCTGGAAACCTAAATGATCGTTCTTCGCGTAGGCGGCCACCAGCCCGGAGGTCTCGAACACATTCGCGGCGTACTGCTCCCAGGCGCTGTCCGCGATCATGTGGCTGATCTGCGATTTCTGCGTCGGATGGCACACCTTGGTGGTGTACCAGGTGCGCATGTTGCGGGTCGAGCCGATCGGGTATTCCTCGTCGAACACCGGCTCGACGCGCTCCCGGTTCTGCTCGACCACGAAGCGCAGCAGGTGCTGCACGATGATGTCCATGTTGAGCGACAGCAGGATGCGTTTGCGCAGCGGCTCCTGGTGAAACAGCGACGGGATCTTCAGCTTGGCGGAATCGAAGAACTGTTCGACCAGCCGGATCAACTGGAACACCAGATACTCCCGGTTTCCCCTGAACCGCTGCGCCATCTGGTCATAAGCCTTGCGCGCCGCCTTGAAGATCAGCCGCTGCATCCGGAATTCTTCCGGGAGTTTTTCCAGGTCGATCACCTGAATCTTGCTCCAGTCGGTGGCGCCACCCAGCGCCGGAGCAATCTCCGCGGAAATCGGCGTCTGCACCGGATCGATGGTGAGATCCGTAACCCTGCTCCAATCCACCACCAGAACCGGGCTCACCACGGTATCGATCCGCAGCACGTTCGGCCAGCGCACTTCCAGTTCGTTGCGCTCCGCCAGCGACTCGATCTGGGTGCTGGCCTTCGGCGGCGGCGGCGGATCGCCGCCGTCTCCGACATCCTGAAAGATCGACAGCGGCACCCCGAAGACATTCACGTATTCCGGCAGGAACAGGCCGTTCTCGTCAGTCTCATAGGAAACCCGCCGCAGCCCCCGGCCGATCACCTGCTCGCAAAGAAGCTGGCTGGTGAAAGCCCGCAGGCCCATGATGTGGGTGACGTTCTTCGCATCCCAGCCTTCGGAAAGCATCGCGACCGAAATCACGTTCTGCAGATCCTGGCCGGCGGTGCCGCGCTTGCCGACGTGGTCCACGATCTCGCGCAACAGCTCCTCTTTTTTCATGCCGCGCAGCCGGTCCTTGCGGTCCACGGGGATGTCGGCCGCTTCGACGATGGCCTGAAGCCGCGATTCATAATCCTTGTCCGTGCCGGCGGTCTCGCCGATCTCGGCTTTCTCGAGCACCCGGGAATCCACCCGCAGCGTGCGGTCCGGCGCGTGCATTTCCGGCCAATGTGTGTCGCCCCTGCTGAAATAACTTTCGATGCGCGCCGCAGTCTCGGTCCGGTTGCATACGGTCAACAACACGGGAGGCGAAACATGCCCGCCGGCCCGCCAGGACTGCAGCGTTGCCCGCCAGTCCGCGCCCAACAA
>DATKEK010000060.1:0-11238 GCA_035512195.1 Burkholderiales bacterium
TTCGAGGATTTCCAACCGAACAGGGTTCGACAGCGCCTTGCCGATGCGGGCGAGCTGCTCATATACGGCGGTTTTCGGCTTGCTTGACATGACGCGTGGGCCAGCCCGATTATTAAACTAATCAATTGAATACTATATCGGGCAACGGCGGGTAATCAAGGAGGAAATCCGATGTCCGCACACGAGTTTATCGCCGGTTACGAGGGTGCGCTGCGCATCGGCGCGTTTGCGGCCGTTTTCGGTCTCATGGCGCTGTGGGAGTGGCTTGCGCCGGCGCGCCGGCGCCTCTATCCGAGGCTGCGGCGGTGGTCGAACAACCTCGCGCTGCTGGCGCTGGATGTGGTTGTGCTGCGCCTGCTGTTTCCCGCCGCCGCGATCGGGGTGGCCATGCTTGCCGAAGCCAATGGCGCTGGCCTCCTGCGAGTGTGGAACCTCCCGCCATGGATCGCATTCGTTGCCGGGGTGGTGCTGCTCGACCTGACCATCTACCTGCAGCATCTGCTGTTCCACGCTGTGCCGGCATTGTGGCGGCTGCACCGCGTGCACCACGCCGATCCCGATTTCGACGTGACGACGGGGCTGCGATTTCATCCCTTCGAGATCGTGCTGTCCATGCTGATCAAGACAGCCGCGATCTTCGCGTTCGGTCCGCCGGTGCTGGCGGTCCTGATCTTCGAGGTGCTGTTGAACGCGCTGGCGGTCTTCAATCATGGAAACGTGCGCCTGCCTTCGCGGCTGGAGCGCGTCGTGCGTTGGTTCGTCGTCACACCGGACATGCACCGCGTGCACCACTCGAAGATCGTGCGTGAGACCAACAGCAACTACGGATTCAATCTGTCGGTCTGGGACCGGATTTTCGGCACTTATCGCGATGAGCCGGCTTTGGGGCATGCCGGCATGCGAATCGGCGTCGCCGGACTCGAGAACCCGCGGCGGTCGGTCCGGCTCGTCGGGCTACTCACGTTACCGTTCATGGCTGCCCCTCATGGGCCGGATCGCCGAGGAGAAGGCCATGAAGGTCCTGCTCATTCTTAACGAAGCGCCCTACGGATCCGAACGTACTTATAACGGACTCCGTCTTGCGGGGGGGCGCTGGCGTCAATGGAAGGCGAAGAGTTGCGCATATTCCTGATAGGCGACACGGCTGCGTGCGCGAAGGCGCGGCAGAAGGTGCCACAGGGCTATTACAACGTCGAGCTGATGATCAGCCGTGTCGCGAAGCGCGGCGTGACTGTCGGCGTTTGCGGCACCTGCATGGATGCACGCGGCATTGCCGAGTCCGAGCTCACCGCCGGAACCCAGCGCAGCACGCTGGAAGAGCTTGCGCAGTGGACTGTTGCGGCAGACAAAGTGCTGGTGTTCTGACAGGTGATTGCAGCGCCAGGAGCGTCGGGCGATGGATCAAAACCGCAGGCTGATACCGGCGACGGCCGCCCAATCTGCGGTTAGCTGAACGCCGTTCACGTCCTGGTACAGCGGAAGCTGCACGAATCCGTACAGCTGGGTTTTGTCCCCGAGGCCCACGCTGAGGCCGGGCGACAGGTGCATGAACTTCCCTCCAGTGTCGTCAGGCTCGGCGTTGCGGCCGGAATCCTTTCCCTTGTACAACGTGTTCATCTGCAGCAGTGCGGCGACGCGTTCCCCGAGCGGGTAGCGCACGCCGACATCGAAGCCGAGTGTTTCGCCCGGCTTGTACTGTTCGCGCCGCTCGAATGCCGCTTGAAGGTTCAACTCGGCGAACCAGGCAGCCGTTCTCCCCAGCCTGCCGTGGGAGAAAGCGCCGATTATGCCGTCGGTGGTACCGGTGCCGGGCTGCAGCGACCGCTCTGCGATATCCCCGTCGGCATTCTGGACGTTGAACTCACCGGTCGGCAGTTTCAGTCCGAACTGCAGGCCGAACGAGCTTTCCGGCGTTTCGGGAACGAAGCGGTAGCGGCCGGTAAAGCGCACGTCACCGAGGCGGGTGAAATTCCAGGCTTCATACAAGGCTGCACCATGATGATTGTGGATGTGCTGGTGGTCGCGGCTGACCACCGGTACAACGATGCTCATGCCCCAGTTGGCGTCGAAGGTGTAATCGTAAGTGCCGATGAGATTGCGGTTGATGGTGCGGACTTCGTCGTGATGCTTCGGGATCGCGCCGACAGCGATCTTGCTGGTGCCCGCACGCGGCTGATCCTGGTCGATGAACTCGTAGCGCAGGTCAAGTCGCGCACCGCGCTCCGTCCATGCGCCCTGTGTGCTCCAGTCGGTGTTGATCGAGCAGAACGCGGTGCCGCAGCCGGCGTTTGCGGGGGCGGTGGCGGTGGCGATTGCGATCAGGGCGGTGAGTCGTGTGAGCATCATCGGAAGTCTCCTGCGAAACGCTTGCAATCCTAGGCAGGATCGCGCAATCCGGGAATGCGACATGTTGTCGCACCGCGCGGCGGAGGACGGCACAGGGGATAGAATCGCGGCTTCAATCGAGAGGACATGATCATGAACGTGCCGTCTCCCGCCTCGGAAACCCGGCTTACGCGGCTTTTCTGGCTGCGCAACGTCAGCATCGCGGGGCAGGCGACTGCAGTCGTCGTCGCCCATATCGCTTTCGGGATCGAACTGCCGCTGCTGCCGCTTGCCGCCACGATCGGCATGCTCGCGCTGATGAATCTGACCACGTGGTGGCGACTGCGCCGGATGCGGGCGGTTTCCGATCCGGAGATTTTCGGGCAGCTCTGCGCCGATGTGCTGCTGCTCACGTTGGCGCTGTATCTCACTGGAGGGGCGACCAATCCGTTCGTGTCGCTTTACCTGCTCCCGCTGACGATCGCGGCGATCGCGCTGCCCGCGCGACACGCCTGGGCGATGGCATCTCTGACCGCGGCGGCGTATTCACTGCTGCTGTTCTGGTACCAGCCGCTCGGCCACGGATACGTTCACCATCATTCTGATGCTTTCGAACTGCATGTGCTCGGCATGTGGTTCAATTTTCTGCTGAGCGCGGTGCTGATCGTGTACTTCATCGGCAGGATGGCGGCGTCAGTAAGGGCGCGGGAGCGCGAGCTTACCGAGGCACGTGAACGCGTGCTGCGCGACGAACAGCTCGTCATGCTGGGTACCTTCGCTGCGGGCGCGGCGCACGAACTGGGCACGCCGCTTTCGACCATGGCAGTGGTGGTGAGGGAACTCGAACGCGAGCATGCATCGGACGGAGCGCTCACGGCGGGACTGGCCACGCTGCGCAGCCAGGTCGAACATTGCAAACACATCCTGACGCGGCTGGTCGAGCGCACGGGCCAGGCGCGATCAGAGGGCGTACGCCTGCGCGCGCTGGATGCGGTGATAGATGAGGCTGTCGAGCGCTGGAAACTGCTGCGTCCCGAGGCGAGGCTGCGCGTGCGGATGGAAGGGCAGGGACCGGTGCCGCAGATCGCCGCCGAGGAAACGCTGACGCAGGCACTGGTGAACGTGCTGAACAACGCGGCGGATGCCTCGCCGGAAGACGTCGAATTGGTGTTTGGTTGGGCGCAAAGCGAGGCGCGACTCGAAATCTGGGACCGCGGGTGCGGGCTCAGTGACGAAGCGCTCGGGCGCGCCGGCCGCGAGCCGTATACCGAGAAGGCGCCGCGGGGGCTCGGGTTGGGGCTTCTCCTCGCGAACGCGACGTTCCAACGCATCGGCGGCACGCTCTCGCTGGACAATCACGGCCAAGGCGGCTGCGCGCGGGTGACCCTGCCGATCGTTCAGCCTGCATGATGAACAGCGCTGCCATTCTGCTGGTTGAGGACGATGAAACCTTTCGTGATGTGCTTGGCCGTGCCCTGCAGCGGCGTGGCTATCGCGTACGCACCGCGGCCAGCGCGGAAGAGGCGATCGGCGCGGCGGGGGCAGATGCGCCGGACTATGCGGTGGTCGACCTGAAGCTCCCCGGAAACTCCGGCCTGTCGGTGGTTGCCGCTCTCAAGAAGCTGAACCCGGCAACGCGGATCCTGGTGCTGACCGGCTACGCGAGCGTTGCCACAGCAGTGGAGGCGATCAAACTCGGGGCGGTGCATTACCTTGCGAAGCCCGCGGACGCGGACCAGATACTCGAAGCGCTGCACCGTGACGAGGGAAACGCCGCGGCGGCGGTGAACGAGCCGCCGTCGCTGCCTCGGCTGGAGTGGGAGCACATCCAGCGTGTACTGGTCGAGCACGACGGAAACATCTCTGCCACTGCGCGGGCGCTGAAGATGCACCGGCGCACGCTGCAGCGGAAACTCCTGAAAAAACCTGTACGAAACTAAACAGTGCGAGACACGAAGGGGTACGAAGGAAAACAAGAAACTCTTGATCTGCTTTATCTGCGTCCAATGCGCGGTCTGGATTTGCCGATTCAGCGGACCCGCAACGGCAAAGCGGTCGTTTCCTTGACGCGCTCCAGAACGAAGTTCGACTTCACGTCAGTCACGCTTTTCTGTTTGAGCAGCCGGTCCATCATGAAGCGGGTGAAGTGTTCGAGGTCTTCTACCTGCACGCGCAGCAGGTAATCCATGTCGCCCGTCATCGAGTAGCACGCAACGACTTCCGGCCAGGTCATGACGGTGTGGCGGAACTCGTCGGCCGGCATCTTGCCGCGCTTTTCCAGCGCGACGCTGACGTATGCGGTCAGGCCGAGCCCCGCCTTCAGCGGATCGAGCAGTGCGACGTATTGCCGGATCACGCCGGCCTCTTCGAGCACGCGCACCCGGCGCAGACAGGGCGAAGGGGACAGCGCGACACGTTCGGCCAGTTCGACGTTCGTAAGCCGGCCATCCTTCTGCAATAGGTCAAGGATCTTGATGTCGGTTCTGTCGAGGGCGGGCGGCGGCATCGAATGGCTGAGAATGGGTGAACGATGGCAATATTATTGCGCAGATCGTGCCACATCGGGGTCATTTCGCAATTTCCAATCACGCGCGTCTGTCTAGAATTGAGTGCTTCGCATAATGCAGTGCGCTCAGGAGAAGGCCATGGAGAACGGCTGGAACAACCCGATGCAGACCGGCGGATTCGAGTTCGTCGAATACGCCGCGCCCGATCCGCAGGCGTTGGGGCGCCTGTTCGAGAGCATGGGCTTTCACGCGGTCGCGCGGCACCGTCACAAGCAGGTCACGCTTTATCGGCAGGGCGAGGTGAACTTTATCGTCAATGCCGAACCGGACAGTTTCGGCCAGGCGTTCGCCCGCATGCATGGCCCTTCGGTATGCGCGATCGCGTTTCGCGTGAAGGACGCGGCCGCCGCCTATGCGCGCGCGATCGAGCTGGGCGCGTGGGGCGTGCAGGCGCAACCGGGCCCGATGGAGCTGGCGATTCCGGCGATCAAGGGCATCGGCGATTCGCTGATCTACCTGGTCGACCGTTATCCCGAAAACGCGTTCGGCCGGACGATCTACGACGTCGATTTCGTTCCGCTCCCGGGATTCGAAGCGTTTCGCTCGGGCAGTGCGCCGGCACCGGAAGGCGGCGGCCTGACGACGATCGATCACCTGACTCACAACGTTCATCGCGGACGCATGAACGAATGGGCGGATTTCTACGAACGGTTGTTCAACTTCCGCGAGGTCCGTTACTTCGATATCGAGGGCAAACTTACCGGGCTCAAGTCGAAAGCGATGAGCAGCCCGTGCGGCAGGATCCGCATACCGATCAACGAAAGCTCTGACGACAAGAGCCAGATCCAGGAGTACCTCAACGCCTATCGTGGCGAGGGCATCCAGCATATTGCGCTTGGCACCAGGGACATCTACCGGACGGTGGATCTGCTGAAGGCGCGCGGCGTCGGGTTTCTCGACACGCCGGACACTTATTACGAACTGCTGGATAAGCGATTGCCGGGCCACGGCGAACCGCTCGACGCCTTGCGCGAACGGCACATTCTGGTGGATGGTGGTCCCGAAGGCGGAATGCTTTTGCAGATCTTTACCGAAACTGTCATCGGCCCGATCTTTTTCGAGATCATCCAGCGCAAAGGCGACGAAGGATTCGGCGAGGGCAACTTCAAGGCGCTGTTCGAGTCTATGGAACTTGATCAGGTCCGCCGGGGAACGCTCGACCCGCATGCGGGCTGACAGGAAGAATCGGTTGTCGAACCGCATTGCCATTGCCGCGGGGCAGCAAGCAGGCTGGGGCGACACCGGCATCAGCGCCGACCCGGCGCTCTCGAGAGCCCATCGCATGAAACATATCGGCTTATGTTTCAGAGGGATATGCTGTTCTTCAAGGGCGCTGCCATGCGCACAGACGACTCGTCCGCGACCGAGATCGGGAAAAACACCCAGTGCCGGATCAATAATTTACGTTGGAGAAATCGGGGGTTCTTCCGGTAGCCTTCATGGTAGCCCTTTGAAAAGTCGGCCTTTGCGGTTGACAGGATCACAAGAGATGCGAACAATTCGCATTTCGGTTCGATAGAGCCCGTCCTCAGGCGGGCTTTTCTGGCGAACCCCGCCACATATAAAGAGGACAGTCATAAATGGAAGGCATGAGCTCGATCGGCGATCTGCTGACTCAGGGCGGGGTGGTTGGTGTAACCACGTTCTTCATCCTGTTCGTGATGTCCGTCTTGTCCTGGGTGGTCATCTTTCGCAAGTGGATCGAACTGCGCAATACACGCGCGCGTACCGCGGGGTTCGTCGAGCGCTTTCCCACCTCCACCGACGTGCGCCAGCTCGGCAACCTGGTCGATACACAGAACGAACCGGAGCCGTTTTCCAACGTCGTGCGCCTTGCGCTGGAATCGCGCACAAGGCATCTGCGCGTTCACGGCAATGACAACCGTCCGGCGCTTGCCGACGCGATCGAGCGCGCCGTACGCCGTGGCATACAGCGCGAGATCGCGCGGGGCGAGCGTGGCCTGACGGTACTGGCGTCGATCGGCAGTACCGCGCCTTTCGTCGGCTTGTTCGGCACCGTGTGGGGCATCTTCAAGGCGCTGATCGCGATCGGCGCCACCGGCGCGGCATCGCTGGACGCGATTGCCGGTCCGGTGGGCGAGGCGTTGATCATGACCGCGACCGGTCTCGCCGTGGCGATCCCCGCGGTGATCGGCTACAACGTTTACGTGCGCTCCAATCGCAATCTCGCTGCACGGCTCGAGGATTTCGCCCACGAGCTGTATACGGTGCTGACCGCGCTGCCCGCCGAGACGCAGACAGCGCCCGCGGGCGTAAAGCTCAAGCAGGCGGGAGCCGTCTGAATGGCGTTCTCCGGCTTCAACGACAGCGGCACGCAGGCGCCGATGAGCGAGATCAACATGATCCCGCTGATCGACGTGATGCTGGTGCTGCTGATCATCTTCATGGTCACCGCGCCGCTGATCACGCACTCGGTGCGTGTAGACCTGCCGCAGGCGGCGGTGCAGGCTACGCCTGAACCGCCACGTACCGTGACGGTATCGATCGACGCCTCCGGGCAGTTCTACTGGGACGAGTTCAAGGTCGGCCTCACGGAGCTTTCCTCGCTGATGCGCGATGCGAGTCTTGAAGATCCGCAGCCCGACGTTCGCCTGAACGCGGATCGCGTATCGCAATACCAGCAGATCGCCGACGTGCTCGCAGCCGCGCAGCATGCTGGCCTGAGACGCGTCGGTTTCGTCATCCAGCCGCTTCAGCGCTAAACCCCCGCATCCACGACGAGCCGGTCAGCGCTTTGGCAGCGTGTTGGTCGGCGAGCGTTCCAGCAGGATATCCTGCAGTCGGGTTTCGATTGCGGGTTTGATCTTCTGGTGGGGCAGAATGTAGAAGCGACTGTCGCGTACCGCCTCGAAAACAAGGTCGGCAACCTGTTCCGCGGAGATCTTTCCGGATTGCACCGCATGGCGAAGCTGCTCCTCGCGTGCGACGTCCTCCGCGGATTTCGGTTTTTCCGGATCGCGCAACAACGCGGGGCGATTGCGTTCCGAATCGGAGATGCGGGTCGGGACAAAGGCCGGGCATAACACCGAGCAGCGCAGCTTGTCGGTGTGCTCCGCAAGGTCGTGATGCAGGCACTCGCTCAAGGTGACCACCGCGTGTTTGGTCAGGCAATATACGCCCATTCCGGGAAGCGACAGCAGGCCGGCGACCGAAGCGGTGTTGACGATATGCCCCTCGTCGCCCTGTTTCAGCATGATCGGAGTGAACACGCGCGCGCCATGAATGACGCCCCAGACGTTCACGCCCATTGCCCATTCCCAGTCCTTTTCCGTTTGCTCCCACAGCAGGCCGCCGGGCGCAACGCCGGCATTGTTGCAGAGCACGTGCACCGCACCGAAGTCGCGCAGCGTTTTCTCAGCGAGCGCTTCGACCTCCGCGCCCTTCGAGACGTCGCAGCGCACGCCGATCGCGGTGAAGCCTGCCTCGCGAAACTCGGCTTCGGTCTTGTCCAGCGAGTCTTTCTCGATGTCGGCGAGCACGATCTTCATGCCCTCGTGCGCAAAGCGCCACGCCATCGCGCGCCCAAGCCCGCTGGCGCCGCCGGTCACCACCGCGACGCGATCCTTGAATATTTTCATCTGGTCTCCTCCGGGGAGGCGCAAGTCTAGCCCGCGTGGCTGGCACGGGCAAACTTCTGAAACCCATCCGACCACCAAGACACCAAGGCACCAAGAAAAGCAATTCAGTGTTTCGAACTTTCTTGGTGCCTTGGTGGCAAGGCTTGTTCGTCCCGATTCGACCGACAGGGCGGGGATTCCGCTATGCTATTCTCGCCAGGCTCAGGAGGAGGAGATGCACGAACAATTCATCGGCACGATGCCGGTACAGGAACGGCACCGTTTCGACGTGACGACGCTGGAGCGCTACATGCGCTCGAACGTAGAAGGTTTTGCCGGACCGCTCGAGGTCCAGCAATTCAAGGGCGGCCAGTCCAATCCCACATTCCTGCTGAACACTCCAAAGTGGCGCTACGTCCTGCGTCGCAAACCGCCGGGCAAGCTCTTGCTGTCTGCGCACGCGGTCGATCGTGAGTACCGCGTCATCACCGCCTTGCACGAAACAGAGGTGCCTGTGGCAAAGACCTGGTGCCTGTGCGAGGACGACTCGGTGATCGGCACAGCCTTTTACATCATGGATTACGTCGAGGGACGCGTGCTTTGGGACCAGACCCTGCCCGGCATGACGAAGGAACAGCGCCGCGCGATCTTCGAAGAACAGAACCGCGTCATCGCGGCGCTGCACCAGGTCGACTACAACGCCGTCGGCCTTTCGAGCTACGGCAAGCCGGGCAGCTACATTGAGCGGCAGGTGAACCGCTGGATCAAGCAGTACCGTGCTTCCGAGACGGAACATATCGAAGCGATGGAAAGCCTGATCGAGTGGCTGCCGAAGAACATCCCGCCCGGCGACGAAACATCCATCGTGCACGGCGACTACCGCCTGGACAACGTGATCTTCCATCCGAGCGAAGCACGCATCCTCGCGGTGCTCGACTGGGAACTGTCCACGCTTGGCCATCCGCTTGCCGACTTCGCCTATCACTGCATGTACTGGCGGCTGACTGCGGGTGAGTTTCGCGGCATCGGCGGCGTCGACCTGGTTTCCCTCGGCATTCCGACCGAGGAGGAGTATGTCGACACATACTGCAGGCGCACCGGGCGCGCCGGTATCCCGCATTGGGATTTCTACATGGCCTACAACATGTTCCGTCTAGCAGGCATTTTGCAAGGCATCATGGGCCGGGTGAAGGACGGCACCGCTGCCAGTTCCTACGCGGCCGAACAGGGCAAACGCGCGAAACCGATGGCCGAAGCCGGCTGGCGCCAGGTCGAGAAAATACTGAAACGATCGAGTACCTGAACCGCGGATACTTTGAAAGAATCGGAAACCGGACTAACCACCAAGGCACCAGGGCACCAAGAAAAACACGTGTCTGCTTCGAACTCACTTGGTGTCTTGGTGCCTTGGTGGTGAATTCTGATTTTGATTTTCCGCTCCGATAGCATTTCCTTGGAGAACTGATGAAGGCTGTACTGTGCAAAGAACTGGGATTGCCTGAAAAACTGGTTGTCGAGAACGTGCCGTCGCCGAAGCCGGGCAAGGGCGAGGTGGTGGTGAGCGTGAAGGCGTGCGGGGTGAATTTCCCGGACACGCTGATAATCCAGGGCAAGTACCAGTTCAAGCCTGAGATGCCCTTTTCGCCCGGCGGCGAGGTGGCCGGCGTGGTGAAGGAGGTCGGCGAAGGCGTCGCCACGCCGAAGCCCGGAGACCGCGTGATCGCGTTTAATACCTGGGGCGGATTCGCCGAGGAGATCGTGGTCGAGGCGGTGCGCACGGTGCGTATGCCGGACAACATGGACTTCGTGCCCGCATCGGCATTCGTGCTGACGTACGGGACCTCGTACCATGCGCTGAAGGATCGCGCGCAGCTCAAGCCCGGCGAAACCATGCTCGTGCTGGGCGCTTCCGGCGGGGTGGGCATCGCCGCGATTCAGCTGGGCAAGGCAATGGGGGCTCGGGTGATTGCCGCGGCCTCGAGCGACCAGAAGCTCGCCGTGTGCAAGGAAAGCGGCGCCGACGAGTTGATCAACTACGGGCAGGACGACCTGCGCGCGAAAATCAAGGCGATCACCGCCGGCAAGGGCGTGGACGTAGTTTACGATCCGGTCGGCGGGCCGTACTCGGAGCCGGCACTGCGCGACATGGCATGGAACGGACGCTTCCTGGTGGTTGGCTTCGCGGCGGGCGACATTCCAAAGGTGCCGCTGAATCTCGCGTTGCTCAAAGGCTGCTCGATCGTGGGAGTGTTCTGGGGCGCGTTCACCCGCAACGAACCGGAGAAGAACCTGCGCAACAACGAAGATCTGATGCGGCTGTATCTCGAAGGCAAGGTCAAGCCGCACATCCATGCGACCTATCCGCTGGAACGCGCCGCCGAGGCGCTGAACGAAGTCATGTACAAACGCGTGAGCGGTAAGGTAGTGCTGGTGACGGGCGGTTGAACCCGCGCTCAACACGAAGTGCCATGAAGGAAAAGCAGAAGGGCAACACGGAGGAGAAACCGGACTAAAGGCAATGCAGTCCCGGTGCGCGACTCGAATATCGGGGATTCCCGAGGGCGTAGTCGCGGAAGATTACCTGCCACGACTTCCCGTCGTGTCCCTTGGTGTCAACGCTGTCCGGTAGCTGCAACAGGAGGCAATACCATGCAGGCGACCATGATGCAGACCCCGCTCAACCTGTCTCATTTCCTCGAGCGGGCGGGAAAGCTGTTCGGCGGGCAGGAGATCGTCTCGCGCATGCCGGACAAGTCCCTGCACCGTTA
>DATKEK010000061.1:0-15207 GCA_035512195.1 Burkholderiales bacterium
GTTCGCTGTTGGACGGCGGCGAGCAACCGTGGGGCCTGGTCGATGTCTTCGTGGTGTTGGTCTCGATAGTGTTTGCTGCCTTCTTCGTATGGGTGCTGCTCTATCTGCGCAAGCCGGAAGTGAAGGACGTTTTTCAATGAGCCGAGGCAAACCGGCAAGGGCGCCAAGACAACCGGAAAGCAAAATGGCATCTTGCCCTGATACCGTTTCCCCTGGTGTTCCTGGCGACCTCGGCGGTTCAGTTTTCCATTGCCAGTTCTCTGTAGCCGAGAGTTTTTGAAGTATGGCGCAGGACAGTTCCAAACCTGACTTCTGGGAAACGCGCTACCGCGACGGGGTGATCCCCTGGGATGCGGGCACGGTGCCTTCAGCGTTGCGAGATTACGCGAAACGCATCCCGCCCGGGAGCCGGATCCTGATTCCCGGCTGCGGTTCGGCCTACGAGGCCTACTATCTGCTGGAAAACGGCTTCGACGTGCTGGCAATCGACTTCAGTTCTGCTGCGGTCGAAGCCGCGCGGCGCAATCTCGCCTGCTTCGCCAATTCGGTGCGGATTGCGGACTTCTTCGCCTTCGACTTCGGCAAGCCCTGGGACGTCGTCTACGAACGCGCCTTTCTCTGCGCCCTGCCGCCGCGCATGTGGCCAAAGTACGCAAGCCGCATGGCCGACCTCATCCGCCCGGGCGGCGAGCTCGCCGGCTTCTTCTTCTGCAAGGAAACCGCAAAGGGCCCGCCGTTCGGCACCACGCCGGGAGCGTTGCACGAACTGCTCGACCCGTTCTTCGAACTGACCGAGGACCGCCCTGTCGAGGATACGATCGAGGTGTTCCGCGGCGCCGAGCGTTGGCAGGTTTGGATGCGCAGGAATTGACCGGAACAGCGTCAAGAATCCGGATTTGCCTCTCTCCCGGCGAACGAAGAACCGAGGGAAAGGGGTAAAGCCGTCACGGCATTACATCCACCTTGATATACGTCCTGCGGCGGTCGATCGACGACGTGGTGCGGCGGGAGATGGTGCCGGTTTCGATTTGGCTGGCGTCTTCGACGATGCTGCCGACCTCGATCCACTCGCCCACGCGTCCGCTCACCACGCTGTCCACGCGCTGGATGCGCGCGGCACCGGTGTCGCGGTCGAGCACGGCATCGCGGCGGGCAGAGAGCTGGATGGTGACCTGGCCGCCGCTGACGCGCGGCGTGGCGTAGAAACCGGTATCCACGTTACGGTATTCGACGCTCTCGACCTCGCGCACGCCCTGCGGCGTGCTGATCGTCGTCCGGCTGCGTACCGGGACCGACTCGCCCAGGCGGATGAATGCGGCGTTGCCTTCCAGCACCTGCACGGTCTGCATGTTCGTTCCGGAGCCGTCTGTTCGCGTGCCCAGCACACGTGCGCGCAGCGCGTCGTCGCCGCTGCCGCCCTGCACCGTACCACCGGGGTGGCGCCGGTGCCCGGAACGCTCACCCGGGCACGATCGCTGCCGACGCTGCCGGAGATTTCGACCTCACTGCCCTCGCGGGTGGCACTGTCTTCCTGACGCACGCTGATCACCAGCCGCTTTGGCGCGGCGTCGATCATGTCCAGTATCTTGCGCAGTTCCGCGAGGTTCGCCGGCGTGGTGCGCACGATCAGCTTGTTCTGCATGCCGCTGATGGTGCCGCCGGGCGCCAGCAGCGGACGCAGCACCGGAATGACGTCGTCCGCCCTGCGCGCGCGCAGTTCGATCACTTCAAGCACGGTCTGCTGTGCAATGGCGGCGCGGCCGAGCGGCGCGGCCGCGCCAAGTGCCAGCAGCCCGCGCAGAAACCGGCGCCTCATGCGCGCCTCAGCCGCCACTCGCGCGGCAACTCGCGCGCCGCCGGATCCTGGCAGTAGAACGCAGCGAGCTGCTGATAGACCTTCGGATAGATGTGCATCACCATGTCCGGAAGCTCGAAGAAGGCCTCCGATATCACCGCAAAAAATTCGCCCGGAGCCTCCGCGGCGTAGGGGTCGATCTCAGTGTGCTCGCCCGCCTCGACGCTCCGGCAGAAGTCATCGTACGCCTGCGAAAAGGCATCTGACCAGTCCTGGCGCGACATCCCCGGATGCAGCGGCGGAAAGCCGTTGGCGTCGCCGTTCAGCATGTCCAGCTTGTGCGCGAACTCGTGGATCACGACGTTTTCGCCGTCCCCCACCCAGGCGTACTCGACATTTGCCCACGACAGGATCACCGGCCCGCGCAGCCATGCCTGCCCGGAATACGGCTGGTCGTCGACTTCGACCACACCTTCTTCGTTGTGGAATTCGTGGCGGGATATGAACTCGTCCGGGTAGACGATGATCTCCACCCAGCCGTCATACCAGTCGAGATCGAGGTTGAGGATGAGAATGCAGGCCTGGATCGCGATGCCCAGCAGCATCTCGTCATCCAGTTCGAGCCCGCCGGCGGCCGAGATCTGTTTTTCGTGCAGGAACAGCACGCTCAGGTCCCGCAGCCGCGCCTTCTCTTCTTCGTTCAGCCGGGCAACGAAACCGAACCGGCTTGCCACCCGGTCCCACACCTCGGGAGCGAGACCCGAGCGCCGCAGGATGCGGCGCCTGCGCCATGCCTTGATCGCCGCGAACATGGCTTACTGATTCTGTCCGGGTTCGCCCGGCTCCTCATCCGGAAACTCGAGCGCGTCATGCTCGAGGCGCCGTACGTGCTCGATCTGGTCGAGCTCGACGCGCTCGATCTGGGTGAAGCGGCGCGTGATTTTGTCGCTGCTGATGCGTACTTCTTCGGCGTCCTTGTGCGCGAGGCGGATATGGTCGGCCAGTTTGCGCATGCGGTCGTCGAAGCGCGAGAAATCCTTGCCGAGCTTGCCGAGCTCGTCCTTGATGATGTGCACCTGTTCGCGGGTGGCCACGTCCTTCATCACCGCGCGCGCCGTGTTCAGCACCGCCATCAGGGTCGTCGGCGAGACGATCCACACACGCCGCTGCATCGCGTAATCCACGATCTCACCGTGGTAGGCGTGAATCTCGGCAAATACCGCCTCGGCCGGCACGAACATCACCGCGCCGTCCGATGTCTCGCCCGGAAGGATGTACTTCGACGCGATATCCTCGACATGCTTCCTGACGTCCACGCGGAACTGGCGCTGCGCCTGCAGGCGGTCCGCGTCGCCGAACGCCGCCTCGAACATGCGATGGTAGTTCTCCATCGGGAACTTGGAGTCCACCGCCACCATGCCGGTAGGCGGCGGCAGTTTCAGCACGCAGTCCGCGCGGCTGCCGTTGGACAGCGAGAACTGGAACTCGTATGCCGACGGCGGCAGGATATTGTGCACCAGGCCTTCCAGCTGCACTTCTCCGAACGCGCCGCGCGAGCGCTTGTCGCCAAGCAATTCCTGCAGGCTCACCACGTTGGTAGTCAAGCCGTCGATCTTCTTCTGCGCTTCGTCGATGGTCGCCAGGCGTTCCATGACGTTGACGAAGGTCTCGTTGGTTTTCTTGAAGCCTTCTTCCAGCCGCTCGTTGACCTTGCCGGAAATCTGCTCCAGACGCGAGTCGGTGGTCTTGGTCAGAAGCTCGACCGACGCAGCGAGTTGCGCGGAGGCGTGGCGCAGTGTGGTCTGGATCATCTCCTGCTCGGCGCGGTTCTGTTCCGCGAGCTTCTCCAGTACCTTGGTAATTACCTCGATGCGCAACTGGTCGTGCTTGCTCTGCATCTCCGCGCTCATTTCGGACAGCTTCAGTGCGGTGTTCTCACGCGTTGCCGCCAGTTCCTCCACCTGCTTCACCTGCAGCGCGCCCATCGTGCTGCGCGTCTGAGTGAGTTCCTGGGTCAGCGTGTTGCGCAGCCGGTCCAGCGCCTCGGTCTGCGAAGCGCTCAACCGGTCGCCGAGCGAATTCATTGCCGAGTTCATGTCCCGCAGCATTGCCATGTGCTTCTCTTCGAGCACGCGAGCGAGCGACTCCGGATGCGAAACCTGGCGGCGTGCCATGGTCCAGACCATGGCAATCACCACGATCACTGCAAGAAGCGTCGCGGCGGAAACTACGAGAGATACGGGGAGATCGAGCATCGGTTCATTCTAGCCGATGGGAAAAGCGCAGTGCGAACCTGGTCTACCGCAAGAAACCAGGGCGAACCACCAAGGCACCAAGGACACCAAGGAAACCACCAGGTATTTTCATACCTGGACCGCTTGGGTTACCTGGTGCTCTTGGAGTCCTTGGTTGTAAGTGCGGTTCATGCCGTCCGCAGGACGGCTGTTCGTATCACGCCGCCTCAGCAGCGCTTCCCCGAGATGCACGCTTGCGCTCGTGCTCCTTGAGGTAGCGTTTGCGGATGCGGATGCTTTTGGGCGTGATCTCGACCAGTTCGTCGTCGGCGATGAACTCGACCGCCTTTTCCAGCGTGAGCTCGATAGGGGGAACCAGGCGCACGGCCTCGTCGGTGCCGGAGGCGCGCACGTTGGTCAGCTGCTTGCCCTTGATCGGGTTGACCACCAGGTCGTTGTCGCGCGAATGAATCCCGATCACCATGCCCTCGTACAGCGTCTCGCCCGGCGACACGAACATGCGGCCGCGGTCCTGGAGTTTCCACAGGGCATACGCCACGGCGGCGCCGTCGTCCTGGCTGATCAGCACGCCGTTGCGGCGCTCTTCCATGTCGCCCTTCACCGGCCCGTAGTCGTCGAAAACGTGGCTGGCGATGCCGGTGCCGCGGGTCAGCGTCAGGAACTCGCCCTGGAAGCCGATCAGCCCGCGCGCTGGGATGCGGTACTCGAGGCGGGTGCGTCCCTTGCCGTCCGACTGCATGTCCTGCAGTTCGCCGCGGCGGCGGCCGAGTTCTTCCATCACAGCACCCTGACTTTCTTCCTCGACGTCGACCGTCAGCAGTTCGTAGGGCTCCTGCCTGACGCCATTGACGGTGCGATAGACCACCCTCGGCCGGCCGACCGCGACCTCGTAGCCTTCGCGGCGCATGTTCTCCAGCAGGATGGTCAGGTGCAGTTCGCCGCGGCCGGACACGATGAAGGTGTCCGAATCGGCCGTGAATTCCACGCGCAGCGCGACATTCGACTGCAACTCGCGTTCGAGCCGCTCGCGGATCTGGCGGCTGGTGACGTATTTTCCCTCGCGCCCGGCGAGGGGCGAAGTATTGACCATGAAATTCATGGTCAGGGTGGGCTCGTCCACCTTGAGCAGCGGCAGCGCGTCCGGATTGGCCGGGTCGCACAGGGTGACGCCGATACCGACCTCGTCGATGCCGTTAATCAGCACGATGTCGCCGGCCTCCGCCTGCTCGACCACGGTGCGCTCCAGGCCCTTGAAAACCAGTACCTGGTTCACCTTGGCGACTTTCGGCTCGGAATCCGGGCCGTTCATCACCACCACCTGCTGGCCGGAACGGATGCGTCCGCGTGCCACGCGGCCGACGCCGATGCGCCCGACGAAGCTGGAATAGTCGAGCGAACAGATCTGCATCTGCAGCGGGCCTTCCGGGTCGGCATCGCGCACCGGTACGTGGCGCAGGATGGCGTCGAACAGCGGGCGCATGTCCTCGCCCTGCGCGCCGGATTCGAGCGTGGCCCAGCCCTGCAGCGCCGACGCATAAATGATCGGAAAGTCGAGCTGTTCCTCGGTCGCACCCAGCTTGTCGAACAGGTCGAAGGTGTGATTCACCGCCCAGTCCGGACGCGCGCCCGGCCGGTCCACCTTGTTGACCACCACGATCGGTTTCAGTCCGAGCGCCAGCGCCTTGCGCGTGACGAAGCGCGTCTGCGGCATCGGTCCGTCGACCGCGTCCACCAGCAGCAACACGCCGTCCACCATCGACAGTACGCGCTCGACTTCACCGCCGAAATCGGCGTGACCGGGCGTGTCCACGATATTGATGTGGGTGCCCTCGTACTGGACGGCGCAGTTCTTCGCCAGGATGGTGATGCCGCGTTCCTTCTCCAGGTCGTTCGAGTCCATCACCCGCTCGGTCATGTGCTGGTGGGCGGCAAAAGTCCCTGCTTGGCGGAGCAGCTTGTCTACCAGCGTGGTCTTGCCGTGGTCGACGTGGGCGATGATGGCGATGTTTCGTATATTGGTTCGCATGATTATGGATTGCGCTCGGTTTCGTTCCGAGGGGCAAAAAAGGTCGCGAAGTCTACCACGTGCAAGGGTTTCCGCGACCACCTTTGACCCTATAATCGCCCGCGGATTCACTCCCGTGGATGACATGAACCAACAAACGGCGCCGGGCGCCCGCACCCCTGAAGCCGTCCTGTCCATGACCCGCACCGAATCCGGGCATACGACCGGCAGTTTCAAGACCCTTACCCTCTCCAGTCATTTCCAGCCGATCTTCAGCGTGGCCCACAGTCGCCGGGTCGGTTGCGAGGCGCTGCTGCGACCGGTCGACGCTGCCGGCCGTCCGGTCTCTCCGCTGGATGCCTTCCGGCACTCCCGCGATTTCGCAGACATTCAACTGCTCGACCGGCTGGCGCGGGCGGTGCACTTGCAGAATTTCATCCCGTTCGGCCAAACCGACAGCTGGCTGTTCGTCAACGTGAATGCCGAGGTGTTCCTGGAAAGCAGCCACAACGACGACTTCTTCCAGCGCCTGCTGCAGGCCGTTGGCTTCCCCAGCCACCGGATCGTGATCGAGGTGCTCGAACAGAGCGTGACCGACGAAGTCCGGTTGACGGAGGCGGTGCGATACTATCGGGAGCGTGGCTTTCTGATTGCGCTTGACGACTTCGGCGCCGGCCATTCGAACTTCGACCGCATCTGGACGCTGCAGCCCGACATCGTCAAGCTCGATCTCTCGATGATCACCCAGGCCGGCAACAATGCGCGTATCCGGCGCATGATGCCGGTGATGGTTTCGCTGCTGCACGAGGCCGGGTCGATGGTACTGATGGAAGGCATCGAAACCGCCAGCGAAGCGCTGATCGCGATGGATGCCGATGCGGATTTCGTCCAGGGGTTCTTTTTCGCGCGCCCGCAGGCAACGTTGCCGGATACCCGCGCCGACCGGATGCTGTTCGACAAACTCTGGCTGGACTTCCGGGAGGTGACGCTGCCCGAAGTGAACACGGTACGACACGAAATCGCGCCTTACCGCAACGCCATCGGCTACGCCGCCAGCCTGCTCGAATCCGGCATCCCGCTGGACCGCGCCACCTCCGGCTTTCTGGAACTGCCCGGCTCGGAACGCTGCTATCTGCTGGACGGGGACGGCCGCCAGATCGGCGACAACATGGTCAATCCGCAACACCCGCACGTGGCGGACATGCGTTACCTGCCATTGGCGAACGCGAAAGGCGCGAACTGGTCGCGCCGATTTTATTTCCGGCGTGCGCTCGACCATCCCGGCCGCGTGCAGGTCACCCGCCCCTACCTGTCCATCGCCGGCGCCAACCAGTGCATCACGGTATCCATCGGCACCCTGCTGAATGGAGACCTGCACGTCCTCTGCGGCGACGTCGGCTGGCGCGACCGCGGGGTGGTCAGACGCTAGCGGACGTATAAACAGTCGAGCGAAACACGAAGACACGAAGCAGTCATTGCGAGGGAGCGTAGCGACCGCGGCAGATTATCCTCAACCCGCAGTACGGAAGACCTGCATCGGGGGTGTCTTCAGTACCTTCGCGGTTCCCAGCAGACCGGCGATCGTGACGCCGGCCGCGCCGACTGCGAGGCCGACCAGCCACACCGCCGGGTTGATCGCATAGGGCACGGTCAGCACCTTGTGCGCCAGTACCCAGCCAATGCCGGTGGCGCCGAGCGCGGCAAGCAGGCCGGCGAGTGCGCCGATGAACAGAAATTCCGCGATCTGCACCGCGCGTAACTGGGAAGCCGCCGCACCGAGCGTGCGCATCACCGCGGCGTCGAACACCCGTTCGTCATGGGTCGCACTCACCGCCGCGAACAGCACCAGCAGTCCGGCGGCGAGGCTGAACAGAAACACAAACTCGACCGCCCTCACCACCTGGTCCATCATCCGCTGCACTTGTGCCAGGATCGCTGCCACGTCGATCACCAGAAGGTTGGGAAAGCTGCGGACGATCTCATCCATCAGCACGCTGCGCTCGGCCGGCAGATGGAAGCTGGTGACGTAGCTGGCTGGATAATCGTCGAGCACGCCCGGCGGCGCGACCACGAAGAAGTTCACCCGGAACGAATCCCATTCCACCCGCCGCAGCGAGGTGATCTCGGTTTCCAGGCGCACACCGGCGACGTCGTAGGTCAGCCGATCGCCGAGTTTCATGCCTAGCGTCTGCGCAATGCCCTCCTCGACCGAAACTGCGTTGCGCCCTGCGTCCTCCGAACCGAACCACCGGCCGGAAACAATCACGTTGTCCGGCTGCATGTCGGCCGCCCAGGACAGGTTGAATTCGCGGTCGATCAGCCTGCGCGCGCGATCATCGACATAATCGCGCGACGAGACCTCGCGCCCATTGATCTCCACCAGTCGGCCGCGCACCATCGGATACAGCCGCGGCGCGGCGAGCCCGCGCGCCTGGAAGAACTCGCCGACCGCGTCAGTCTGGTCGGACTCGATATTGACCAGGAAGCGATTCGGCGCGTCCGGCGGCAGGCTGCCCTGCCAGCTCGCCAGCAGGTCGCCGCGCACCAGCGTGAGCAGGATCAGCGCCATCAGGCCGAGGCCGAGCGCGATCACCTGGATCACGCTACCCATCGTGCGCCGGCGCAGGTTTGCCAGACCGAAGCGCCAGCTGAATCCGGCGCGCGAAACCACCTTCGCCAGCAACCAGATCGCAGTCACCGTCACCAGGGCCGACACCGCCATGGTGCCGAGCACGCCGCCCAGCATGTAAAGGCCGAGCCGGGTCTCCTGCGCCTGCCAGAGAATCAGCCCGGCCATTGCCACGCTGCCGAGCAGATACGCGGACCAGCCGACCGTGTCCGGGGTGCCGATATCCCGGCGCAGGACCCGCAGCGTGGGCACGCGGCGCAGTGCGATCAGCGGCGGCAAGGCGAACCCGAGCAGCAGTACGAAGCCGGCGGTGAATCCCTGCGCCACCGGCAGCCAGCCCGGCGGCGGCAGTTCGACACCCACTACCGGGGCCAGCACTGCGGCGAGCGCGTACTGGCAGACGAACCCCGCCGCGCAGCCGATAGCGGAGGCGATCAGGCCGGCAATAGCGAACTGCAATGCATGCAACCCGAGAATCAGTTCCTGGGTTGCCCCCAGGCAGCGCATGACTGCACAGGCATCGAGATGCCGCTGCAGATGTCTGCGCGCGGCGAGCGCGACCGCAACACCGGCCAGAATGACCGTGAGCAGTGCCGACAGCCGCAGGAAACGCTCGGCGCGATCCATCGCAGAGTTGATCTCGGGCCGCGCGTCGCGGATGCTTTCCAGCCGCTGCCCGGGCACGATGCGCGATTCCGCGGTATTGCGGAAGGCCGCCAGCGGCTGTTCGTCACCGGCGACGAACAGCCGGTAGTTCACCCGACTGCCGTATCCGATCAGTCCGGTCGACTCGAGGTCGGCCCGGTTCATCATCAGCCGTGGCCCCAGGTTGAGAAATCCCGCGCTCGATTCCGGCTCCTCGCTCACCATCGCCGCCACCGCAAAACTTTGCGTGCCGAGCCTGATCCGGTCGCCGATGTTCAGGCCCAACCGGCGCAGCAGCCGGTCGTCCACCCACACGGCTCCCGCTTGCGGGATTGCTCCCGGCTCGAAGTCGGGCGCATCGATCTGCAAGCGGATGAGCAACTTTCCACGCAGCGGATAGCCCGCTTCCACTGCCTTGACTTCGGTCAGCAGCGACTCATCCGCAAACTGCACCATGCTCGGGAACCGCACGGCAGTGGTCGTTGCCAGCCCGAGACGTTGTGCCTCGACCTCTAATTCGGCACCGATCGGCTCACGGGATACCACCACGAGGTCGGCACCGAGCAGCTGGTTCGCCTCGCGTTCTATGGTGCGTCCGACGCGGTCGGCGAAGAACGCCACCGTGGTCAGGCTCGCCACTGCAATCACCAACGCCGCGGCCAGCACTCGCAGTTCGCCGGCGCGCCAGTCGCGCAACAGCATGCGCCACGACAGGCGCACCACGCCGAGCGGCGTCAGGCGCTCAGGCCGCTGCATCGACCTGCATCCGGCCAGCGGACAACCGCAGGCGCCGCGGACAAAGACTGGCGAGCGACTCGTCATGCGTCACCAGCAGCAGCGTGGTGCGCTTTTCGCGATTGAGTTCGAACATCAGCGCGATGATCTCCGCACCGGTAGCGGCGTCCAGGTTGCCGGTCGGCTCGTCGGCAAACACCAGTTGCGGCTCGGATGCAAACGCCCGCGCGACCGCGACGCGCTGCTCCTCGCCACCGGAAAGCTGTCTCGGGTAGTGATCCAGGCGTTCGCCGAGCCCAACCCGGCGCAGGATCCTCTCCGCGCGTTCGCGCGCCCGGTCGTGCCCCGCCAGCTCCAGCGGCAGCATGACGTTCTCCAGCGCGGTCAACGCCGGCAGAAGCTGGAACGTTTGAAACACGAAGCCGACCCGGTTGCGGCGTAGCCGCGCGCGGCCGTCTTCATCCAGCGCAAACAGTTCCTGCCCGTCGATGAAGACCTTGCCGGAGCTTGGCACGTCCAGTCCCGCGAGCAGCGCCAGCAGTGTGGTCTTGCCCGAACCGGATGCCCCGAGTATCGCGACAGCCTCTCCGGGTTCGATGGACAGCGAGACGTCTTCGAGAATGGTGAGAGAATGCGAACCGGTCGACACCTGCTTGGTCAGACCGGACGCACGCACAATTGACGACGGGTTTTCTTCAGCCATGTTCTTCAGACTCTCTTTCCTGATCCTTCTCGCCTTTGCGGCGCTGCCCGCACAGGCCAAGCCTGCCATCCTGGTATTCGGCGACAGCCTGTCCGCCGGTTTCGGTCTGCCCCAGCGCAACCGCTGGGTCACGCTGCTGGAGCGCAAGCTGGTCGAGGACGGCTACGACTACCGGGTGGTGAATGCAAGCATCAGCGGCGAAACCACGGTCGGGGGAAAAAACCGGATCGAAAACACACTGCGCAAGCACAAACCTGAAATCGTCATCGTTCAGCTCGGCGCAAACGACGGACTGCGCGGCGCTCGCGTTGCCGACATTCGCCGCAACCTCTCTACCATCGTTGGAATCAGCAAACGCAGCGGCGCGAAAGTGCTGGTGGTCGGCATGGAGATTCCCCCTAATTACGGCCCCGATTACACCAGCGGGTTCTACGCCTCGTTTCCCGAGGTGGCTAGACAGCATGAAGTAGCACTGGTTCCTTTCATGCTGGACGGGTTCGCCGGAAACCGGGCGCTGTTCCAGGATGACGGCATACACCCGAATCTTGAAGCGCAACCGCTGGTGCTGGACAATATCTACCGCCACCTGGAGCCGTTGCTGATCAGGCCATCCATGCATTGATTTGCTGCATTCCCGCCACGGCGTCAGCGCACGGTGACGCGCGGCGCTCCCGCTCCGAGCATGCCGATGCGCCTCGCATCGTCGAAGCCGCCTTCGCGGAACACGCGCAGCACTTCCGCCTCGGATTCCGGCGCGCACGCGACCAGCAGCCCGCCGCTGGTCTGCGGATCGCTCAACAGGTTCTTCTTCCAGTCCTGCAGACCCGCGGGAAGCTGCACTTTCTCGCCGTAGCTTTCCCAGTTGCGCGTGGAAGCGCCGGTGTAGATACCTTCCCGCGCGAGCGCCACCGCAGATGCCATGAGAGGGAGATCGTCGAACACCAGTTCAGCCGACAACTTCGATCCGCGGCAGATCTCCAGCAGGTGCCCGAGCAGACCAAAGCCGGTGACATCCGTCAGCGCGTGCACGCCCGGCATCGCCGACAGCGGCACGCCGGGCCGGTTCAACCGCGTGGTGCTGTCCAGCATTTCGCGGTAGCCGGCTGCATCGAGTCTGCCCTTCTTCAGTGCCGCGGAAAGAATGCCTACGCCGAGCGGCTTGCCGAGCACCAGAACATCGCCCGCCTGTGCACGATCGTTGCGCTTGACCCGGTCCGGATGCACCAACCCCAGCGCAACCAGGCCATAGATCGGCTCGGGCGAATCGATCGAATGCCCGCCTGCCACCGGTATACCGACCTCTGCGCACACCGATTCGCCGCCGGCGAGAATCGCGCGGATGGTTCCCACCGGCAGCTTGCCGACCGGCATGCCGACCACTGCCAGCGCGAGGATAGGGGTTGCGCCCATCGCATACACGTCCGACAGCGCGTTGGTGGCAGCGATCCGTCCGAAGTCCCAAGCGTCATCCACCACCGGCATGAAAAAATCAGTGGTCGCGACCAGCGCCTGTTCATCGTTCAGCCGGTACACCGCGGCATCGTCGCCGTTCTCGATGCCGACCAGCAGGCCCGGGAAAGAACGCCCGGCCGGCATGTCCGCGAGAATCTGTGTCAGCAGTCCGGGCGCAATCTTGCATCCGCACCCGCCGCCGTGCGCATATTCGGTCAGTTTGATTTGCATGGATTGGCTGCAACCCGGCGGGACTGCCGGTTACGTGCTTCGTTGTAGACTAGGAACTTGTCTGGCCGTGGCGCGGAGAAACCGGCTCCGGCACTGGGAATGACTCAAGACGTCGCCACCGTAGCACAACTGTTCGAATTTGACGAGATCGTGGACGTGCGCTCGCCGTCCGAGTTCGCGCACGACCATGTGCCGGGCTCGGTCAACTGCCCCGTGCTGGATGACGACGAGCGCGAGCGCATCGGTACGATGTACGTGCAGGACTCTCCCTTCAAGGCAAAGAAAGCCGGCGCGGCGCTGGTTGCGCGCAATATTGCGCGGCACCTGGAACAGCGCTTCGCCGACCGTCCGAAACGCTGGCGGCCGCTGATCTACTGCTGGCGCGGCGGCCAGCGCAGCGGCGCAATGGCCATTGTCATGCGCCAGGTCGGCTGGGACGCGAAGCGCCTTGCCGGCGGCTACAAGGCTTACCGGCGTCACGTCGTGGCGGAAACGGATGCGCTCGCACCGCGCTTCGATTTTCGCGTCGTGTGCGGACTCACCGGTTCGGGCAAGAGCGCGCTGCTGCATGCGGTCGCCGATGCCGGCGGGCAGGTACTCGATCTGGAGGCGCTGGCCGCGCATCGCGGCTCGGTCTTGGGCGACATGCCGGGGGAACCACAGCCTTCGCAAAAGATGTTCGAGAGCCGGCTGTGGTCGAAGCTGCGATGTTTCGATCCCATGCGGCCGGTGTTCGTCGAAGCCGAGAGCAAGAAGATCGGCAACCTGCGCGTGCCGGAATCGCTGATCGCGGCAATGTGGCGTTCGCGCTGTGTGCTGGTGCGCACCGCGATGCCGGCACGCGTTGCGCTTCTGCTGCGCGAGTACGCGCATTTCGTGCGAGACAGCGCTGCTCTTGAAGCGAGGCTCGATCATCTGATCGCCCTGCACGGACGCGAACGCATTGCCCGCTGGAAGACCCTGATCGCGCAGCACGACTGGCCGGAGTTCGTGGAGGAAATATTGCGGGATCATTACGATCCCGCGTATCGCAAATCGACACTCGCGCACTATCCGCTTCTGTCTGAGGCGACCGTGCTTGAGATATCCACCGCGGAATCGGGCGAGTTCGAGCTCGCCGCACACAGACTGGTCGACTCGCTGCGCAATGCGCGCCACGCACCCGCCTCGATCGCACTTTGACCGTTGAACGCTGACCATGAAGCTCGCCCTGCGCATTGAAGTATCGACCGCCCGCGCGCTCGCACGCGGCGTGCCGCGATTGATCGACATGCTGAAGTCGGCGGACGCCGGCGGCACTTTCCTGTTCGCGCTCGGCCCGGACCGCACCGGCCGCATGGCCGGACGCCTGATCGGTCAGCCGATCGAAGGGCGCATGCGCCCGATTCGCGCAATCCGGCGCTACGGCTTCGGCACCCTGCTGTGCGGGACGCTGCTGCGCGCGCCCGACCTGTCGTCAAAGATTTTCGCGCCATTGCTGCGCGCGGTCCGCGACGAAGGCTTCGAGGTCGGTGTGCTGGCGCACGATCACGTCCAATGGCGCGCACGCGCTGCCGGCGAGACCGCGGAATGGACCCGCGCCCAGATGCACACCGCCAGAGCACGCTTCGAGTCGGTATTCGGCGAGGCGCCCCGCGCGCACGGTGCGTCCGGCTGGCAGGTCAACCGCGATTCCCTGCGCCTGACCCAGCGCCTGGGCTACGACTACGCTTCGGACACGCGCGGCGAGCAGCCCTTCGTTCCCATCTGCCGCGCCGAGATCGTGGCCTGCCCGCAGCTGCCGACCACGCTGCCGACGCTGGCAGAATTGAATGCCGAGGCGCCGCTCGGCGTTGCGGTGGAACGCCTGCTGGATATCACCGCCGCTCCACGCGCCACCGGACATGTCTATTCGGCACGCGCCGACCTGGAGGGAATCGGGTTCGCCGATGCGTTCGAAGGCCTGCTTGCGCGCTGGCGCGGCCAGGGTTACGAGATCGTCTCGCTGCGGGACTATGTAGACGGGCTGCCCGCGGGCGAACTGCCGCGGCATGAGATCACCGTCCGGGAGCTACCGCACGGCGTCGGGACGGTTGCCGCGCAAGGGCGACCGTTTCTCGCCTGACGTAATTGACGCCACTTGCAACCGGCGCGGATTTCCGATCAAATTCGCCGGGAAAGATGCAACCGTCGCTAGTCAATCTGAAGGTTCCCGATTTCGAGCTTCCCTCGACGGGAGACAAGAGATTCAGGCTCTCCGCCGCGCTCGGCCGCCCGCTGGTTCTTTACTTCTACCCACAGGACAACACCCCCGGATGCACGGATGAAGGGCGGCAGTTCGCCGACCTGCACTCGGACTTCCGCAAGCTCGGCTGCACCGTCCTGGGCGTGTCGCGCGACAGCGTCAGATCCCATGAGGGCTTCAAGGCCAAGATGGGGTTTCCCTTCGATCTGCTGTCGGACGCCGATGAAGCGCTGTGCCAGATGTTCGGTGTCATCAAGATGAAGAACATGTATGGCAGACAGGTGCGCGGCGTCGAACGCAGCACGTTTGTCATCGATTCCGGGGGCGTGATGCGCAAGGAATGGCGCGGCGTGAAAGTGCCGGGCCACGCCCGGGAGGTGCTCGATTTCGTGAAACAGCTCTGATTACTTCTATAACCCCGATAAGGAGCGCAGATGTGCCCCTGCACCAGGCGTAGGCCCTTGGCAGTTCTCTCCGTTTCCCTTCCCTCCCTGGCCGGAGCGCGATAGCAGATGACCCAGCGCAAACCGGTT
>DATKEK010000062.1:0-5460 GCA_035512195.1 Burkholderiales bacterium
CCGGTCGTGACAAACAGCGCGATCGTCGAAGTCTTTGCGGCAACGGTCGCGAGCAGCGCCGCCGCCAGACCTGCGAAGGCCAGTCCGAACACCACCCGGCTGCGGGGAAAGCGGTCCGAAAGAAAACCGACCGGCATCTGGAACAGCATCGCGCTCAGCACGCCGATGCCCATGAACAGCGACAGCTGCGTGATCTCGAGCCCGACGCGAGTTGCATAGATTGGGCCCATAGCGGTGAACGCGCTCATCGCGGCACCGCTGACGATTCCGCCTATGATCCCGAGCGGTGCGGCGTCATAGAGTTCGCGCAGGCCCAGTCGCTCCACTTCATGCAGCTCCGGCGCCACCGTGCGCGTGAGGAGCAGCGGCAGCAGCGACAGCGCCACCAGGATCGCAGCGACGCTATAGAGCGGAAAGTTGGCCGGATCCCCGGCCGCGATCATGAACTGGCCCGAAGCAGCGGCCAGATAGAACAGCACCAGGTAAACGCCCAGCAGCATTCCGCGCGTCTGTGTCGTTGCGATCGCGTTTACCCAGCTTTCGGTGATCAGCATCAGTCCGGCGACACAGAACCCCACCACCAGGCGCAGCACCATCCAGACATCGCTCCCGACGTACAGCGGATGCATGAGTATCGCCGCGCACGTCACTGCGCCTAACGCGGCAAAAGCCCGGATATGGCCTACCCGCTGAATGACTCGCATTCCATACATGGTGCCGAGCACGAAACCGACGGCATAGCAGGCGAGCACGAGTCCGGAAAGCGCGGCGCGAAAGCCCTCGATCTCGAGTCGGACGGCAAGCAGCGTGCCGAGCATTGCGTTGCCACTGACCAGCAGCACCAGACTCAGGAACAGCGCGAAGATGGGAAGAACGATACCGATCATGAATGGGCAGGCAAGCTGGATGCCGGATTGGTTCCGTCGATCAGAGCGATGCGCGGCGGTATGCCGTCGGCGTGCCCCGAAAAAGCTGCGCGGGAGAACGCGGCCTTCGGCGCCCGATCGATCACTCGCGTTCGGAAGACGCTGCGGCGCCGATGCGCCGGTCCACGCATGACTTAACCCGATCAGGTCCGCGGTTTCCCACATCTCTCAAGCACTCGTCGATCGTGGCTTTGTGCTCCCCGGGGTATTGCGCAAGCGCGGCCTCGGCTGCGATGTCCCTGTCGGCGCACAGTTTCACCGTCTCCCATCCGCGCCGCTGCATCCGCTTGGTGCAGCGGGCGACGATCTCACTGTGCTGCTCCGGATAAGCCTGCAGTGCCGCGGCTGCGGCCAGATCGTCCTCTATGCACCGCTTGGTCATCTCGGTTCCCCACTCTCCCATGTCGTGTATGCAGCGCACGACCACTTCAGGCTTCAGGTCGTCTGCCTGCAGCGGCGAAGCGGGCAACAGCAGCATGACTGCGTAGATGGGGCAGATTCTGCAGAAGGTCATTGGCGTGGACATGGTTTCAGGTTTCAGATTGCAGAGCGGGGGCTGCACGGTTGGTGCGCGGCTTTCCGTGAACTGCGATTATCCTCGCCCGCAGCGGTGGAGTTCAAGGCCGGCAACGGACAGGTGGATGCAGAAAGTCCGCGTGCACCCGGCTTGCGCTAACATTCCGCCCCATAGTCTCCGGAACCGGACATGGAAGATCTCGATTTCACCCAGCCCACGATCCGCAGCGACATCTACGACCCGGCGGTCGCCAGGGCCTGCTTCGAGCCTCTGGGCAGGCTGGAAACCATCGCGCGGGGCAAGCCTTTCTTCATCGAAGGCCAGGACAGCGACAGAATGTATCTGCTGGTCGAGGGCGAAGTCGGGCTGTTGCGGGGAACAAAATCTATCGACGTCATCAAGGCCGGCGAGATCTTCGGCGAACTCGCGGCCCTGACCGGTCACCCGCGCAGCGCGTCCGCGATGGCGCGCACCGACTGCCGCGCGATTTCCCTGGATCTCGGGCAGTTTCAGCAGGCGATCCAGAAAGCCCCCGAGTTCGCGCTGATGATGATGAGCATCATCATCAACCGTCTGCGGCTCACCGCCACCATGATGAAGATGACGCGCACGCTGCCCGACGCGCGGGAGCGGGACGAAGTGCGGGTGTTCGACAAGAAGATGCTCGAGGAACTTGCCGGCGCGATGCGCGAACGTCCGCGGCAGGAAGTTCTTCCGGACCGTGTCATCATGGAAGAAGGCCAGGGCGGCGTGTTCATGTACGTCGTACTCGAAGGCCGGGTTGCGATCTGGATCCAGTCGAACGTGGTGGAAAGAGTCGGACAGGGCGGCGTGTTCGGCGAAATGGCCCTGGTGGATCAGTCCAGGCGGGCTGCCAGCGCGATCGCGGAGACCCGCTGCCTGTTGCTCACCCTGAACCGCAACGATTTCCTGACATTAATCAGGAGCAAACCCGGATTCGCGGTTTCACTGCTGAAGGGGCTGGCGGAGCGGCTCAGGTTTCTCACCACGCAGAAACCCTGAACACACGATCGAAAGTGAGATGGGAATGAAAGTCGCAATCGTCGGCGCCGGCGCCATGGGCTCGGTGTACGCGGCGCTGCTCGCCGCCGCGGATCACGAGGTTTGGGCAATCGACACCTGGCGGGCGCATGTCGATGCCATCCGCGCAAACGGCCTGCGGCTGGAAGGCGTATCCGGCGATCGCACCGTACGGATTCACGCAACGACCGATGCACGCGACGCCGGCGTGTGCGATCTGGTGATCCTCGCCACCAAGGCGATGCATGTAGCGCAGGCAGCCGAATCGGCGAAGCCATTGCTCGGCCCTGACACGGTCGTGCTGTCGATCCAGAACGGTCTCGGCGGACCCGAGACCGCGGCACAGGTGCTTGGCAGGAAAAGCGTCATGGTCGGCGTCGTCGGCGGTTTCGGCGCCTCGATCAGGGCGCCGGGGCACGCGCACCACAACGGCATGGAGCTGGTGCGCCTGGGCGAGTTCGACGGACCGGTCACGCCGCGGCTGGAACGCGTCGCCGAAGTGTGGCGCTCGGGCGGGTTGCGCGTGAAGTGTTTCGACGACATCCAGCAGCTGGTGTGGGAAAAGCTGATCTGCAATGTCTGCTATTCCGGCACCTGCGCGTTGACCGAGCGCACCATCGCCGAGGTGATGAACGATCCCGATACGTGGCTGGTCGCATCGACCTGCGCGACCGAAGCTTACAAGGTCGCGAAAGCGCGCAATATCCGCCTGGACTTCGACGATCCCGTTGCCTATGTGCGCGACTTCGGCAACAAGATTCCGAACGCTCGCCCCTCCATGCTGCTCGACCACATGGCGGGACGCGCGTCCGAGATCGACGCCATCAACGGCGCGATCCCACCCGCCGCAATTGCAGCGGGCCTGTCGGCGCCTTACAACGAAACCATCAGCGCACTCGTACGTGCAAAGGAGCGGCGCATGGGCGTGCGCGCCTAGCGCAGCGATTCCTCCCAACCCTGTTTCGCGGCAATCGCGGAAATCTCGATCAGTGCATCGAGCGGCAGGCGTGAGACTTCCACGGTCGCACGCGCGGGCGAATCGGCGCTGAAGTACTCGGCGTAGATCGCGTTCATTTTCGCGAAGTCGGCCAGATTCTTGAGATAAACCGTGGTGGACACCACGTCTGCCATCGTCATGCCGCCGGCTTCCAGCACGGCTTTCAGGTTCTCCAGAACCTGTCTGGTCTGATCCTCGATCGGCCCCGCGATCATCGCGCCGGTCGCGGGATCGATTGCGATCTGGCCCGCGAGGAACAGCTGCTCGCCGAAGCGTACTGCCTGTGAATAAGGACCGATCGCCTCCGGCGCCGCCTCGGTAACGATGACCTGCTTCGTCACAACGGAAAGATCGGCCACCTCGACCGCTTTCTCGCCGCAACCGGACAGCCCCAGCACCGCGAGTGCCGATAGCGGCAGCAGATAGCGAAAGTTCAAACGGGTATTCATGATGTTTTTCCCTCCTGTGGCTGTCGGGTATCCCGACATGTCATTCGGAACGCAGATGAACGCGCGAGTTCCGGAGCCGCCCCCTTTTGCCTGCGCAGCGGCCTTCCAAAACCAGCGTGTTGGGCATAAGCTTGCGGGCGTAGCAGTCCGTTCGCGGGGAGGCCCCATGCCCCTGACCTTTCGACGTCTCACGCCGCAGTTTGCCTCCGAGGCAAGCCCGATCGACCTCCGGTCGGTGCACGATCGCGCCACGCTCGACGAAATCCGCGCAGGAATGGACGCCCATGGCGTGCTGGTGTTTCCCGGCCAGGCTTTCACCGACGAAGAGCAGCTCGCATTTGCGCAGCGCTTCGACGGCGTGCTGCACGCCAACACCGGCGCTGCGGTGATCGGCAAAAACCGTTTCGGCAACGAGGCGCTCACCGACATCTCGAATCTCGACGAGAATGGCGAGATCCTGCAGTCGCAGGATCGCAGGCGCATGTACGCGCTCGGCAACCGGCTGTGGCACACCGATGCTTCATTCCAGGATCCGCCGGGGCGCTACTCGATGCTGTTCGCGCGCATGGTCCCCGCGGTGAGCGCAGATACCGAGTACGCCGACATGCGTTCCGCGTACGACGCGCTCGATGCCGAAACCCGCGTACGGATCGAGGGACTGCGCGCGCACCATTCGATCGCATACTCGCGCGAAACACTCGGGTTCGAGTTTGCAGACGACGAGCTCGACCGGCTGAAAGGCGCGATTCAGCCTCTCGTACGCACCAACCCGCGCACCGGCCGGCGTTCGCTCTATCTTGCGTCGCACGCATCGCGCATCGTGGACTGGCCGGTTCCGGAGGGGCGCCTGTTGCTGCGCGACCTGGTGGAGCATTCCACGCAGCCGCAGTTCGTCTACCGCCACGCCTGGCGGCCGGGGGATCTCGTGATCTGGGACAACCTCGCGACCATGCACCGTGCGCGGCCGTTCGACGACGCGAGCCACCGGCGCGAGCTGCGCCGGGTGACCACGCTCGACATCGAGCCGGCACGTGCCGCCGATTACACGTCCGCGTAGTTCGACACTTCGATCAGATTCAGGTCCGGATCGCGGAAGTACACCGAACGCAGGGTGCCGATTGCCCCGGTGCGCGCGACCGGACCTTCGAGGATTTCCACGCCGCAGGCTTTCAGGTGCGCCACGACCTCGTCCAGCGGCGTGGCTGCGATGAAGCACAAATCGCCCGAACCGGGCGTCGGGCGATGCGACTTCGGTTCGAATTCCTTCCCCTGCTGGTGCAGATTGATCTTCTGGCGGCCGAACGTCAGCGCGCGTCGCCCGCCCGCGAAACTCTGCGCCTGCATTCCCAGTACCTTCGTGTAGAACGCGACGGTCGCGTCGATATCCGCAACAGTCAGCACCACGTGGTCGATGCGGTCTATATTCATCACCCCTCCCGAGCCGTGCCACATTGAATTACCCGCTTGCAGTATTGCTTGAGCGTACTCGTTCTCGGAGAATTCATGTCGACGCAGTCCACTTCGAGGCTA
>DATKEK010000063.1:0-3156 GCA_035512195.1 Burkholderiales bacterium
AGTACAGTGCGCATGCGGTGCATGTGACGGCAGCATTGTCCGTGCTATTACGAAACACCCGGTCGAATTGTCTCCACACTGTCGAGACAATTGGAAATCGAATTCGGACGCAGCTTCGATGAAAAGTCACTCGCCACATGACGATCTACAAAAGCGTTTTCCGACGCACAATTTGTCTCCTGAAATCTGTCGGATCGAGACTCGGAGTACCCGGAGACTACAGGCGCGCGTCCTGACCACGTGGCGTGACACTAACCGCTCGTCCGGCGACCATAGCGAGCGGCCGCGCCTCCAACGTGAGATGGTTTTTTGCGGTGGTCCTTACAGTCCGAGTTCTCCGAGCAGCGCTGTGAGCCGGCGTTTCTGGGAAGCGTCTACCATCGGATAATTCTGCAGCCATTTGCTCGTGGAGAAGTCCGGCTGTAGCGAGCGTATTTCTTCTGTTTCCCAGCCCGCGGTCTCCCGGTCGCCGGCGACAATGGAGGTGGCGGCAAGATAGACATGGGTTTCCAGATTGGCCGGATTGCGCTCCACCGCCTCGCGTAGATTGATCGCCGCCTGCTCCGGGTCGTCAAGAAAGAGATAGGCGCGTCCCAGCAGCATGAAATACAGGTGCCCTGCCTCCGGATGGAGCCGAATTGCGGTGCGTAACAATGGCACCGATTCCGCTGGCTTTCCGATGTAGGTGTAAATGCCGCCCAACAAGGCATACGCGTCAGCATAGGACCGATCGAGGGAAATCGCCTCGTTCAAATACCCGATCGCTTCCTTGTGGCGATGTCGCACTGAGCTCACGTATGCGAGCACCCAGTACACTTCCGGCAGTTCGGGGTTGATCTTGAGAGCAGTCTTGGCCAATTCCAATGCCTTGGTTAACGCCTGCTCGGGATTATCGGTCCACTGATTTCGATAGTCCGCCGCGAAAGTCTGAGCAAGGCCCGCATAAGCACGTGCAAACGTCGGGTCGAGATCGAGAGCGGCGCGATACATCTCACGCGCCTTCGCGTTCTCGGATCGATCACGCGCCTGCAAGGCCGCCTGGCCGCGCAGAAAGTGATCGTAAGCTTCCAGGTTGCGCGTGTATCGGCCTGCGCGCCGCTTACGTTCCGCCTCGCTTACCTGTACCGGCAGGGCGTGCACCAGTCGTTCGACAATCTGTTCCTGGATCGCAAACATCTCACTGAAGCGCCTCTCGTAGCGCTCCGACCAGATTACCTGGCGCGTGGCAGTATCGACCAGACGCACGTTGATCTTGAGCTGACCTGATGCGTGCTGCAGATCGCCTGAGACGACGTATCGCGCAGCAGGCATCTTCCTCTCTTCGGCCTGTCCGGCCTTGGGCGCAGTAATGATGCGCAATCCGGCATGTCTGGAAAGATCCGTCGTCAGATCCGCGGCAATGCCTTGGGCGAGGTACGCGTGCTGTCTGTCATCGTTGATGGTCGCGAACGACGTGACGGTGACCGTCGGGTGCTCCTCAGACCGCTCTCCGCCCGCGGCCGCGACACCACCGGTTACCTTAACCGGCAACTCATTGCGTTGTGGCGCTGCATAAAAGAGATATCCGGCAGCAAGCAGGAGGACCAGCAACGCGCCGATTGTTGTGGCGCGCCAAACAAAACGACTCTGCCCGCGGACGACCGCTGCAGTGCCAGCTTTCGCTTGTGGTGGGGTCTCCGGCGACTGCACCGGCGCGACCAATCGATATCCGCGCTTGGAAAAGGTCTCTATATGACGCGGAGCCCGCGCGTCGTCGCCTAACGCCTTGCGCAGCTTGATGACTGTCTGAGTCAGTGCGTCATCACCTACCACGACCCCAGGCCAGATCGCCGCCAGCAGAGCATCGCGGCTCACCACCTGTCCGGTCCGCTCGGCGAGAAAAACCAGCACCTCCATAACCTTCGGCTCCAGCCGCACCGTTTGCCCGTCGCGGCGCAACTCGTTGACCGCAGGCTCCGCCTGCCACTCGCCGATGGTGACCACTTTCCCCGACATCACGTCCTCATTTCCGGCGATTGCGCTCATGGCGAATTTCTCCAATGTAACCAGAGGACGTGGCCTCTGCGGCCGGCGCGTCTTCTTAGGGAAAGGTTAGCCGTTTCGACGGGATTTATCGCCTCCAGGATGCCAACCTCAGTGCCGGGACCGTATCAAGGCGGTACGGCAACGCCCTCTTTGCCGTAGGTAGTCGGAGTAGGAATCACAGTCACCTATGACCCCCTCCACAGATCCGGACGTGCGGCTTTCCCGCATCCGGCTCCTGCCTCAGGTGATGACGCCAAAGCGACGTAAAGGATAGGCATGACACACGCGGGCCACAGGCAGCCAACGCTGAAGCAAACGCCGCATGCGCGCCCAGCTCACGCGTCGGCGCTGGCTGCGCCGACACAGCGCGCGATGCCAGAGACGGGCAGCGTGGAACCGGAACACATGCAGTGCCGGGGTGTTCATAGGCACCCCGTAATAGCGGAAGTGCCCGCTCACGACTGCGTTCAGCCATTGCCCCTGCACAGAGATGGGTGCGTGCATGCGCCGCCGCAACTCGGCTTTCACCTCGCGCAGCTTCGCCTGCAGGCGTTTGCGCATCGTCTGCCGCAGCACCGTGAAGCGCCCGTTGCTTCGCTTGGTCGCGCAGATATGCGTGAAGCCAAGGAAGTTGAACGTCTCGGGCTTGCCGAGTCCCCGCCGCGCCCGGCGTTCGGCCGCATACGGCCCGAACTCCAGCAGGCGGGTCTTCTCAGGATGCAGTTGCAGGCCGAACTTGCCCAATCGCTCGGCAAGCTCGACGCGAAACCGCTCGGCATCGGACTTCGTCTGGAACCCGACCACGATATCGTCAGCATAGCGCACGACGATCATCTCGCCGTGCGCGCGCTTTCGACGCCACGATTGGACCCACAGATCGAATGCGTAGTGAAGGTAGACATTGGCCAGCAGCGGCGATGCACTGCCGCCTTGCGGCGTACCTTCCTCCATCCGCATGCGCTTCCCATCCTCCAGTACACCGGCGTTCAGCCACTTCTGGATGAGCCGCACGATGCGCTGGTCCGCGATGCGATGCTCGATGAATTTGATCAGCCACGCGTGATCGATCGAGTCGAAGAACGCCCGGATGTCGACATCGAGCACCCAGTTCACCTTCTTCGTCAGCAGTCC
>DATKEK010000064.1:0-17108 GCA_035512195.1 Burkholderiales bacterium
GTCTTCAACTCCGTGTCCGATCTCAAGCGCAAACTCATGCGATACATTCGCCAATACAACCTCGCGCCCAAACCCGTGAAGTGGGTCTACCGTCATCCGACCCATCGCATCACTACGGATTCGCGCGTTACAGTCCACTAGTCAGCCTCGGCCACCAGCCTGAGCATGTCGCTCTCCGAAATGATTCCGACCAGTTTGCCGTTGTCCACCACCGGCAGGCAGCCGATGCCGTGCGCGAGCATTTTTTCGGCGGCTTCGCGCAGCGGCGTGTCCGGCGAGACCGTATGCACCGGTGCGACCATCGCTTCCTTGACCACCACCGTGCGCAGCATGTGATCCTCGGCGCGGGAGCCGTACCCGAGTGCGCGCAGTAGCGCTCCGCGGAAAAGATCGCGTTGCGAAAGGATACCGGCCAGCTCACCGTACTCGTCGAGAACCGGAAGGTGGCGGATACGCTCCTGCTTCATCAGGTCATCGGCGACTTGGAGTTGGTCGTTTCGCTGCAGGGTATGCACTTTGGTCTGCATCAGATCGCGAACGCGCTGCGGCCTGGAACTCATGCTGGCCTCCGAGGGATGGGAGTGCGAATTCTATCGTCCATGCCTGCGGAAATGCGAGAATCGGGCTGCGAGACAGAAAACTTTGACTGCCTGTATCGTTGCTGTCGGAGACGGTCATGGCCCGCCCGGGAAGGGCGGCGCGGGCCGGTTCGATAACGAGCGTGCAGCCGCGCACGCCAATGGAGGAGAGACTCGATGCCCGGAACCGGGACGCAATGCAGTGACTTGCGTACTGTACCTGCCCGGAACGTGTCACGCAGGCATGGCGCGGCGATGGCTGCCGGATTTGCGTTGTTCTGGCAGGCGATCGCCGTGCCGGCCCAGTCGCAATCGATGCCCGAGCCCGGGACCGAGTTCCAGGAATGCGACACCTGTCCGGTGATGGTGGTGATTCCAGAGGGCCACTTCATGATGGGCCCGCCGCCCACGTCATTCGGGCGATTTCACCATGAAGGCTTCCTGCGGTCGGTGACGTTCGAGAAGCCGTTTGCACTGGGCAAGTATGAGGTCACTTTCGACGAGTGGGACGCCTGCGCACGCGACGGCAAGTGCGGCAAGGCCGACGACGAAGGCATGGGACGTGGTCGCCGTCCGGTGATCAACGTCAATTTCAGGGAGGCGCTTGCTTATACCAGGTGGCTTGCGCAGAAAACCGGCAAGCCGTACCGGCTGCCATCCGAGAGCGAGTGGGAATACGCGGGGCGTACGGGCGGCGCGCTGACGCGTTTTCTCGGCATTGCGCCGGAGCAGGTCTGCGCGTACGGCAATCTCTACGATCTGACCGGAAAGAAGAAACTGGACTACGACTGGGAACACGTGCCCTGCGACGACGGGCATGCGGAGGTCGCGCCGGTCGGCTCCTTCAAGCCCAACCGGTTCGGCCTGCACGACATGCTGGGCAACGTGTGGGAGTGGACGATGGACTGCGAGAACCCGAGATGGCGCGTAAATCCCAGCGACGGTTCGCCATGGCTCTACGACAATTGCATGCACCGCGCCTACCGCGGCGGGTCATGGCTGGAATTTCCGCCGGTGTTCCTGTGGCAGAGCAACCGCTACAAGTATTTGAACGCGCGGCAGAGGGATCTCGGTTTTCGCGTGGCGCGGACGCTGCCGTGAGCCGCGTGCGCGCGCGTCGGATGCTACCGGCGGCCTCGGACGAAAGTCCGAAAGCGAAGCGGTATTACCGGTGCGGAGGATCGACCGGGGCGAGCACCGGTTCGTCCTCGGGCTCGGCGCCGTGGTAGGCGACGCGCAGGGCTTCGTCCTCGGCGTCGTCCCAGGCTTTCGCCGCACGGCGCTCGAAGCGTTCGCGACTGCTGCGTTTGATCACGGCGTTGTACGTCTGCTCGACGGTCATTCCGCGCGATTCGATCAGCGCGGCGGCGGCCTTGCAGCCGGCCTCGATGTCCTCGTCCTTGGCGTGCGAATCGACGATCCAGAGTTTCATCTGTAGTGTTCCCGGTATGCCAGATTTCAGATCGCCGACCTTAACCCCACCCTGCACGATGATGCAAGCCGCCCGCCGCGCGGTGACCGCGGCGCGAAGGGCAGGGGCAGTTGCCCTGCTGTCCGCCTGCGCTTCGACCGCGGCGCAGGGCCTTACCGAGCCGGGCACCGAATTCCAGGAGTGCGACGCCTGCCCGGTGATGGTGGTGATTCCCGCCGGCAGCTACCTGATGGGGTCGCCACCCGCACCCTGGGGCCGTTTCTATCGGGAAGGCACGGTCCGGACGGTCACGTTCCCGCGGCCCTTCGCGCTGGGCAAGTACGAGGTCACGTTCGAACAATGGGCGCCGTGCGTGGCCGAGGGCAAATGCGAGGAAGTGAAAGACGAAGGCTGGGGACGCGGACGACGGCCGGTGATCAATGTCAACTGGTTGCAGGCGAAAGCCTATGTCGACTGGCTTGCGAACAAGACCGGCAAGCCCTATCGACTGCCGTCGGAAGCGGAGTGGGAGTACGCTGCGCGGGCGGGGGCGGGGCAGACGCGATTCTTCGACCTGCCCGCGGAACGCGTCTGTGAGCATGCGAACCTGCACGATCTGACCGCAAACAAGAAATTCGGCTATGAATGGGAGCACGTGCCCTGCAGCGACGGTTCTGCCGAAACCGCACCGGTCGGTTCGTTCCGGCCCAATGCCTTCGGCCTGCACGACATGCTGGGAAACGTCTGGGAATGGACCATGGACTGCTCGAGGCCGGTGTGGCGCGACCTGCCGAAGGACGGCTCGCCGTGGCTGCGTGGAGACTGCACCGAGCGCGCGTTCCGCGGTGGATCGTGGCTGGAACTGCCCCCGGTTTTCCTGCTCCAGGGCCATCGCTACAAGTACATCAAGGCGCAATACAAGGACCTTGGCTTTCGGGTGGCGAGGACGCTGCCTTGAGGCAACGATAGGTACCGGATGATCGAACGCACTTCTTCGCGCACCGCGTGGCTCACGGTCGGGCCGGTCCTGGTGGTGGTGGTCGCGCTGGGCCTGGCGTTCTATTTCGTCGAGCCGGCACCGCCCGATTCCATCGTGATGAGCACCGGCACCGAGGAGAGCGGTTACTATCTGTTTGCGCAACGCTACCAGGAGATCCTCGCGCGCGACGGCGTTACCGTGGAGCTGCGTGCCTCCGCCGGCTCGCAGGAGAACGTCGCCCGCCTGATCGATGCTGATTCCGGGGTGGACGTCGGATTCTTCCAGACCGGATCGGCCTATGCGGCGAACGCCCCGAATCTGGTTTCGCTCGGCGCGATTTATTACGAGCCATTGTGGATCTTTTATCGCGGCGATGCGATCCGCGATCTGGACGGACTGCACGGCAAGAAAATTGCGATCGGTCAACCTGAGAGCGGCACGAACGCGCTGTCGATTCAGCTGCTCGCGATCAACGCCGTGGTGCTGCCGCCCACGGAGCTGCTGACCATCGGCGGGGGAGAGGCTGCCGACAAGCTGCTGAAAGGCGAGATCGGCGCGATGTTCATGGTGGCGCCGCCGGAAGCACCGCTGGTCGGGCAACTGGTGTCCGCGCCCGGCATCCGGCTGCTGAGCCTGGAGCGCGCCGAGGGCTACGCGCGTCGCTTTCCCTTTCTGACCCGGCAGAACCTGCCGCGCGGGGTGTTCGATTTCATCAACAACGTTCCGCCTCGAGACGTGACGTTGCTCGCGCCGACCGCGAACCTGCTGGCGAAGAACGAACTGCATCCGGCACTGGCGTTTCTGCTGATGCGCGCCGCCACCGAAATACACAGCGGTTCGGCGCTGTTCAACCACGCGCGGGAGTTTCCCGCGCCGCTGGATGCGGATTTTCCGTTGAGCGATGCGGCGAAACGCTATTACCAGTCGGGCCCGCCGTTCCTGCAACGTTATCTGCCTTACTGGGCGGCGGTGGTGGTCGACCGCATGTGGATCACGCTGCTGCCGGTGTTGGCGCTGATGTTGCCGTTGATGCGGATTGCGCCGCAGGTCTATCGCTGGAGGGTGCGCTCGCGCATCTACCGCAAGTACGCCAAGCTCAAGGAGGTGGAGCTGGAACTGGATCGCGAACCGTCCGTCGACAAGCTCAAGGAGTTACTTGAGCGGCTGGACGCAATCGAGAACCTGATCAATCACATTCAGACCCCGCTTGCGTATACCGACAACCTCTACATGTTCCGCGTGCACATCAACCTGGTACGGCAGAAAGTAGAGCGCGCGATCAAGTATTCCGAATAGCCAGAACTCAAACACGTCCACAGGAGAGAGAACATGATCGATGTCGTTGCCATCATCACCGCCAAACCCGGCCAGCGGGAAAAGATCATCGAGGTTGCACGCGCCAATCTCGCGGCGGTTCGCGCGGAACAGGGCTGCATCGAGTACCGCCTGGCGATCGACGCCGATGGCTTCAAGTTCCAGACGCCGGTGGGACCGGATACCTTTCTGGTCATCGAGAAATGGGCGGACGACGATGCGCTGAAAGCCCACGCCGTTGCGCCGCACATGGCGACCTATTCAGCGAAGATCAAGGACCTGGTGGCCGGCCGGGTGATTCACGTGCTACGGTCGGCGGAATGACAGAAGTATTGGGGACCGAGTCAGAGACCGGACTGCAAAAGCAAGGAAGCGCATCGGCAGGGCTGAAGGGCGGGGACTGCGACCCGGGCGGGAAACACGAACGGCGGCCAAAGACAGGGTGTACTGAGTCGGGGAGGACCAGGCGGTGGCGCAGGTCGATGGATTTTTCGTTTACGGCACGCTGATGCGCGGGGAGTCGCGGTTCGCCGCGATTTCCGCACACGGGATCGTGCGCGTGCTGCTCGCTCGCGGACCCGGGCGGCTTTTCGACACGCACGGGGGCTATCCGATGGTACGCCTGGCCGGCGCGGACCCGGACGACGTGGTGTACGGCGAGTTTGTCAGCGTCGGCGGGTTCGATGCTGCGCGCGTGGCGCTGGACGCACTGGAAGGTTTTTCCGGCCATAGCCATCCGCAAAATGAGTACGAGCGGATGCTGGTGGACGTCGACGTCGGCGGAAGCAGGCTGATGACGGCATGGACATACGTCGCGCCCGACCGCGGGCCGACGGGGAACCGGATCGAGAGCGGTTGCTGGCGGCAGCATCGTGGTGTACGTGACGCGTTTTTTCGCCGCCTGTCGCAGGCTCACGGCCAACCCGACGCCGAAACCATCCAGGCGCTGACCGAGGGCAGCCTCTCGGAATTCAAGCTCGCCAAGCAGTCGGGCGTGTGGACAGCGCTGGCTTGAAGCGGGCAAGCGGACTGCGGACCCGCGCCTGAAAGAAGCGTCGATCCAGAAGTCTCGGTAGCTGGAACCGCTCACGCATATTGCGCGGTACGACTTCCGCTGGTGCTCGTCACGCACCCCGCCGCGATACGACCTGCCGCCTTACGTGAGAAACAGTTCCGGATCCACCGCCACCGTGTTCAGGTAAACGCTGAAATGCAGGTGCGGGCCGGTGACGCGTCCGGTCGCGCCGACGCGGCCGATCAGTGTGCCGGCGGCAATGCGTTCTCCGATACGCGCGTCGATCGCGCTCAGGTGCGCATACAGGGTGAGAAAGCCGCGGCCGTGATTGAGGATCACGGTATTGCCGGCAAAGAAGTAGTTCCCGGCATCCAGTACCTCGGCGGCGCCGGCGGCGACGACCGAGGTGCCGGTCGGCGCCGCGATATCCATACCGTTGTGCGGGCTGCGGGGCTGGTCGTTGAAGTAACGCCGCAGTCCGAACGAACTGGATCGGCGGCCTTCGCAGGGCGGCAGCAGCAGCATCGATTCCGGCGCCTGTTCGGTCCAGGTCTTGCGCACTGTTTGCAGGTGCGCGCGCTCGCGGCGGTGTCGCGCGAGATTCTCCGCGGAAAGCTCCACCTGCCCGGGCTGCACGGTAAGGCGCTGGGTTTCGTACTGCCTGGGTTCGATCGCCAGCGCAACGGTTTCGCGTACACGCCCGTCACGTTCGACCGACAGGCCGAGCTTGCTGCCGGGTTTCGTATCCAGTGGAATGCCGACCACCGCCAGCCATTCGGAAGGATCGCCCGCGACCAGCACCCGTTCGCCGTTCAGACGCGCGATCGGCATCGCGGGCGCAGGGCCGAGCCCGACCACCGCGACGCCGCCCGGCACCGTAGCGTCGCGCGGAAGTGCGAACGCGTGACTGCGAAGCGGGGACAAGGCAGCGACGGCGGCGAACAGATGCAGAAATTTCCGGCGGTTCATGCAATCCATGGTGATAGGTAGACTGGCGCAGGTCGTAAGGCTGCGGTACGTGGGAAAGCATAGAACCTATCACATCACCAATCATGCATGCATGTCTACTCGAGCCGCGGCGATGCGTGGACGCCGGCGGGCGTGCGCAGGAACAGCGCGACCAGCACTGCGCAGAACAGCGGATAGAGCGCGAGCAGGCGCAGGGTGAGCGTGGGGCTGCCGAACAGGTCGAACGCGAATCCGACCGGCAACGGGCCGAGCGATGCGCCGATGACTGCCATCATCTGGCCGGTGCCCTGAAGGCTGCCGAGATGTTTGCGGCCGAAGTAGCGCGGTATCAGGTAGCCGAACAGCGTCATGCTGAACGCGTTGTTCAGGCCGAACAGCGCGGCATACACCAGTGCGCTCGCGATTCCGCTCACCAGCGTGATGCCAGCGAGCGCGGCGGCCATCACCACCAGCGCCGCAGCGAACACGTAACGCGTGCGAAAGCGATCGAGCAGCCTGCCGACGACCGGCATGCACACCACCATGACAAGCGCGGAGACCGGGAACACGCGCGCCGCAATTTCCGCGCTTACGCCCTGCCCGGTCAGGATCGAAACCTGGTAGAAGTGCAGTGTCGTGACCAGCATCGATATACCGAACCAGCCCGCTGCGAGCAGGTGGAATGTCGGCGTGGCAAGCGCTTCGCGCAGCGTCAGCCCGTCCAGCGCGGCGGTCGGTGCAGTCCCGGCTGGTGCATGGTCGCCATCCGCGCGCAGGTTCCTCTCCTCCGGCCGGTCGTAGAGCAGCAGAAGCACCGGTGGCAGCAGGATCGCCCAGGTGATCAACCCGAGCACGACCCAGGCGATGCGCCAGCCGAAGGTGTCGATCAGATATTGGCCGAGCGGCGGGTGGATCGCCATCGACGCCGAGAAGCCGAGCGCCATCAGCCCCATGGCGAAGCCGCGGCGCCGGCTGAACCACTGCGCTACGAGGTATGCGGAGTTCATCATCAGCGCACCCTGGCCGAAGAATCGCAGCAGCGCGAAACCCAGCGCCAGGGTGACGATGCCCGAGGAAGCGCCGAACAGCATGCAGGCCAGCCCGAGTGCGATTGCCGTGATCGCGGTCATCCGTCGCGCGCCATGGCGGTCCACCAGCCGGCCCATGCGCGGGAGCAGCAACGCCGCGAACAGTGTGGCGAGCCCGTAGGCGCCCGCGATCGCGGCGTTCGACAGGCCGAGGTCTTTCGCAATCGGCCCGACGAATACGCTGAATGTGTGCGATTGCCCGGGGCCGCTCGCGAAGATGCCAAGGCCCGCTACCGCAAGGATGGTCCAACCGTAGAACGCGCGCCGGTGGAGCGCGACGAAGATCGCATTGCGGGTGCCGCCAAATATCATCGTGACGCGGACCTCAGAAGCTTGTGCCGGACGGGATGCTGTGCGCGTTCATCGGCATGCGGGATCAGGATTTCGCGTCGGTTTGCTGTCCGTCTTGCACATCGAGGAAAGTGGATATCGCGCCGCGGGCAAGCAGCCGGCCTTCCAGCGCGGCCTCGAACCGGTAACGTGAAAGCGGCAGCGTGAGTGCTTCCAGGCGCACCGATACCGTGAACAACCGGTCCGCGGGCAGACGCCCGACGAAGAACTCCACGTCCTGCATCGCCACCAGGTAACCGACACGGGGCTCGGCGCGGCCGCTGTCGTTCCAGCGCCGTAGGGCTTCCCACGCTGCGGCCGCCTGGGCAGCTGCCTCGATCGTCGCCAGCGCCGGCACGCTGCCGCGTGCGGCCAGCGCGCACTTGCCGGGCACGCTGCCGGCGGCGGTGAGTCCGTCGCCGGTCTGTTGCAGGATGGAGGACAGAAAGCGCATCGGCGGGCGGTGCGGCAGCAGCAGGTCGGGTGCCGGCAGGACTGCTTCCGCAGCGGCCGGCCCGGAAATGCAGGCTGCCGCAGGCGGTACCAGCGGCGGGCCGAGCACGAGTTCGCCGTTGGCAACCAGCCTGCCTGCGTGTTTCAGTTCGAAGCGCAGGCGCGAGGCGTCGCGTTCGCGTGCCTCCAGCTCGAGGCGCTCGCCCGGAAGGACGAGCCGGCGCAGGCGCGCGAATGCGATGCCCTGCAGCGCGGGCGGCGTGTGCGTGCCGTTTGCGAGGGCATCCAGTATCAGCGCGAGTTCCGCCACGCCGGGAAGTATCGGCCGCCCGGGAAAATGGCCCTCGAACCAGGCGCCGGCGGCAGGCACGTCGATTTGTACGTTCATGCGCGCCTGGCGACGATGGTGGCGATGGCAAACTCCGGGTAGGCGTCGCGGATCGCGGCGATATCGGGAAAGATATGGGCTTCGGCGAAGCCGTTCGCCTGCAATGCAGCGGTCCATTGCTCCGGCGTGAGGAAGCCGCCGTTCGGACGCCAGCGCGCATCCAGCACGGGCTCGCGAAATGCGCTCAGGAGATTGAACACCAGTTCGAGGTGCAGGGGCTTGCGCGGAAACGGCCGCACGTATTCGGACATGACCAGCATGCCATCTTCGCGCAGTGCGGCGCGTAATTCATGCAGTGTCGCCGCGAGGTCGCGGGCGACGTGCAGCACGTTCACGCCATACACCAGCGAGTAGCCGCCGGGGGCCACACCGGATTCGGCAAAGGCGTGGTCGATATCCAGCGCAGAAAAACGCAAAGCGCAGCGCGGATGCCGTGCCGTCAGGCTGCGCTGCGCGCGTTTGAGGAACAGCGGAGAGATGTCGGTCAGGTGATAGCTGGCGACATCGGCAGCGCGGCCCGAGATTGCCAGTTGCTGCAACAGGGCGTCTGCGCCGCTGCCGAGGCCACCGCCGATCTCGAGAATGTCGCACGCGCCCTCCGGCAGCGATTGCGTTGCCGAGATCGCGCCGACCGTGTTGCTGATGGCATAGATCGGGTTGTCGTTCGAGAAATACTTCACCCACGGAATGATGCCTTCCGGTCCGAACAGGGCCTGCTCGCCGGAAGTGGTTCCACGCAATACGGCGGGGTAGTGGGTGGCAGCGAGCGCGGCAATTTCATAGGCCGGCAGGCAGCGCGGGTCGTGTGCGCGTTGCCCGGCGAGAATCTCGTCCGGGTCGAGCTCGGGCAGTGACGCGGCTCGGTAGCGGGTTTCTCCGCCGGGGCCTGACGTGCTTTCGACCCAGCCGAGCCAGGCGAGCATTTCCAGCAGCCATGCGGCCGGCACCTGCGCGATCGCCGGAACAAGCTCTGCGCGCTCGATCGCCTGATCCACGGTGGCGTCCTGACGGCAGGCCGCGGCCAGTCCGGTCGCGCGGAATGCCTGCAACGACAGCCGTGCGACATACTCCTCGAACAGCTCGAACGACACAATGAAGGCATCGTCGAAATGCGGCAGCAGTTCCGGGGGCAGCAGCGCGGCGCGCTCATCCTTTCCGCTGCGTTCGGAGATGGCTGGCATTCGTGCTCCCGCTAAGCCCTGTCGCAGGCGACAGGCGCCGCGCTTCGCGGGGAAACGCGGCAGGCGAGTGCCGGTATCGACCTGTTCATTCCGGGCATGATACTTCGTGACTGCAAGGCGCGCATTGCAGGCGGCCGGCGCACGCTGAAAAGGCCGATACCGGTTATCGGATTTCCGTAGAATGGCTTGTCGCTCGAGCGGCGGTTGAAGAACGCTTCCAATCACAATCCGCATGGTCCCGGAAGCGATTTCCGGGGCGCATCCGATCAGGAGAACGGCAATGCCCAAGGGTCAGCAACGCAGCAATCGTGAGAAGAAGAAACCGAAACAGCCGAAAAAGATCGCACCGGTACCGACCGGGATGGTGACGCCGGCCAAGCCGGGCGGTTCTGTTCCCGGCAAGAACCGGTAACGGACAGGTAGTCGGCCTGCTGCCGCAACGGCAGCACGGTTTTCGATAGTCGGGGTGTCAAGCGGCAGCCGGCAGCAATGCCGGCGCCAGGCGGCCCTTTTGCGGGAATACCATCCCCGGGCACAATCGGGCGAGTCAGGCTGCGCCGCCGGTACATCGGCGGCATGCAAGCACCGTTTGTCTGGTTCAAGACCACGGTAATAAAGGGAGAGCATGCGCATTTACATGATTGGAGCCGGCGCCATGGGCGGCGTCTACGGCGGGCTGCTTTCGCGGGCGGGCCGGGAGGTGACGCTGATCGATCCGCGGGAGGACCATGTCGACGCGATCCGGCGCGACGGTCTGACGGTTGACGGCGTGCGCGGCACGCATGTCGTCAAGGTGCCGGTGCGCGCCAGTCACGAAGGGTTGCCGCCCGGCGACCTGGCGATCGTGTTTACCGATGCCAATGCCACCCGGGACGCGGCGCGTGCCGCCGTGCAGCTTCTCAAGCGGGACGGCTTCGCGCTGACGCTGCAGAACGGCATCGGCAACGTCGAGGCGCTGGTAGCGCAACTGGGGCAGGCGCGGGTGATTGCCGGCGTGAGTATGAACAGCGCTGCCAATCCCGCACCGGGGCGCGTGGCCTATACCAACGCCGGCATGACGTCGATCGGAGAACTCGGCGGCACGGACACCGCGCGCATCCGGCAGGTGGCGCGGATGCTGAACGAAGCCGGCATCGAAACCGAGATCGTTTCCGACCCGATGTCGTATATCTGGGGCAAATTCGTGCTGAACTGCGGAATCAATGCACTGACCGCAGTCACCGGCCTGCGCAGCGGCGAGATGTACCGCACGCCGGAGGTGAACGCGCTGCAGGACAAAGTAATCGACGAAGTGCTCGCGGTGGTCGTGCGCAAGGGCGTGAAGCTTTCCGAAGCCGATCCGCGCAAGAAGATCAAGGATCACTGCAAGGCGCGCTACAACAAGCCCTCGATGATGCAGCACATCGAGCAGGGGCGACGCACCGAGATCGACGCGCTGAATGGCGCGCTGATCCGGGAGGCAAAAACGCTGGGTATTGCCGTGCCGTACAACGAGGCGATCGTTGCCATCGTCAAAGGCCTGGAAAAGAGCCGGCAGCAGCTACTGCACGAACCGCCCCGGGATTACGCGAAACTGGAGGCGGAGGCAGAAAAGCAGGGATGATGAATGGACTCGGGGCTGGCCGATGGGTGCGACGTGTGGTGAGCGAGTGCCGATAGAAAGCAGGAAATCGGAACCGATACGGATCACGCATTTTTCCGACACGCTGTGCGTGTGGGCATACGTTTCGCAGATCCGCGTCGACGAGCTGGTGAAACAGTTTCCCGGCGAGATCGAGATCGATCTGCGCTATGTGCATGTGTTCGGCAACGTGGCGGGCAAGATGGAAAGCGCGTGGAAGGATCGCGGCGGGGTGCGAGGGTACAACGCGCACGTCAAAGGCGTGGTCGCGAAGTTCGACCATGTGGGCTTGCATCCGGAGGTGTGGGTGCGTGATACACCATTGTCGTCGATGCCGAGCCACCTGTTTCTGTGCGCGGTGCGCCTGCTCGACGCCGGGAACGATGCGTCCCCTATGCTGCCGCGTACAGCCTGGGCCCTGCGCGAAGCGTTCTTCAAAGACGCGGCCGATATCTCGCGCCAGGATGTGCTGCTGGGAATCGGCTGGCAGATAGGCCTGCCGGTTGCCGAGGTCGAGAAAGTGCTGGCCAGTGGCGCCGCGCACGCAGCATTGATCGAGGACATCGACCTTGCGCGCAGCCATGCCGTGCAGGCCAGCCCGACGCTGCTGTTCAACGAAGGCCGCCAGCGGCTGACCGGCAATGTCGGTTATCGGATTATCGAAGCCAACATCCGCGAACTGCTCGAAAGCGATCCGAACCAGTCGTCGTGGTGTTGAAGAACATGGATGTCGTCCCTGCGGATACATGTAAGGAGGAGCGGCAGTTCCTTCATGCAGTCATCGCGAGGAGATGCGAAAGGGCGACGCGGCGATCTCGTCTTTGCATGGTTCCCTGCTTAGGCCGATGGCGTGGAAAGCGGAGTGTCGCGGATCTGGTGTAACGAACCGGTGAGACTCAAGCGATTTTTGGCAGGGATCGTGCTGGCGGCCGCAGCGGCGAGTGCGTTCGCAGGCGACGCGGACGAGGTTTTCGTTCGCGGTTACGCGGCGTATCAGGCGCGCAATCATGCGGAGGCGGCGACGTGGTGGCTGAAGGCGGCGGAACAGGGACATCCGCGCGCGCAAAACGGACTCGGTGTGCTGTACGAGGAAGGGTTGGGGCTGCAGCAGGATTTCGAGCAGGCCGCGCGCTGGTTCTGCGAGTCTGCGGAGAACGGCTATGCGTTCGCCATGGCGAATCGCGGGCTGCTGTATCGCGATGGCCGGGGCGTGCCGCAAGACGACATCGAAGCGCACAAGTGGCTCAATATCGCTTCGTCGATCAACTTCGACGGCAACGCCGCGTTCGAACGCGAGTTGCTTGCAAGGCGCATGACGCCGGAGCAGCTGAGCGCAGCTCGCATGCGCGCGCAGGAGTGGTTCGAGCAGTTCTTCTTCGAGGAAGAGTAAAGCACAGGACTGAGGACTGAGTCAGCCGGCCAGAGCCGGCCCCAGAGAATTGGGGGGCGGCCTGGACTTTTTCGGTCCGCAGTTGTGCCTTTCAAGCCTTCCGCGGCCGGCGGCGATGCCAGCGCAGCAAATGGCCGGCGACGACGATCAGCACGACCGCAAGGACCAGGGCGTAGGGCGCGAAGCGGTTGACGGTGGAGGCCCAGGCGTTCAATTCGTTCAGCAGCAATGCCCACACGCCGATGGCGACGTAAGTGGCTGACAGAACGATCGTGACATTGACCCAGGGCCGGAGCCCGATCAGGAATCCGATCAGCGAGCCGGCTACCGGGCCGGTCATCCAGAACGGAATGAAGACGAAGACGAACAGGCCGACGATACCGAATTTGCGTATCGTGCCGCGCCTGGCCTCTGCACTCAACTGCATGCGGGCAACCAGCGGCTTGAGCCTGGGCAGGTCGAGCAGGTTCTGCAGGCTGAGCACGAACACCGGATAGATGACCAGTACCTGAATGGTCTCGAGGATCATGCTGATCGGGATGACCTGCACATGCCCCAGGCCACTTGCGTAACCGAACGACATCCCTGCCGCGCGGCCGATCGACAGATTCAGGCCGGTCACGGCGGCGAAGGCGAGCGTCCATTCCGGATAGAAGTGCCAGCTGATGCCGAAGGCGATGATCATCAGCAGGCCGATCGACAGGCCGAGTTGCAGCATGAAGCCTTCCGCGCTTGCCATGATGCGGCGCTTCCCCGGCGGCGGTTGCAGCGTCGCCGGATCGAGCTGCGGGCGGACAAGATCCGGCTTGTGCATGGGGATTCGGGCTGGCGGCCGGGAAGATTTCGTGGAAGCTCAGGCGCTGGATTCGAGGCGGATGCTGCTGAGCAGATCCTGCGACAGGTATTGCTGGCGAAACGTTTCGAAATCGATGGTGTCCGCTGCTTCGATGTCGCGACGTTCGGAAATGGACTCGGCGGCAAGTCTCGCAAAGCGCGCCTGCGTTTCCACGGGAAACGGCGACTCGAGCATCTCGGCACAATAGCGCCGGGACTGTTTCAGCGCGAATTGCAAATAGGAGTTGTCGTGGTTGCGTGCCATCTCGGCGAAGATGCGCGCAGAAGGTGTCAGCGACGGATCGTTGAGCGCGGCCATCGCCGCGGACAGGGCATCGGTGTATGCGCCGGTGGCGTGCGCGGCGTCCAGCGCGGCGGCGATCGGCCCGCATCCGTTCAGGAGTTCTGTGCCCCATTCCGGCAGTCCGAGATGTTCGCCGCGCCGCTCCAGACGCAGGTCCGGATCGCGGCCGCGTTCCGCGGCGAGCATCTGGTTACGGGCATTGGCGGCGAGCTCGCCTACGGTGTCGGGCGGGCTTTCGCTCAACAGGCAGTGCAACAGGAACACGTCGAGAAAACGCATGGTCTGCGCTTCGATGCCGATCGGGCTGAACGGATCGAGATCCATGCAGCGCACTTCCACATATTCGACACCCCTCTCGCCCAGGGCGTGCAACGGCCGTTCGCCCTTGTTGATCCGGCGTTTCGGCCGGATGGTGCCGTAAAATTCGTTCTCGATCTGCAGCAGGCTGGTCGAGAGCTGCTTGTAATGGTTGCCGTCGCGAATGCCGATATCGGCATACGGCGGATAGGGCTGGGTGAGTGCGCCGTAGAGCGAGCGGGCATAGGGCTCCAGGCCGTTGTAGCTCACCGCCAGGGCAGACTGCGCGTCGCTCTGATAGCCGAGTGGGCCCATGCGCAGCGACGTGGCGCCCGGCAGGTACAGCGTGCCGTCCTTTAAGCGTTGCAAGCCGTGCGTGCGGCCGGCGACGAATGTCTCGCATACCGCGGGAGATGCGCCGAACAGGTAAAGCAGCAGCCAGGAACGTCGCCGGAAATTGCGGATCAGCGCGAAGTAGGACTGGGTCTGATACTCCGGCGCCTGCGCGCTGTGGGCATCTGCCTGCTGCAGCAACGGCCACGCGGATTCCGGCAGAGAAAAATTGTAGTGAATGCCGGAAATGGTCTGCATTCGGCTGCCGTAGCGGTGCGAAAGGCCGTGGCGGTAAACCGTCTTGGCCCTGCCGATATTTGAGCTGCCGTACTGACCGATCGGAATGTCGTCGTCATCCGGCAGCTTGCACGGCATGCTCGCGCACCACAGCATCTCGTTGCCGATGTTGCGATAGACGAACTGGTGAATTTCCGTGAGTTCCTGGCGGCAGTCGTCCACGCCGACATGCGCGCCGGTAATCAACTCGAGCTGCGCCTCGCTGAAGTCGGTGGTGATGTTCGGATGTGTGAGCGGGGCACCGAGCGCCGCCGGGTGCGGCGTGTTGGCCAGCGTGCCATCGGCATTCACACGGAGGCTTTCTTTCTCGATTCCGCGCCGGAGTGTCCGCAGGATCTCCGGCGTGAGTACGCGTAAGCGCTTGGTTAGCATTGAATTCCGGCTTTATCTTGTTTGTGTCTTCGGTCGAATGGGCTGCAAGGTGCCTGAACACGGCGTAAACGGCAAGAGCACGGGGCTAAAGGCAAGGATGAAGGCGGAAGTCTGACACCCCTTTGGGTGCATGTGAGGATGACGGCAGGACTGAGGTCTGATCGGCGGAGGCGGGAAACGGCGTTAAGGTATGCAGGCAGGAATCTGACGGTTCGTTCTGGAGAGAGGAGCGGGAGCGGTATGCGTTATGAGTTGTTTTACTGGCCTTCGATACAGGGGCGTGGGGAGTTCGTGCGGCTGGCGCTGGAGGAGGCCGGAGCGGATTACGTCGACGTCGCACGGCGATCGGGGCGCGGCATGGGCGTGCAAGCGATGATGCGCATGATGGAAGACGGAGGGCGGGTGCCGTTCGCGCCGCCTTTTCTGAGGGCGGGCAGGCTGGTTATCGCGCAGACCGCGAACATCCTGCAATACCTGGGTCCGCGGCTCGGTCTCGCACCCAGGGCGGAAGCCGGGCGCTCGTGGGCGCACCAGTTGCAGCTGACCGTGACCGATTTCGTGATGGAAGTCCACGACACGCACCACCCGATCGCGGTCGGGCTCTACTATCACCAGCAGAAACCGGAAGCCCGCAGGCGCACGCGGTTTTTCCTCAGGGAACGTGTGCCTAAGTACCTGGATTATCTCGAGGGCGTGCTGCAGGACAACTCGAAAGGCCGCGGCTGGATGATCGGCCGCGAGTTGACCTACGTCGATCTGTCGATGTTCCAGATCGTTGAGGGGCTGGGTTATGCCTTCCCGAAATCGATGCAGCGCATGGCCCGAAACTATCCGGGGCTGCTCGGCCTGCATGGCCGGGTCGCCGCGCGCCCGAACATTGCGGCCTATCTCGCTTCGAAGCGGCGCATCCCATTCAACGAGGACGGTATTTTCCGGCATTACCCGGAGCTGGAAAACTAGGGCGTGCCCGGTGCCAGGTGCGAGATGGAATGACGTTGCCGCACGCTGGCGAACCTATCGCGCCTCGAGCATCCTTTTCAGGTGAGCAAGCGATTCGGAGTAGATACGGTTGAATGTCGCGATCAGCGTTTTGTCTTCCTGCCCGGCCGGCGCCTGATCGGTCCAGTAGGCGAGGCGCCTGAAGCGCGCCTTCCATTCCACGCGGCTTTTGCCGTTGCCCAGATCGCGCACGCTCATGGTGGCGAAGTAGTCGCTGACCAGCGGCTGGCCGCCAGCATAGGTGTAGGTATAGGTCATGTTCCAGGGATCGTATGCGATCAGCTTCTCCTCCACCCGGGTACCATTCAGGCGCCTGAGTTCACGCATGCAGCCGACGCGACGGTTCTCGCCGAAGATGAGTCTGCTGGACTCGATGAACGGAAACCAGTAATCCAGCGCAGCAAAGTCGCTTACTACTTCCCACACTTTGTCGGCAGGCGCATCGATCTCGATCGTGTGCGCGACTGACAGTTGCAATGCCTTTGCCAGTGCGGGCGGTGCAATAAACAGGCAGGCGAGCGCCAGGGCGGGCACACAGGTGAACAGCTTCTTCATGGTTTCTCTCCGATTCGATCTGCAGAATAGTTGCAGCTTACGCATGCCGCGATAGCGGTTACGGCGATACGGCGGAAGGGTAACCAATCCGCGGCCGGCGGAACAGCCTTGCCTGAGAATTCGCTGCGAGCGTTTCCTTTTGGTTCGCCGTGCAAGCCCGGGTATGATCGCTTCAGTTCATTCAGCGGTCAGACAGCCATGTCGAATTCGCGCCCGAAAGCAGAACCGAAGGTTCAGATCGATAACGAGAGGGTGATCGTTACCGAATGGCGTTTTGCGTCGGGCGCCGAAACCGGATGGCACCGGCACGGGCATGACTACGTCGTGGTGCCGCTGACCGACGGTAAGCTCCTGCTGGAAACGCCGGACGGCGAGCGCGAAGCACAGCTCGTGACCGGCGTGCCTTACTTCCGCAACGAAG
>DATKEK010000065.1:0-47027 GCA_035512195.1 Burkholderiales bacterium
GAAAATGCGCCCCGGACTCGGTCTCGCGCAGCGTGGTGCGGGAAGGGGCGCGGCTCGGCTGCGCATCCCGTGTCTGCCCGGGTCGCACGCGGCTGCTCCCGCACCGGCGCTGCGCGTACCGAGTCGCAGCCGCCCGTCCCGGAGGGTCGCGGCCAGAACAGGCGGCTGCGGCGTTGCTCGGCTTGCCAATAGCCCGTGTATTGGCTGCGCCTCGCGCCTTGCCGCCGCCCGTTCTGGCCGCAACGCATCGCGCGAATGATCATAAGATAGGTCCTGGTTGTGCTTCGGTTGCGTTCGCCCGCGCGCGCTGCGCATAGCCCAGCCAGATGCCGAGCGCCATCCACGCCGCGGCGAGGGGAATCGCGACGGTGGCGAGCGCGGTCAGCCCCATGCCGAGCCGCACCAGCAGCCCTTCAGTCTGCGCGCCGACGACGTCGCCCGTGCGATAAATGAAGGTGTCGATGAACGCCTTCGCCTTGTAGCGGTCGGTGCGCGGCACGACGGTATAGAGCGTCTCGCGCGACGGCCGCATGATGCCGCGCTGCACGGCGCGGAACGTTGCCTCGAATGCAATCAGCGCAACGAGCGAGCCGACGATCGCCAGGCCTAGGAATCCCAGCATGGCGGTGATCGGCAGCAGCGCCAGCGTTACCGACACGCCGAGCCGCTTCATCAGGTGCCCGGTGACGATCGCCTGCAGCACGAGGGTCGTCACCTGCGTGATGAGGTCGATGCGCGCGAACATGGTGGTGCGCATGTCGACGTCGGTGCCGAGTGCGGCCACCATCTGCAGGCGCGTGAAATACAGGAAGGTGACGATCACCGCGAGGATCAGCACGTAACCGCAGATGCCGATCAGGTACGGCGAACGCACCACCGACTGCAGGCCTTCCCAGGCGCTGCCGCCGATCACCGATTCGCCGGCCTGCTCCGCCGACAGGCCGCCGTCCGTACGGTCGGAGCGCAGCCGCGTGACCCAGCCCGCCGCGCCGAGCGCGAGCACGAGAAAGCCTGCGGCGACCAGCAGCAAGATGGGCGTGCCGAACGGTCGGGCGAGCTGGCTCGCGAGCCACGGCCCGAAGATCGCGCCCAGGGTGCCACCCACGGCGATGGCGCCGAACAGGCGCTTGCTCTGCTCGAGCGTGAAGCGGTCAGCCATCAGCGCCCAGAACAGCATCGTGGCGAACAGGTTGAACACGCTGAACCAGACGTAGAAAACCTGGCCGGTGCGCTGGCCGATGGCTTCCGGCGTCAGAACCAGCAGCAGGTAGAACACCACCAGGCCGAAGGCGAAGAAGAGATAGGTCGCGGCGAGGAAGACGAGACGGCGGAAGCGGCTCACCAGCCAGCCGACTATCGGGTTGACCAGCAGCGTAATCAGCACGGTGCCCATGAACAGCCAGCGCAGCGCCTCGATGCCGCGCTGCATGCCGAGCGCCTCGCGCGCCGGGCGGATCACCATCAGCGCGGTGAGCACGCAGAAGAAGAACAGTCCGGCGACGATGGCCGGCCCGACTTCCTCGCGGCGGATGTTGGTGAAGCGCTGCAAAAAGGTATCCGTCATGGCCCGTCCCCTGATTGGAGGGATGTATCCTAAGCGATGGTGGGGTCCTTGCCCAAACGCGCCGGGACCCCACATGCGGATGCACTTACGCGCCACGGTGCCGGATACCCCCGCAGCTTACGTACTGTGGATTGCTATGCGCGGCACAAGTTCAATCACGCAAAGGTGCCGGCTTATACTGCAATGCCGGCCTGCTGCCGGATTGCTCCAGGCGTTTACCAAATGACCCAATGACCAGGAATGAAACTCGAATTCAAAGGCGTGTTCCCCGCGCCACCCACTCCGGTTTCTGACAACGGGCGGATCAATGAGAAGGCTTTGCTTGCGCTGTTGGATGACAACATCGCGCACGGCTGTGGCGGGTTCTGGATGGCGGGGAGTACGGGCGAAGGGCCGGTCCTGACCGACGAGCAGCGCGATGCGGTGGCGCGGATTTCCGCCGACGCGTGCAAGGGGCGGGCGCTGGTGATCATGCAGGTGGGCGGCATGAGCACCGCGAGCGCGGTAAAGGCGGCGAAGGCTTCCCGCGAAGCGGGCTGCGCCGCGGTGTGCTGCCTGCCGCCGCTTTTTTTCCGCGCGAGCGAACGCGCCATCGTGGAGTACTACAAGGCGGTGGCGGATGCGGCGGGCGACCTGCCGTTCTTCGTTTACAACCTGCCGCAGCTCACGCAGGTGGAATTCTTTCCGCCAACGATGGAGAAACTCGCGCGCGAGATCCAGACGCTGAAGGGGCTCAAGCATTCGGCGCCGGATTTCTCGCAGATTCGCGTGTTCGCCAACATGGGGCTCACGGTATTTTCCGGCAACGGTGCGTTTCCACTGCCGGCGCTCACCATGGGCGCGGTGGGCACGATCGACGCGCCGCTCACGCTGGCGCCATGGCATTACGCCGAGCTGTTCGATGCGTGGGAAGCGGGTGATCTGCAACGCGCGCAACAACTGCAGGACGGCGTGCGCAGGTTCGTCGACCTGGTGTGGATGTTCAACGCGCCCGCCGATGTGTGCAAGGCCGTGCTCTCGGCCCGCCTCGGCATCGATTGCGGCCGCTCGATCCCGCCGGTGAACCGCCTGACGGACGACGAGCGGCGCGAGGTGCTGCAGGTTGCTAAGGCGCTGAGGGTGACGGAATCGCGCCGGGTTCGATCGGAATCGGAGATCGGCTGAGTTATCCGGGTGACGGAGGTTGTATGGAATATGTGATTGTGAGCTTCCCGACCAACAGGTTCGTCTACATTGATGGCGAGAAAGGCGGCATCACCAATGATGTGCTGCGCGTCGAAGCCGGCACGCATGATTTCGACCTCGGGAATCTGAGAAACTACAAGCCGGGCTCGCGCGAGGTCGCGGTGACGGGAACGACCGTCCTGAAGCCGTTGAAGATCGCGTTTACCCGGAAGGACGCGTGACGATGAAAGGCCGCGTGGTTGCTGGCGTCTTGCTCGTCTGCTGTGCGCTGCTGCTCCCGGCGTGCGGTTCGTTCCAGGTCAATCCGCCGCTTGCGCGGTATGCCGCTGCCGAGGGCTACGGTTTCGAACCGGTTCCGGACGAGCCGGACCCGCGCGATGAGATGTTCGTCATCCTGGCGTTCTCCGGCGGCGGGACGCGCGCCGCGGCCCTGTCGTTCGGCGTGCTGGAGGCACTTCGCGATACGCCGCTCCACTGGCAGGGGCAGCAAGTATCACTACTCGACGAAGTGGACGTGATTTCTTCCATCTCGGGCGGCAGTTTCCCGGCCGCGTTCTATGCGCTGCATGGAGCGGAAACCTTCGAGGCCTTTCCCGACAAGTTCCTGTACCGGCGCGTGCAGTCAGATCTCATCCGAAAAGCGCTGAATCCGTTGAACTGGCCCAGGCTCGCCGGGCGGAGCTATGGACGCAGCGACCTGGCCGCGGAGTACTACGACGAGAACGTGTTCGGTGGCGCGACGTATGCGCAACTGATCGCCGCGAACCGCCGGCCGTTGGTCATCCTGAACGCCACCGATCTGACCACGGGCGCGCACTTCCCCTTCCTGCAGGACCAGTTCGACCTGCTGTGCTCCGACCTCGCGGGCGTGACACTCGGGCGGGCGGCGGCGGCCTCCTCGGCGTTTCCCGGCGGGCTGACACCGCTCACACTGAAAAACTATGCGGGCAGCTGCGGCTATCGCCAGCCGAGGTGGGTGGAGAATGCGCTGAAGGACCGCGGCTCACGCATCAACGCACGGCGCACAGCGCGCGCGGACCAGCGGATCGCCTATGCCGAGACGGTGACCGATGGCGTCGGCCAGAAGGCGCGCCCGGCGCGGCCGTACATCCACCTGACGGACGGTGGGGTGGCGGACAACCTTGGACTGCGTGAACCGCTGATCGCCATCGCGAACCGGAACAATTCCTGGAGCGTGCTGCAGCGGATCGAACTCAAGCGGGTAAACAAGCTCGTGGTCGTGGTGGTGAACGCCGCCACCAACCCCGAGACCGGGCGTGACCAGAAGGCCGGGGTGCCCAGGCTGTTCGATACGATCTCCACGGTGGCGTCGATCCCGCTCGAGAACTATTCGTTCGAGACGCTTGAGCTGCTGCGCAGCACGGTGAACGCGTTCAACGAAGAAATGCGGCTGATCTCCGGGTGCAAGGCGCTCGCGGCGGAGAAAGGCCCGCAGTGCGAACTCGACATCCCCGCGCCGCACCAGATCGACTTCTTTGCGATCGAAGTCGCCTTCGAATACATCCGCGACGACGACGAGCGCAACTGGTTCAAGAACCTTCCGACCAGCTTCGAACTTCCGCGGGAAGCGATCGATCGCCTGCGCGCCGTCGGCCGCACGATCCTCCACGAAGACAAGGAGTACCAGAGATTAGTGAACGGGTTGCAAGGCGGGTCGTAAGCACCGACCGGTCGAGATACGCAGGCCGATGGTCATGCATGGATCGTAATCGCCTGCGGAGAAACGGAGAGAGCGGCACGCACATGAAGTTTCCATGCCGATGGGTATAGGGCAGATACCCGGCGGCCGCTGCGCTCCCTCGCAATGACCTGCGAGGGAGAGCGTGCGATCAGTTATGCGACTTTTCTTTCGGACCTTTGCCGCCCTGTGAGCCGCCGCTGCCGTACTTGATGGCGGGATCTTCGTCCTTGGCGTGGGATTTGGATTTTTCGGCGACCTTGCCCAGCTTCTTCTCTTCTTCCTTGCTCAGGTTGCCGGCCTCCGCGATCTTGCGCATGCCCTTTTCGGACTGGACGAAGCGCGATGCATCTTCGCGGTACTTGCGATCGGCCTCTGCGTTGCCCTCGCCCTGATTCTTCTGCCTGACTTGTTTCATCGGTATTTCCTTCGCGCCGCGCGGAAATCGCGGACCCGAGATCAGGCGAGCGCGGCATGCCTCGCCTTCGGGCCACTGGATTGCCGGTGTATGTCATCGGCGCGGAAACAACCGATGAGACCATCCGGAGCTGACTGCGTTGGATTATTGCGGGCTTGTGCCGACAGGGGAATGAGCCGCTTGGCGCAGACCGCCATAGGCTTGCCACGATCCTGCGACCAGCCAGCCGCAGTCGACCGGAAGATTCACGCCGGTGATCGCCGCTGCGTCGCTGCTCGCGAGGAAGGCGACGGCGCGCGCTATATCTTCCGGTTCGACCAGACGCCCCAGCGCGGAGGTGCTTTCGAGCGCGGATACGTCGCGCTCGCCTTTTTCGATCGCATCCTGCAGCGCGGGTGTGCGGGTGTAGCCGGGCGACACCGCGTTCACGCGCACCTGCGCACGTCCCCATTCCGCGGCGAGACATTCTGTCATGGCAATCACCGCGGCCTTTGCGGGTGCGTAGGCGTGCAGCGGCATCGAGCGCATGCCTGCGACGGACGCGATGTTGACGATGCTCCCGCGCCGGCGCTTCGCCATGCGCGTGCCGAACACGACGGCACACAGGTAGGTGCCGCGTTGGTCTACGCGCACCACTTCATCCCAGACGGCCATGGATATTTTCTCCGGCGGCAGAGGCACCTGGATCACGCCCGCGCTGTTGACCAGGATCTCGACCGGGCCGAATTCGGATTCGACCGCTTCCGCGCAGCGCATCATCGCCGCTTCGTCGCCCACATCCACGATCCAGGCTCGGCCGCCGACTTCGCGCGCGATTTCGTGCACGCGTTCGTCGCGATCCAGCAGGGCCACTTTCGCACCGCGCGCCGCCAGCTCCCGGCAGCAGGCCGCGCCGATGCCGCTCGCGCCGCCAGTGACCACCGCCACACCCGATAACGTTGCGCCAGACATCCATTCTCCTTTCACTATTGCGCCGATCCTCTCGCGAGGGGCGTGATTAATTCCCCATCCACACGATCATCGAGGCGATCAACACGATCGCGGCGCTTACCGTGAGCAGCGAACCTGCGGTGCGGGGGTGGGCTTCGAACCACCGGTCGAGCGAGAGATGCATGGTGTCGGCGCCTTTGCCGAGCTGCCGTGGCGAGTACCAGCGGTTGACGCAGGATTCCAGTGCGTGCAATGCGCCGGGCGACACGACGAGCATTGCGCCGGTAACGATGGCGAGAACGCCGCCTGTGATCAGCAGCCACTTCAGGCTTTCGACCGCCCACTCGACGACGATGCGCCGCGACCCGTCGGCGAGCCCTGCGGCCACGGCCGCGGTTTCGACCTGGAACAACAGCATGAACACTGTAAAGGCGCCGCCGATGGCGAAGGCGACGCCGAACCAGCGCCTGCGCCGGTACACCGCGGCGCCGATGTCGTGCGGTTTCTCCATCGGCCTCAGGCCGCCGCGTAGCGAGACCCAGCGGTTCATCCTGGCAAGAGCACGCACGGTACTGGCGCCGCTCACAATCAAACTCACCCCGAGGACAATTCCGGCGAACCCCGCTACGATGAAAATCCACAGGACAAAAGGCAGCAGAATCTGATCGACCAGAACGTCACCGCTACTCAGCATAGTCCATCTCCTGTTGCGCCAAGGGATCACTCTGTTCCAGTGTATCCCGCGGCGCATCACGGGGTGGACCGGTGCAATTCTCTGCACCTCCGGCAACAGGTCGAAGAATCTGGTTAACGTCGATCCGGACTGCGATCTCATAGCCAACTCGACTGCACGACGGGGAGGAACGCGATACTTGTGAGCAGCGTACGGTGTCGGTATTCGTGTCGATGCCTTGCCGTCGTTAAACGACCTATGCGTGCAGCGACCAATCCACGTCGCCGCAGATTACCGCCGAATCCCGATTGAGCTGGATGGCGACCGAGAACGTGACACAGCGCGTGTATCCGAAGGCGGAGCAGTATGGCCGGCTGACCTGCACGATCCCGGGTTCCCGGCGTGCACGCAGGAAGAAGTCACGTCGAGACCAATCGGCTGCGAGAGTTGAAACAAGCTCGTTGAGGTCGACCCCCTGGCGTGCCGGTGGATGCGCCGACATGACGTCGATACCGATCTGCCAGCCTTCGCCGTCCAGCATGTAGAAGCGGATCGCGCCGGGAAGCGCAAGGAAGCCAGCGCAGGCGGATTCGAAGTCGGTACCCGATTGCAGTTGCGCCGTGACCCTCTGTAACGCGACGAGGAACGGACGGCGCTTTCCCCGGTAGCGGCTGATCTCGGCCGGCGAGGCGGCGCCGAGCTTGCCTTTCACCGACGAACGCAGAAGTTCATTTTCGAGTGAGGCCCGTTCCGTGGCCTCCTCGCGCGTTTTGTCTGCGTGCCTGCCTTTGTATATGGCCCAGAGCCGTTCCATTGCACCGTTCGCTTCGAAATGGCGCGGGTCTTCGCAATGTCTGCCGAAATAGTAGCCGCTGGCCAAGTCAGCGTCGGCGTCTATCGCCGCCAGCGCTTCCCCCTCCGATTCGACGCCCTCCATCTCGATCAGTTTGCCCGCCTCGTGAAGCATGGAAAGCGCGCGCCGCAGCATCTGCTGTGCCCGGTGATCCCTGGCCGCGTCTGCGACGACCGCGCGCGCCATCCTCACCGCAGTCGGTTCGATCTCCGAGATCGTGTCGAGATTGGAGTTGTCGACCCCGAAATTGTTAACAGCGATCAGGCATCCCGCTCGCCGGTAGGCTTCGCTCGCCGCTGCCGCTTTCGCCTCGTGCAGGATCGAAGCGGGCACGTCGATCACGAGTCTGTGCTCCGGCACTGAGTAGTGGCGACACAGTGAGGCGAGAAATTCGGCCGTGGGTTCTGAGTCCAGCAGCACTTCCGGGTGCAGCTTGATGAACAGCAGGCTACGGCAAGGTTGCCCGGAGAAGAAGTTGTGGAGGTGGATCGTGGCGCAGAGCAGGTCCAGCAGGTAGGTTTCGGAATAATTCTCGACCGGTCCGAACAGCGACCCTGCCGATACGGGCTTGCCGCCGGGATCGGAGCCCCGCAGACTGGCATCGAAGCCAATGACGCGTTTGTGAGGAAGGCTGTATATCGGCTGGTAGACCGAGCGCAGCTCGAGTTCCTTGAACCACCCCGAAACTCTGCCCGACTTCTCGGTGAGCATGCTCTGGATGAATTCCAGACTGTATCGGTTTGCAGGAGCGTTCATCAAATCCTCCCTGATTGGATCGATTCCCTCTGCTGTTGCCAGGACCCGGTTCGACCCGTACCCGGCGGCTATTATGGGCCAATGCACGGAAGTTGCGGCAATCACGTACGTTCTCGGGAATGCGCTGTCATTTGCGTATGGCGGAACGGAGTGCAAATTTCCTGTCGCTCACCCCGGCGAGCGCGGCGCGACCAACGAGTAGCGCAAGTGCTGACGGTGAACGCCCGAATTGTTTGCAGCAAACTTGGCGCAGGTATTCCGATGGTGCGCCTTCTCGCCGGCGTACAGAATTCACACGTGCGGCTTGCCATGGGCGGATGTCCATTCTTTTCGGATATTCAGTGAGCTTCAACAGGAAACCAGAGAGATCTCGATGAATTGTCTGTCCGTCCTTCTCGGATTTGAAAAGGCTTCGGAAAACAGACATGATGCCGGCATTCTTCAGCGGGACGATGCCCATGCCTGAGCGGCCACGCGGATGAGCACGAGACGCCAGCTCCTGATCGACTGGATGGAGCAGGGCCTGATCGCGCCGGAGAAGCTGCACGCGGCGCTCGCGGTTGCGGGCGTCTTTCCTTCCGATGCGGGCTGGCGGCGCTTCCTCGACCGGCTGCTGCTGTGGCTGGGCGCGCTGATGATCGCGGCCGGCGCGATCTTCTTCTTTGCCTATAACTGGGACGATCTGGGCCGGTTCGCCAAGTTTGCGTTGGCGCAGGCGCTGGTGATGGCGGCGCTGGCGGCGATCTGGCGCACGGGCATCGAGCATGTCGCGGGCAAAGTGGCGCTGCTCGCGGCGGCGCTGTTCGTCGGCGCGCTGCTGGCGCTGGTCGGGCAGACGTATCAGACCGGCGCGGATACCTGGGAGCTGTTCGCCGTATGGGCGGCGCTGATCCTGCCGTGGGCGGTGCTCGGGCGGCTCGCCGCGTTGTGGCTGCTGTGGCTGGGGATCGTCAATCTCGCGATCGTTTTCTACTTTTCCACGTTCGGCATCCTGTTCGGACTGGTGTTCGGCACCGAGCGGCTGCTGTGGCTGCTGTTCGGCGTGAACACGGCGGCGCTCGCGGTGTGGGAGCTGCTCGCGCTGCGTTTTGCACAGGAACGCTGGCCGATGCGGGTGCTTGCGGTGGTGAGCGGCGGGCTGGTGACGGTGCTGGCGATTTTCTCGATCCTCGAGTGGCAGTCCAGGAGCAATCTCGGGCTGATCGCGTGGTTCGGGTATTTCGCCGCGGTGTACGCGGTGTACCGGCGCTACCTGCGAGACATATTCATGCTCGCCGGCGGCGTGCTGTCGACGATTGTGGTGATCGCGACCTGGTTTGGCGATCTGATGTTCGATACGGTCCAGGCAGAACCCGTGTTTCTCCTTCTTGCGCTGATCATAATCGGCCTGTCGGCCGCCGGCGGCGCGTGGCTGCGGCGGGTTGCGGCGGAGTCGGAAGCGTGAACGGCGCGGACGCAAACGCAGTGTGGGGGCGGCTGCGGCGGGCCGGACTCGTAGAGGGCGACGCGCCGGACAAGGCAGAAACGCACACGCCCTGGTACATCCGTACGATGCTCGGCGTCGCGGGCTGGATCGGCGCCATGTTCTTGCTGGGGTTCTTCCTCGGCGCGTTCAGTCTGGTGGCGAACTCCCCGATCGTGGCGCTGATCCTCGGCGGCGCGCTGGTCACGGCCGCGGCCTTGGTGTTCCGCACCTGGCCGGCCGGGGACTTCGCCGGTCAGTTCGGGCTCGCGGTGAGCATCGCCGGGCAGTCGCTCGTCGTCATGGGCCTCGGCCAGCTTATTCCGCTGAGCGACGCGCTGGTCGCGCTGGTCTTCGCGGTGGTGCAGGCGGGGCTGTTCGTTCTCATCCCGAATTTCCTGCACCGCGTACTTGTTTCGGCGTCGGCCACCGCGGCGGGTGTTTACGCGCTCGGCATCTGGGGCTTCCTTCCGTACACGCAGCCGCTGGTATTTGCGGCGTTCGCATGGGTATGGGTGCACGAATTCAGTTATCCCCGCCACGGCGCGCAGCTGCGCGCGCTGGGGTACGGCCTGACTCTGCTGGTGATCTACGGGCTTGTGGTTTACACCGCAACGGGCGCGTGGCGCGCAATGGGAATCGGCGGGGCTATCGCCAACCCGGTCGGCGGCGCGATCGCCTTCTGGATCAGCAATGCGCTCACCGGCGCGGTGATGATCTGGCTTGTGTGGAAGCTACTCGCACGTCAGGGCGTTGCGGTGGCCGAAGGCGCCGGCCTCGCCGCGCTCGGCGGTGCCGTACTTGCTGCGCTGATCGCGCTCAAGGCGCCGGGCCTCGCCATCACGGTGGCAATCCTGCTGCTCGGTTTTGCCAACGGCAACCGGGTGCTGTTCGGGCTGGGTGTGCTGTCGCTGCCCGCATACTGGTCGTATTACTACTACTCGCTGGAGATTACGCTGCTGCAGAAATCCGCGCTGCTGGCGTGCGCAGGCATCGCGCTAATCGGTGCGCGCATGGCAGTGATCCGCCGCTGGCCGGCTGCCGCGGGCCGGGAAGAGCGCGATGCGTAAAGCCATCGTCATCCTCGTCGGCCTGGCGATCCTGGTGCTGGTCAATCACTCGATCTACACGCGAGAGAAGCTGCTGACCGACGGCGATGTGGTGGTGCTTCGGCTGGCGCCGGTGGATCCGCGTTCGCTGATGCAGGGCGACTACATGGCGTTGCGTTTCCAGATCGAAGGCGACGTGGGCGCGCGCGTGCGCGACGAATCTCCGCACAATGGTCATGTCGTGCTCGCGCTCGACGAGCGCGGCGTCGGCGCCTTTGCGCGCATCGACGACGGCACGCCGCTCGCAGCGAACGAAGTGCGCATGCGCTACCGCCTGCGCGAGAAGCGGATCAAGTTCGCAACCAATGCGTTCTTTTTTCAGGAAGGCCACGCGCGGCTCTACGAAAACGCACGCTTCGGAGAATTCCGCGTCGGCAGAGACGGCGAATCGATCCTGACCGGCATGCGCGACGGCGAGCTCGCGCTGCTCGGGCCGGGAAAGTGAGGGCGGCTTCGCTTCTCCCCAACCATCCCACCGCGTGAGGGGGAGGGCTGGGGAGAGGGCGGGAGTGGCGCGGTAGAAGGGCCGGGCTTTTTTACCCGAGCACGAACCCCTCGTAGTTCTTCGCCGCGACGTTGGTGCAGATCTTCCGGTAGTGCGCCATGCCGCCGGCGTAGGGCATAAACATGCGCGGCTTGCCGGGGATGTTGGCGCCGAGATACCAGGAGTGTTTCGCCTGCGGCAGCACGGTTCTGTCGGCGGCGGCATTCGTTTCCGCACCCCAGCGCACCATCGCTTCTTCCGTAGGCTCGATACGCGTCAGGCCGTGCTTGCGCATGTGGTCGATGCAGTCGGTGATCCACTCGACGTGCTGCTCGATTGCGACCGGCATGTTGCACAGTACCGACGGGCTGCCCGGGCCGGTGACGGTGAACAGGTTCGGAAAGCCGGCGACCTGCAGGCCGAGATAGTTCTTCGGTCCCGCTTCCCAGGCTTTCTTCAGCGGCAGGCCGTCGCGGCCGCGGATGTCCATGCGCAGCAGCGTGCCGGTCATGGCGTCGAAGCCAGTGGCGAAGACGATGATGTCCAGCGGATACTCGGCAGTGCGCGTGCGGATGCCGCGCGGCGTGATTTCCTCGATCGGATCGGCACGCACGTCGACCAGCGCGACGTTGTCGCGATTGAAGGTCTCGAAATAATCGGTGTCGATTGGCGGGCGCTTTGCCGCGTACGGGTGATCGATGTTGGCGAGCTTCTCGGCAGTCTCGGGATCTTTCACGATCTGCTGGATCTTGTTCTTCAGGAACTCCGACGCGGTTTCGTTCGCCGCGTTGTCCGTCACCAAGTCGCGGAAGGTGGCGCGAAAGCGCAGGCCGCCCATCTCCCAGGCCTTCTCGTAAAGCTTCTGCCGCTCTTTGGGCGAAACTTCCAGCGCGGAAGTTTCGGATATCTCGAACGGATGGCCGTTTACCGTCGCATGCATGACGCGCCGGATCTCGGCGGTGTTCTCCCTGATGAACTGCTTGAACTCCGCAGTCAGCGGCCCGTTGCGCGCCGGCACGCTGTAGTTCGCGGTGCGCTGAAACACGGTGAGGTGCGCTGCGGTCTCGGCGATCACCGGCGCGGACTGGATGCCGGTGGAGCCGGTGCCGATCTGCGCGACGCGCTTGCCGGTGAAATCGACGCCTTCGTGCGGCCATTGCCCGGTGTGGTACCAGCGGCCCGCGAAGTTCTCGAGACCCGGAATGTCCGGGATGTTGGCCGACGACAGGCAGCCGACGGCGGCGACCAGGAATTGCGCGGTGCAGGTTTCGCCGTCCTCGGTGCGCACGCGCCAGCGGTTGGTTTGCCCGTCGTAGTGCGCCGCGGTCACGCGCGTATTGAAGCGGATGTCGCGCTTGAGATCGAAGCGGTCGGCGACATGGTTCAGGTAGCGCAGGATCTCCGGCGGGCCCGGGTAGCGTTCGGACCATTCCCACTCGCGCATGAGCTCGTCGGAGAACGAGTAGCAATAGGAATGGCTCTCCGAATCGCAGCGTGCGCCGGGATAGCGGTTCCAGAACCAGGTGCCGCCGACGCCTTCGCCCGCTTCCAGCACCTGCACCGAAAGCCCGAGCCGGTTGCGCAGGCAGTGCAATTGATAAAGTCCGGAGAAGCCCGCGCCGATGATCAACGCATCGAAATCGCGCGTTCCTGTTTTCGGTGATGTGGTCTTGTTGCTCATTACGGTCAGATCTTTGGAGAGATTGTGTAGTGCCGAAGGTTCTGTTCCGCGGAATCCATGGCGAAACAGCTCGGATCGAGGTCCGATGATAACCCGCCTGCAAGTCCAGCCGCTGCGGGAGGGGGGCGGGACTCCTCGCCGCCGCGAGAATGCCGGCATGCAGGCCACGATAAACCGAATGCCTGCGGTTGACTTATAAGTCAATATTACTCAGACTGAGATAGATGAATAGGTCAACTCCATCCTTGGTGGAAGTGGTCGAGACCCTGACGATGGCGGCGCGGCGGCGCGGGCTGAACGACGCGCAGTGGGCGGAGGCGGCCGGTGTGCGCAAGGAGACTCTGTCGCGATTGCGCCGTCGCGCAAGCTGTGACTTTGCGACGCTCGAGGCGCTTGCTTCGGTGGTCGGGTTGCGGCTTGCCGTAGTCGCGCCGGAAAGCGTCGCGCTGAGCGTCGACGATCATTTCCCGCGCAAGCTGGATCGCGCTTACGAAGAACGCCTGCTCGCACTTTGCGCGTCGGGCGATCTCGAGGCGGGTACATGGCGTGCGCTAGGTCCCGCGTTCTTCGTGGCCGGCGTTGCGGTGATGCTCGCTAGCGTAAGCGGTTTCGACCGCCGCGCGCTGCTTGGTCTGGCAGAGGCGCTGCATCCGGGAAGTTCGCATCCGGACGTGTTCGGCCTATGGCTTTCGCGCAGTCCGCTGCGGCCGTCGCGCTTCCTCCCGATGCTGCTTGTGCGGACGCGGCGTGCTGCCTGATCCGGACGCGCGGCCGGAATATATCGCGGCCTTTCGCGAGATCGTCTCGCGCATCGAGCGCGCATTCTCAGGCTCTTCCAGGCAAGTCCAGCCGCTGAGAATGTATGTCGCGGGCGGCGCCGCGATGCATCTGTATACAGGCGAGCGGGTGTCGGAGGATGTCGACGCTATGTTCTCGCGCCGCGTGGCGTTGCCAGAAGATCTCGAGGTTGCCTATCGCGACGCGGATGGTGCGGCTCGGCTTCTCTACTTCGACCGGCAGTACAACGACACGCTTGGCCTGCTGCACGAATCTGCGCACGACGATTCGATTCCGCTTCAGCTCGCGGGCAACGATCCGAAGGTGCTGGAGGTGCGCTTGCTTGCCCCCGTCGATCTCGCCGTAAGCAAGGTCGGCCGGCTGTCGGATCAGGATCGAGACGACATCGCGTTGCTTGCCCGGCGCGGACTTGTATCGGCGAAGGCGCTGCGGGCCCGTGCCGAAGCGGCGGCAGGCGCATATGTCGGAGACCTGACGCGTCTGCGCAATTCGATTGCAATCGCCTGCAGGATCGTGGAGGACGCCGAGCGACGCCGAACGAAGCGGCCGCGATAGGGGGGGCGGGTCTCAAGCCGGCGCAAGCACCCGCACGCCGTCGCCGTTCTCCTTCAGCTCCAGACTGCGGGTGTGGAAACCGGCGAGCGACGGGCGGTGGCCGATGCTGATCAGGGTGGTGTCGGGCAGGCGCTGTTTGATCAGCCCGTAGAGCACGGCTTCGGAGGATTCGTCGAGCGCTGAGGTGGCTTCATCCATGAACAGCCAGCCGGGCTTGTGCAGCAGCGCGCGCGCGAAAGCGATGCGCTGCTGTTCGCCGGGCGAGAGTTGCTGCGCCCAGTGCTGCGCGTCGTCCAGGCGGCCGACGAGTTCCGGCAAGCCGCAGGCGCGCAATACGTCGACGATCCGCTCGTCGGTGAAGTCGGCATTGGAATGCGGATAGCTCACGACCTGGCGCAGGGTGCCGATCGGCAAATACGGGCGCTGCGGCAGGAACAGCACGCGGAAGTCCTTCGGCAAGCGGATGCGTCCGCCGCCGAACGGCCAGATGCCGGCGATCGCGCGGAACAGCGTGCTCTTGCCGGCGCCCGACGGGCCGCGGATCAGCAGGCTTTCGCCGGACTTGATCATGGCACTGGGCGCGGTGAGCAGGCCTTTGCCGTTGGGCAGGTCGATCTGCATGTCCTCGATCACCAGGTCGTCGGTCTTCTCGTCAGCGGACAGCTGCACGCCTGCGGACCGCTGCGACTGCGCGCGCGCGTCTTCGATCGCATAATGGAATCCGAGCAGGCGGTCGGAAGTTGCCTTCCATGACGCGAACATGTTGTACGCGCCGATGAACCAGGAAAGCGCGCCCTGCACCTGACCGAAGGCGTTGGAAATCTGGATCAGCCCGCCGAGCTGGATCGCGCCGGAGAAGTAGCGCGGCGATGCGACCAGGAACGGGAAGATCACCGCGGCCTGGCTGTAGCCGGCGGTGAACCACATGAGCATTTTCTGGCGCTTCATGATGCGCCACCAGTTGTCGATCACGTTGACGAAGCGCCCGTCGAAGTTCCTCTTCTCGTCCTGCTCGCCGCGGTAGAGCGCAACGCCCTCGGCGTTCTCGCGGAAGCGCACCAGTCCGAAGCGGAAGTCCGCCTCGAAGCGCTGCTGGTTGAAGTTGAGCCTGATCAGCGGTCTGCCGATCTTGTGCGTGAGCCAGGTGCCGACGATCGCGTAGATCAGTGCGACCCACACCATGTAGCCGGGGATGACGATCTCGCCGCCGTTGTACGGGATCGCCAGCGGCCCGGACAGCGTCCACAGGATGCCCGCGAAAGACACCAGCGTGACCACGGCGTTGAGCAGACCGAGACTGAGCGACAGCGTTTCTTCGACGAACAGGCGGAGATCCTCCGCGATGCGCTGATCCGGGTTGTCCGCCGGGTTGCCGATGAGCTGCATGCGGTAGTAGGTACGCTCGGCGAGCCAGCGGTTGAGGTACTTGTCGGTGAGCCAGCGCCGCCAGCGGATCTGCAGCATCTGGTTGAGATAGATCGAGTACACCGCCATTACGATATAGATTGTCGCCAGCAGCGCGAAACGCAGCATCTGGTGGAAGAATTCGTGCTTGTCTTTTTCCTGCAGCGAGTTGTAGAACAGGTTGTACCACTGGTTGAACTGCACGCTCATGTACACCATGGCGAGCGTGAGTACGATCACCGTGCCGAGCAGCAGCCAGGCCATGAACTTCTCTTCGGACTGCCAGTAAGGTTTGATCAGCGACCAGGCGTCGCGCCAGAAACGCGGCTGTGCGGTAGGCATCTTGGGTTCCTTATTGCAGCGAGGAGATCAGGAATTGCGGATCTGGGAGATGAGTGCGGTGGTGGAGCGTTCGAACTGGAACGGAATCGAATGCACGCTTCCGCCCCAACCCTGCACTTCCTTCGCACCAACGATTTTTTCCACCGGCCAGTCGCCGCCCTTGACCAGCACGTCGGGACGGCAGGCGAGGATGAGTTCGAGGGGCGTGTCGGCGTCGAACCAGGTGACGAGGCTCACGCACTCGAGTGCGGCAGCCACGTTCAGGCGGTCCTCGAGTTGATTGATCGGCCGGTCCGGGCCTTTGCCGAGCCGGCGTACCGAATCGTCTGAATTCAGAGCGAGCAGCAGGGTGGCGCCGAGCGCGCGCGATTGCGCGAGGTAGGTGACATGCCCGCGGTGTAGCACGTCGAATACGCCGTTGGTGAAAACCAGCGGCCGCGCCAGGTTTTGTAGCCGGCGCGGCAGGTCGTCAGGCGTGCAGATTTTCTGTTCTAAGGATAATGACATGGCGGCCTGCTTTCGCGAAGCCGCCATCATACCGCTGCGCAAAGCGGCCGAGACGCGAGCGCGTTCCGGCCTTTTTTCCGGTAGCTATGCCGGGGTGGCGCTCGCCGCGGTCGCCAGCGCCAGCTGCTTGCGGTAGCGGCTCAGCTGCTGGACGGTGTCGAAGGCCTGGCCGAACAGGGTGGACAGGTTGTGCAGGATCATCTTGACCACTTTGGACTCCCACTCGCGGTCGAAGCGAATCTGCTCGCTCAGCCAGTGTTCCAGCCACTCAGGGTTGGGCAGCTTGCTCTGCACGGTGTCCAGCGGGAACAGGCCCTTGTTCACGTGCAGGTTGGTCGGGTGCAGCGGCTTGCCGCTGCGGCCGCTGGAGGCCATCAGCAGGCCGACCTTGGCAAAGGCCGTGCGCGCCGCGTCGCCGAAGCGCGAGATGGCGCGCTTCATGTAGCGCAGGTAGGCGCCGCCGTGGCGCGCCTCGTCGCGCGCGATGATGTCGTAAATCTTCTTGATCACCGGTTCGGTGTGCCACTGCGATGCGCAGCGGTACCAGTGGTTGAGGCGGATCTCGCCGCAGAAATGCAGCATCAGGGTTTCCAGCGGCGGCGCCGGATCGAAATCGAAACGCACCGCGTGCAATTCGTCCTCGGTGGGCACCATGTCCGGGCGGAAGCGCCGCAGGTATTCCATCAGCACCAGCGCGTGCTTCTGTTCCTCATAGAACCAGACCGACATGAAGGCGGCGAAGTCGCTGTCGTCGCGGTTGTCGCGCAGGAACATCTCTGTCGCGGGCAGGGCTGCCCACTCGGTGATGGCGTTCATCTTGATGGTGAGCGCCTGTTCGTCGGAAAGCCTGCTGCCCTCGAAGGCATCCCAGGGGATGTCTTTTTCGAGGTTCCAGCGCACGCTTTCCAGTTGCTTGAAGAGTTGCGGATAGAGCATCTGTTTCATTTGGGCGCTCGCTTTCATTGCGTTTGCATGACGGCTCACTGTGGCATTTGCGCGTTACAGGAATGCTGCGAGTGGCCTCATGCGGTATCTGGATTGTCCAAGGCTCGCTGCACTTGGCCCCGGTCATGTTGCAGTGGCGCCGGAATAAGGTGATCGCAGTGTTCGACCATCCGCGAGATTTGGAGGTTTGCAGGCGGGTTGAATCGCCTGGCGATCGACGGTCCGCAGTATAACACCGCACCTGCACGCTTTTCAGGCGCCGTAGTCCATGCGGACTGTACCGCGGACGGCCCCCCGTACACCGTGTTCACGCCTTACAGGCGCGCGTGGCTGGCGAGACTGGATCCGGTGCGGGTCGAGCCGCACGCGGTGAATCTCGAGCGCGGCACGCTGGCGCCGGCGGAGCAATCCGCGCTGCCGGAACTGGAATCGATGAACTTCCGCCGCAGCAACCTGTGCGCACTGAAGATGCCGGTCCGCATGGCTGGCGCGCGCGAACTGTTCCAAAATTTCCTCTCGCGCATCGACCTCTACCGCGACCGGCGGGACTACCTGGGAGTGCGCGGTGTATCGTACCTTTCGGTGCATCTGCGCTTCGGCACGATCTCGATCCGCGAACTGGTGCGCACCGCCGCCTCGGTCAGCACGCCGGGCGCAGAGACCTGGCTGTCGGAACTGATCTGGCGCGAGTTCTATTTCAGCATTCTTCATCACTTCCCGCGTGTCACCGACCGCGCCTTCCGCCCGGAATACGACGCCGTGCCGTTCGAGAACCGCGAAGAATACTTTCGCGCGTGGTGCGAGGCGCGTGCCGGATTCCCGCTGGTGGACGCGACGATGCGCCAGATCAATTCGACCGGCTACATGCATAACCGCCTGCGCATGGTGGCGGCGTCGTTCCTGGTAAAGGACTTGCACGTGGACTGGCGCTGGGGCGCGCGCTACTTTGCGGCGAACCTGAACGATTTCGATCTTGCCGCGAACAACGGTGGCTGGCAGTGGTGCGCTTCAACCGGCTGCGATGCGCAGCCTTACTTCCGCATTTTCAATCCGGTGACCCAGTCGAAGAAGTTCGATCCGGAGGGCCGCTTCATCCGCATGTACCTGCCGGAGCTGTCGAAGGTCGCGAACGAGCACGTGCATGAACCATGGAAGATGAATGCCGCCGCGCAACGCGCCGGCGGATGCGCGATCGGGCGGGATTACCCCGCGCCGATCGTGGATCACGATACGGCGCGGAAGAAGACGCTGGAGATGTACTCGCTCGCCAGACAGGGCCGAAGGGCGGTGATCAGTCGAGGTACTCGAACACCTTGACCACGCGCTGCACGCCGCCGGTGGTGGCGGCGACCTGCGAGGCGTCTTCCGCCTCGGCGCGGGTTACCAGGCCCATCAAATAGACGACGCCGCCATCGGTGGTGACCTTGATGTGATTGGCGCTCACATCCTTGCTCTGCACCAGGCGGCTTTTTACCCGGCTGGTGAGCAGGCCGTCGTTGCTGCGGGACATCAGCGAACTGCCGCCGGCGATCGCGAGCTCGTTCTGCACGTTGCGCACGTTGGGCACTTCCAGCACCACCATTTCGACTTCGCCCTTCACTTGCTCGCTCGGCACCGTGCCAGCTACCAGCACGTGCCGGTTGAAGCTGGTGACGTTCACCCGCACCTGGTCGCCAAACTGCTCCTTGATGCGGTTGGAGGCCTTGATCTCGATGGTCTGGTCTTCGAGCATGGTGCCGCTGCTGCGCCGGTCGTCGGCAACCAGCATTCCTGCGCCCACGCCCGCGCCGATAAGCAGCGGCACGCAGCCCTGCAGGGCAAACAGGCAGGCAAATCCCAGGGCGGAAAAAAGAATCGCAGGTCTCATGATTGGACTCCGAGCAAAAGACAATCGATCGCGTCGCACATGCAGTGCAGACAGAGGAGATGAACTTCCTGGACGCGGGCGGTTCTGTCGGCGGGCACGCACAGATGAACGTCATCCGGGCCAAGTATTTCCGCCATTTTCCCTCCCTTCTTGCCGGTGAGCGCAATTACGCCCATCCTGCGTTCGTGCGCGGCGTGAATCGCCTCGATCACGTTCGGCGAATTGCCGCTGGTCGAGATCGCCAGCAACAGGTCCCCGGGCTGTCCGAGACCGCGCACCTGCTTGGAGAAGACCTCGTTGTAGTTGTAGTCGTTCGCGATCGAGGTAAGCGTGGAACTGTCGGTGGTGAGCGCGAGTGCCGCCAGCGGGGGGCGCTCCATCTCGAAACGGTTCAGCAGCTCGGCGGCGAAATGCTGTGCATCGGCAGCCGAGCCGCCGTTGCCGCAGGCCAGCACCTTGTGTTCGCTCTTCAGGCACTGCACCAGTCGCTGCGAGGCCTGCGCCAGCGGCTCGGCGAGTTGCGTCACCGCCTGCAGCTTGAGTTGCGCGCTGTCGCTGAAGTGCTGGTTGATGCGGCCAATCAGATCCATTGCAGGCGCCAGATGCCGTTTCCTTCGATGCGCGGATTATTGCACAAAGCCATGTCCGTTCCGTCTGAGACTTTCATTCGCCGAACGCGTTCTTTATCCAGTCGATCCGACCGTCGCCATTCAGCAACACTGCGTCGAAGCGGCAGGCGGGAGAATCGTGATGGCGCGCCAGAAAATGGCGTGCCGCGGCCAGCAGACGGTCCTGCTTGCCCGGCGTAATGCTGGCCGCCGCGCCGCCGAACGCCCGCGAGGCGCGGTAGCGCACCTCGACGAACACCAGCACGCGGCCGTCGCGCATGACCAAGTCTATCTCCCCGAATCTGCAGCGGTAATTGCGCTGGACCAGGGCCATGCCGTGGCGCTGCAGGAAGGCGAGCGCGGCATCTTCCGCGTCCCGCCCGGGTTGGCTCATCGCGGAGTTTGTGCGGTCGGGGGTGCTGCCGGCAGCAGGCGTGCCGCGCCGTACGAGAATTGCGCCGGAAGGAGTTCGCGCTCGAACTGCTGACCGCGGCCGAGACGGATCGTGCCAGTGACGCCGTCCAGCGTGTCGGGGAATTCGTAGTCGCGAAGCAGTACGCGCATCAGCCGGTAGGCGTCGATGCCCAGCGCGTAGAAGCGCTCCTGATCGAGCGCCGGGCTCTGGATGTCGGGGCGCAGGTAGCTCATGACCGCGGGGTGATCCGGTTGCAGCAGCCAGGGCATGTCGAGAAAACGCACGGCGTCCAGGTCGTACAACTGCAGCGAATCGGCATTGGACGCGAACACCTGGGAAGTCGCGTAGATCGACAACCGGTTGCCGAGATAAGGCCGGATGAAACGCGCGCGCGATGCATCCAGCGACAGGAACACCGAATCCGCGGGGGATGCCCGCAGCCGCTCGCGCAGGATGGCCAGGGTGGAAACGTCCGTGGTGTAGACGAAGCGGTCCACCACCGCGCCCTGCAGCTTTTCCCATTCCTCGACGAATGCCTGGGCGACTCTGCGGCCGAGCGCCGTTTCGCCGCTGACCACGAAAGCACTGCGCCGGCCCTCGCGGTAGGCGAGCTGGGCGACCTGCCTGGCCTCGGCCTCGATCTGCAGCCCGAACACATAGAGTTCCGGCGGTAGCCGGACATCCATGTCGGGGGCGTTCAGCGCGAGCGTGGGCACCGTCACCAGGCCGCTGGCGGCAAGTGCCGACACGCCGTTTCGCGTCAACGGACCAATCACGCCCCGCGCGCCGGTCGACACCGCGCGCTGGTACGCGTCCAGGATGCTGACCGGTTCGTCGCTAGTAGCGTAAACGATCACCGGCAGGCGTGGTTCGAGCGCCAGACTGGTGGCCGACAGCACGCCGAGCCTTACCGAATCCGCGTGGCGGCCGAAGGACTGCGACTGCAGCGGCAGGAGCACCGCGATATGCGCCTGCGTGAGCTGGACGTTGTCTTCGTACGCGTAGGGATCTTCGCTCGGCTGCGGCTGCTGCTGCGCCGGGACCGGATACAGATCCTCGACCTGATGGGGTTCTTCCTGCAGGCCGAATCCGATGGCGTGGGCGCCCTGAGTGGATAAGGTGACGAGCGCCCAGTATAGTAGCGCGCAGAAGAACAGGAACGGGGCCGGGCGACGTTGCATATCGGGTACGATGAACCTACAGGCGCCACATTATATGTGGTGGCGACTCCAATCGGAAATCTGCGCGACATCACCTTGCGCGCGCTCGAGCTGCTGAAGTCGGTAGATGTGATCGCCGCGGAAGACACCCGCGTGACCCGCAAGCTGCTTTCCCACTTCGGCATCGGCACGCGCACGATCGCCGTGCACCGGCATAACGAACGCACGGGCGCGAGCGCTCTCCTGAGACTGCTGGCGGACAACAAGTCGGTGGCGCTGGTAACCGATGCGGGAACGCCCGGCGTAAGCGATCCGGGAACGACAGTGGTCGGTGCGGTGCGCGAGGCCGGCTATCGCGTGGTGCCGCTGCCAGGCGCCAGCGCGCTGACCGCCGCGCTGTCCGCATCCGGGCTGGACACTACGCGTTTCCTGTTCTGCGGCTTTCTGCCGAGTCGCAAGGGCGAGCGCGCGGAGGCTCTCTCGCGTCTGGCGACATTTCGCGACCTGATGGTTTTCTACGAAGCGCCGCACCGCGTGCTGGCAGCGCTCACCGACATGGCGACCGCGTTCGGCGGCGAACGCAGGCTGGTGATCGCGCGTGAACTGACCAAGCTTTTCGAGGAGTTGCATGTCACCCGGCTCGACGCTGCCGAAGCCTGGATCGGAGAGAAGCCGGAACGTTGCCGCGGCGAGTTCGTGCTGCTGGTGGAGGGATTTCGAGGCGAGCAAGGCAACGCGCTCGCAGACGAACGTGTGCTGCACCTTCTGCTTGCGGAGCTGCCGGTGAAGCAGGCGGTGAAACTGGCGGCGCAGATCACCGGCGGCAGGCGCAACGCGCTGTATCAGCGGGCGCTGGAACTGCAGCAGGGCGGCGAGGATGTTTCGCACGGCACGGGAAGAACAACCGACAAGCAATGACATGGACCGACTGACCCTGATTCGGCCGGACGACTGGCACCTGCATCTGCGCGACGGCGATGCACTGCGCGCGGTGGTTTCGCACACCGCACGGCAGTTCGCGCGCGCGATCGTGATGCCCAACCTGCGCCCGCCGGTGAGAACCGCCGGCGACGCGCACGCATATCGCGAGCGAATCATGGCCGCACTGCCGGCCGGCAGCGACTTCGAACCGCTGATGACGCTGTATCTCACGGACAACACGCAGGCGGAGGAGATCCGGCGCGCAAAGGCGGGCGGCGTCGTGCACGCGGTGAAGTATTACCCGGCGGGCGCGACCACCAATTCGGAATCCGGCGTGACGGATATCCGGAAATGCTTTGCAATTCTCGAAGCGATGGCGCAGGAAGGCTTGCCGCTGCTGGTGCACGGCGAAGTGACCGATCCGGCGATCGACATGTTCGACCGCGAAAGGGTGTTCATCGAGCGCGAGTTGATGCCGTTGGTGGCACGAATTCCGCAACTTCGCGTGGTCATGGAGCACATCACCACCGCGCAGGCAGCCGACTTCGTGAAACACGCCCCGGCGAACGTGGCGGCGACCATCACCGCGCACCATCTGCTGTTGAACCGCAACGCCTTGTTTCAGGGCGGGTTGCGGCCGCATCACTTCTGCCTTCCGGTGCTCAAGCGCGAAGAACATCGCCGCGCACTGCTGGAGGCGGCGACTTCCGGCAGCCCGAAGTTTTTTCTCGGCACCGACAGCGCCCCGCACGCGCGCAACACCAAGGAAACCGATTGCGGTTGTGCCGGCGTCTACACGGCGCATGCGGCGCTCGAGTTGTATGCGGAGGTGTTCGAGGACGCCGGCGCGCTGGACAAACTCGAGGGGTTCGCGAGCCTGTTCGGCGCGGACTTTTACCGGCTTCCGCGCAACCGGGCGCAAGTGGTGTTGGAGAAACGCGAATGGGCGGTGCCGGCAAGGCTGCCGTATGGCAGCGACGACCTGGTGCCTTTGCGCGCCGGCGGCAGCATCCGCTGGAAGTTGAGCGGTTGAAGCGCACGCGGGCAGGCCGAATTTCTTCATTTGGGCACATCGGCAGGCGGGCGCATAATGCTTCGCAGGGATGGGGGATCACCGCTGCATAAGATGCGGCATTTCATGTTGCGCTGCCGCGCAAGCAAGTTTCAGGCGGTTGGCGCGATGTGCCTTCACTCTCCGGCAACCGAACGGACGGTTGCAAGGCACTTTCTGGACATGACAGGGGGATCAATGAACAAGGCGGAACTGGTCGAGGTGATAGCGAATAAAGTCGGCACCAGTAAAACAACGGCGGAATCGATGGTGGATGCATTCGTCGATGCCGTAACCGGAAGCATCAAACAGGGAGAGAGCGTGACGCTGGTCGGATTCGGAACGTTCTCGCAGGGCAAGCGCGCGGCGCGCACCGGGCGCAATCCGCAGACCGGGGCGGCACTTCATATACCGGCGTCGCGGACAGCGAAGTTCAGTGCCGGCGCGAAACTGAAGGCGGCGGTAAACGGCAGCTAGACGCACATGGAACCGGATTACGGAGAGGGGCTTTCGAGCCCCTTTTTTTGCCCTGCAACGTGGCGCGGCGTTTCAGGGAAAGGCGGGAATCGTCGGTTCCACCCCGGCAGCGACCGCCTGCGGATGCCGCCGGGCAACCTGTTCGCGGATTGCCCGGGCGCGATGCAGCGGTACGTCGACCATCACCAGCACCGAACCGGCTGCAATCGCGCGGTGCGGTGTTACGATTCGCGCGGAAAGCTGGCCGGGCAGCCGCTGTACGCGTTCGCGTGCAGAGGAAAGTCCGGGCTCCGCAGAGCAGGATGCCGGCTAACAGCCGGACGCCGCAAGGCGATGGAAAGTGCAACAGAGAGCAGACCGCCGATGGCTGGAGAGATCTGGCACAGGCAAGGGTGAAACGGCGAGGTAAGAGCTCACCGCGGACGTGGCAACACGGACGGCACGGCAAACCCCATCCGGAGCAAGACCAAATAGGGGGGCGATAGCGCTGCTCGCGCTGCTCCCGGGTAGGTCGCTAGAGCCGCCGGGCAACCGGCGGCCCAGATGAATGGCTGTCATGGGTGCCCTCGGGCAACCAACAGAACCCGGCTTACAGGCCAGCTTTCCACTTCTTTTTTTCCTTCCAGCCCGTCCGCGAAGCGCGGACGGGTACCGGTTTTTCTCCCGTAGTACTTCAAGTGCGCCGCTTATTTCCATGAATTTAAATGGGTTATCTACTGTCGTCATGCGGCGACTTAGGAGTCATTCGTAAGTCTTTGTCGTATCGAAAGAAAACACGGTGTTTCTCCTTGACCGGCTATTTCTTTTCTACTAGAGTGGGGAAAAGTAGGAAGAAGTGGGAACAGTAGTAAAAACCGGTACTTCCCGCGAGGGGCCATGTTTCAGGGAGCAACAGCACTTACGCTAGACGCGAAAGGCCGTCTTGCCGTGCCAACCAGGCACCGCGAGGGCCTTGTCACGGGCTCAAACGGTAAGTTAGTACTTACGGCTCATCCTCATCGATGCCTGCTTCTGTACCCGGCGGCGGCCTGGGAGCCGATCCGCGCGCGAATCATGACCTTCTCGAGTTTCGACCAGCAGGCCAGCAACTGGAAGCGGGTGCTGGTCGGTTTTGCCGAGGATCAGGGGATGGATGCGTCCGGTCGCCTGCTGGTGTCCGCGGTACTGCGCAAGTACGCCGGGATCGACAAGCAGGTGATGTTCGTCGGGCAGGGCAGCCATTTCGAGCTTTGGAGCCAGGAGAGTTGGGACAGGCAGATCGAGCAGGTGGTTACGGATCCGGAGCGTCTGCCGCCCGGCATGGAGAACTTCGCCTTGTGAGCTCCGGCTCACATCAGGCTGTTTTGCTGGAGGAAGCGGTCGACGCCCTGAACATCAAGCCCGGAGGTTGTTATGTGGACGGCACCTTCGGCCGCGGAGGCCACAGCCGCGCGGTGCTCGCGCGCTTGGGCGCGCAGGGACGGTTGATCGCAATCGACCGCGATCCACAGGCGAGCGCGCATGCAGCCGAAATCGCGGACGCAAGACTGACGGTGGCGCAGGAGCGCTTCAGCCGGCTCGCGCACGTGCTGCGCAGGCACGACGCGGCGCAGGTCGACGGCGTGCTGCTTGACCTCGGCGTTTCCTCGCCGCAACTGGAAGAGGCGGCAAGGGGTTTCAGTTTTCGGCGCGACGGCCCGCTCGACATGCGGATGGATCCGGGCAGCGGGCCGAGTGCGGCGGAGTGGCTTGCGCAGGCTTCTGAACGTGAGATCGGGGAGGTGATCAAGCGCTATGGCGAAGAACGGTTTGCTAAACAGATTGCAAGAGCGATTGTTGCGGCTCGATCGCGACAGCCCATCGAGCGCACGCGGCAACTTGCCCAGATCGTGGCTGAAGCCGTTCCCACGCGTGAGCCACGCCAGGATCCGGCGACGCGCACTTTCCAGGCTTTACGGGTTTACCTCAATCAGGAGCTTGAAGAGCTGGAGGTAGCCTTGCCGCAATGCGTCGACTGCCTTGCCGGCGGCGGCCGCCTGGTGGTGATCAGTTTCCATTCGCTGGAGGATCGCATCGTCAAACGCTTCATGCGCGCCGAGGCGAATCCGAGCGTGCCGTCGCGCCTGCCGTTGCGCGCCGCCGAACTGCCGAAGCCGCGACTGCGCCTGGTCGGCAAAGCGCTGCGACCGTCGGCAGCTGAGACGCAGGCCAACCCGCGCGCGCGCAGCGCGATCATGCGGGTGGCGGAAAGGCAGGCGGCATGAAGCGCATCAATCTCGTGCTGTTCGCCGTGCTGGTCGGTTGCGCGCTGGCGCTGGTCACCTCGCAGCATCACGCGCGCAAGCTGTTCGTCGAGCTGCAGGCGCAGCAGGAAGTCGCCGCGCAACTCGAAACCGAGTTCGGCCGGCTGCAACTCGAGCAGAGCACCTGGGCGACGCACTCGCGAATCGAGCGCATCGCCACCAGTCAGCTGCAGATGCGCGTGCCTTCGCAGGCGCGCGTGCGAGTGGTTCCTCCCCCTCCCGCGCCGTCCAGCCCATGAGAGCGGCAACCAACCCGGCCCTGAGCGTGCGCCTGCCCGTGTGGCGGGCGCGCCTGCTCCTGCTGCTGGTACTGGCGGCTTTCGTGACGCTGGCGGCGCGGGCTTTTTATCTGCAGGGGCTGCATAACGACTTTCTGCAGGCGGAAGGCGAGATGCGCTATGCGCGCACGGTGGAGATCAGCGCGCACCGCGGCATGATCACCGATCGCGCCGGCGAACCGCTGGCGATCAGCACGCCGGTGGAATCGGTGTGGGCCTCGCCGTCGGACGCCGATCTGAGTGCCGACCAGTTGCAGCGGCTGTCGCGCCTGCTGGATGTCAGTGTCGACGAACTGCACCGCCGGTTCGACGGGCGCAACCGCGATTTCGTTTATCTGAAGCGCCACCTGCCGCCCGAGCAGGCGGCGAGAGTGGTGAGCCTGAATCTGCCGGGTGTGTTCCTGAAGCGCGAGTACCGCCGCTATTACCCGGCGGCGGAAGTCACCGCGCACGTGCTGGGCTTTACCAATGTCGACGACCACGGCCAGGAAGGGATCGAGCTCGCGTACCAGAACTGGCTCGCGGGCAAATCCGGCAGCCGCAGAGTGATCAAGGACCGCCTGGGCCGGATCATCGAAGACGTTGAAAGCATCAGCGTTCCGCAGCAGGGCCGCGAACTGGCACTGTCGATCGACCGCCGTATCCAGTACCTGGCGTTCCGCGAACTGCGCGACGCGGTCAGGGCGCAGCGCGCACAGGCAGGCAGCGTGGTGGTGCTCGACGCCGAAACCGGAGAAGTGCTGGCGCTCGCCAACTGGCCCACTTACAACCCGAACAATCGCGGCACCGTTACCGCGGAGCGCACGCGCAACCGCGCGGTGGTCGACCTGTTCGAACCCGGCTCGACGCTCAAGCCGTTCACCGCCGCCGCCGCGATCGAGGCCGGCTACGCCAGTCCGGACAGTGTGATCGACGTCGCCCCGGGCCGCATGCGGGTCGGCAATCGCACCATCCGCGACATTCATCCGGCGCTGCTGCTGACGGTGTCCGAGGTGATCCAGAAATCCTCCAACGTGGGTTCCGCGAAGATCGCCTTGGCGATGCCGCCGCAGAATCTGTGGAGCGTTTTCTCGGCGGTGGGTTTCGGCGCGCCGCCCCACTCAGGCTTTCCCGGCGAGGCTTCCGGACGCCTGCGCGCGTATCAGCAATGGCGGCCGATCGAGCATGCAACCATGTCCTACGGCCACGGCATCTCGGTGAGCCTGCTGCAGCTCGCGCGTGCCTATTCGGTGTTCGCCAGCGACGGCGTGTTGAAGCCGCTGACTTTCGTGCGCAGGGATGCGTCGCCGGACGGTGCACAGGTGATCTCGAAACGCACTGCGGTCGCAGTGCGTCAGATGCTGGAGGCGGTCACGCATCCTGGCGGCACCGCGGTGCGCGCCCGGCTGGCGGGCTATCGCGTCGCCGGCAAGACCGGCACCTCGCACAAACTGGTGGATGGCGCTTACGCCAGGGACCGGTATGTTTCTTCTTTCGTCGGTTTCGCGCCGGCGAGCGATCCGCGGCTGGTAATCGCAGTGGTGATAGACGAGCCGGGCGAAGGGATCTATTACGGCGGCGAGGTGGCCGCGCCGGTGTTCCGTCAGATCATGGCGGGCGCATTGCGCGCACTCGGCGTGGCGCCGGACAGTTTCGAGGAATTCGCGCCGTCGCAGGCGCCGCTGCCGCGGGAGGAAGTATGAGCGCACGCGCACGCACCCTCCCGCCTGCCCGACGGCCTTCGGCTCCGATCGATCTGCAAGCGCTCGGGATCACGCCCACCGGTTTGTCGGTCGACAGCCGGAAGATTACTGCCGGCGAAGTGTTTATCGCCTTTCCCGGAGAGACCAGTGACGGGCGCCGTTTCATCGCGCAGGCGATCGAAGCCGGCGCGGCGGCGGTGCTGTGGGAGCAGGCCGGATTCGAGTGGGACCCGCGGTGGCCGGTGCCGAACGTTCCGGTGCGCGGGCTGCGCCAGCAGGCGGGGGAGATCGCCAGCCACTTCTACGGCAATCCTTCGCAGCACCTGTGGATGATCGGCGTCACCGGCACCAACGGCAAGACCTCCTGCTCGCAGTGGATAGCTCAGTCGCTCAGCCGTCAGGGCCGGCGCACGGCGGTGATCGGAACGCTCGGCAGCGGTTTTGCCGATGCGCTCGATCCGACGCTGAACACCACGCCTGACCCGGTGTCGCTGCAGGCGCGGCTCGCCGCACTGCGCGAGCAGGGCGCCGCGGCGGTGGCGATGGACGTGTCTTCGCACGGCCTGGAGCAGGGCCGCGTGAACGGCGTGCAGTTCGACGTCGCGCTGTTCACCAATCTGTCGCGGGATCATCTCGACTACCACGGCAGCATGGACGCGTACGCCGCGGCCAAGGCGAAGCTGTTCGACTGGCCGCAGCTCAAGCATGCGGTGCTGAATCTGGACGATGCCTTCGGCGCCGGGCTTGCCGCGCGCATCGACCGCTCGCGCGTGAACGTCGTCGGCTACGGCCTCGGCAAGGGCGAGATCGCCGGCCACCAGCTCGACCTGTCCACGCGCGGACTCAAGCTCGAGATCGCCACGCCGTGGGGCGAAGGTGCGCTCGCCAGCCCGCTGCTCGGCGGTTTCAACGCCTACAACCTGCTCGGCGTGCTCGGCGTGCTGGTGACTTCCGACGTGCATCTGCAGGACGCGATCGTGGCGCTGTCAGAACTCCAGCCCGTGGCCGGCAGGATGCAGACGGCTTCGCTGCCCGGCGCGCCGCTGGTGGTGGTGGACTACGCGCACTCGCCGGACGCGCTCGAGAAGGCGCTTGAAACCCTGCGCATGACACTGGCGCCGGGTGCACGGCTGCACTGCGTGTTCGGTTGCGGCGGCGAACGCGATCCGGGCAAGCGCCCGCTGATGGGCGAGATCGCCACGCGCCTGGCGGATCGCTGCGTGATCACCAGCGATAACCCGCGCTCGGAAAATCCGCGCGCGATCATCGAAGACATTCTGGCCGGCGCGCATCCGAACTATCACGTCGAGGAAGACCGCGCCGCGGCGATCCTGAACGCGTTGCGGCATGCGTCGCCGACCGACGTCGTGCTGATCGCGGGCAAGGGACACGAGAGCTACCAGGAAATCGACAGCCGCCGCCTGCCGTTCGACGACCTCGAGGTGGCGCGCGAAGTGGTCGCCAGACTGCGCGACGGAGCACAGCGTGTTTAAGCTCTCGGCCGCCGCGCGCGCTGTTGCCGCCGAGCTTTGCGGTGACGACGCCGAAGTCCTGCGCGTGAGCACGGACAGCCGCGCGGTGCGCGAGGGCGATCTGTTTGTCGCGCTCAGGGGCGAACGTTTCGACGGCAATCGCTTCGTTGCGCAGGCGTTCGAGGCCGGCGCGGCCGCCGCGATGGTGAGCGATCCGGTACTCGCAGCAGGTACCGGCCCGCTGATCGTGGTCGAAGACACGCGCCTTGCACTCGGCAGACTGGCTGCCTGGTGGCGCAGCCGCTTCGATCTGCCGCTGATTGCGATCACCGGCAGCAATGGCAAGACCACGGTGAAAGAAATGCTCGCCGCGGTTCTACGCCGGAACGCCGGCGAAGACGCGGTCCTCGCCACCGCGGGCAATCTGAACAACGACATCGGGGTGCCGCTGACGCTGCTGAGTCTGCGCGAGCAGCACCGCTACGCGGTGGTGGAGATGGGTATGAACCACGTCGGTGAGATTGCCTGGCTGTCGAGACTCGCGCGTCCCACCGTGGCATTGATCAACAACGCCGGTACCGCGCACATCGGCGAGGTCGGCTCGGTGGAGGCGGTTGCACGCGCCAAGGGTGAGATCTTCGAAGGGCTCGCGGCGGACGGCGTGGCGGTGATCAACGGCGACGATGCCTTTGCCGATTACTGGCGCAGCCTGCTACGCGGACGCCGCATCGCGGATTTCGGCCTCGACCGGCGCGCGACCGTGACCGCGCGCTACGAACTGGAGAACGGCGGCAGCCTGGTCACCGTGCGCGCGCCCGACGAAACCTTCGTCGTGCGCCTGTTCCAGCCCGGCGTGCACAACGTCAGGAACGCGCTTGCCGCGGTGACCGCCGCTTGGGTGATCGGCGTCCCGTCCGCCCACATCGCCGCGGGGCTCGCTGCATATAAAGGTGTGAAGGGACGGCTGCAGCGCGTGGCACTGCGCGGCGGATCCACCCTGCTCGACGACAGCTACAACGCCAACCCGGAGTCGATAAAGGCGGCGCTGGCGGTTCTGGGCGCAGCGCCGGGCAAGAAGATTTTCGTGATCGGCGACATGGGCGAGCTTGGTGAGGCGGTCGCCGAGATGCACGCCGAGATCGGTGCCTTTGCGCGCCGCGCCGGTGTCGACCGCCTGCTAGGCCTGGGTGTATCGAGCGCGGCCGCGGTGCGCGCCTTCGGCGAGCAAGCGGCGCATTTCGAAACCCTGGAGAAGCTGATCGAGGCGCTGGAAAGGGAGCTGGAGCCCAACTGCACCGTGCTGGTGAAGGGTTCGCGCTTCATGCGGATGGAACGGGTAACCGCGGCGCTGCAGGCGAGCGCCGACCACGCCGAAGGGGGCGCCTGATGCTGCTGTATCTGACCCAGTGGCTCGCGCAGGACATCCGCGGGTTCAACGTATTCAACTACATCACCCTGCGCGCGGTGCTGGCGACGCTGACCGCGCTGCTGATTTCGTTCTTCATCGGGCCGTCGATGATCCGCCGGCTGACCGCGTACAAGATCGGCCAGTCGGTGAGAGACGACGGGCCGCAGACGCATCTGGTGAAAGCGGGCACGCCGACCATGGGCGGCGCGCTGATCCTGGTGGCGATCGTGATCACAACGCTGCTGTGGGCCGACCTGACCAATCACCTGGTGTGGGTGGTGCTGGTGGTAACGCTCGGCTTCGGCGTGATCGGCTGGATAGACGACTATCGCAAGGTCGTGCACCGCAATCCAAAGGGTCTGTCCGCGCGGGCGAAGTTCTTCTGGCAGTCCGTGATCGGTATCTCGGCCGCGCTGTACATCGCCTGGACCGCAGTCCAGCCCGAACAGACTCAACTGATCGTGCCGTTCTTCAAGCAGATTGCCTATCCCCTCGGCCTCACCGGTTTCGTAGTGATGAGCTATTTCGTGATCGTCGGCTCGAGCAACGCGGTGAACCTGACCGACGGACTGGACGGACTCGCCATCCTGCCGACGGTGATGGTCGGCAGTGCGCTGGGCGTATTCGCCTACGTCGCGGGGCACGCGGTGTTCTCGCGCTATCTCGGTTTTCCGCACATACCGGGCGCCGGCGAACTGACGGTGATCTGCGCCGCGATTGCCGGCGCCGGACTCGCGTTCCTGTGGTTCAACGCCTATCCCGCGGAAGTGTTCATGGGCGACGTCGGCGCGCTCGCGCTCGGCGCGGCGCTCGGCGTCATCGCGGTGATCGTGCGTCAGGAGATCGTGCTTTTCATCATGGGCGGCGTGTTCGTGGTCGAGACGCTGTCGGTGATGCTGCAGGTCGCGTCGTTCAAGCTGACCGGGAAACGCTTATTCCGAATGGCGCCGCTGCACCACCACTACGAGCTGAAGGGCTGGAAAGAAAATCAAGTGGTGGTGCGCTTCTGGATCATCACCATGATGCTGGTGCTGGTTGGGCTTTCGACGCTGAAACTGAGGTGAGTACATGAATCTCGAGCAATTCCATCAAATGATGCTGCGGCACCGCGAAGTCGTGGACTCGCGCCGACTCTCCCAGCTGCGCCTGTTCCCGGAACACGCGCTGGAGGAAGAGGAAGACGTCGGTACGGTCCGCTTGCTGCGCCTGCAGGCGGCGCTCAGGGAGCGGCGTCCCGTTGAAACTGAAGGGTAAGAGGGTTCTGGTCTTGGGACTCGGTGCAAGCGGAATGTCGATGGCGCGGTGGCTGGCGCGACGCGGCGCGGAAGTACGCGTCGCCGACACGCGGCCTGAGCCGCCGTTCGCCGACGCCCTGCGCGCAGAGCTGCCGGGTGTGGAACTGCATCTCGGTGCGTTGCGCGAGGAGAGTTTCGCGGATGTGACGACGATCGCCATCAGCCCGGGCGTGCCGCTGTCGGAACCGCAGGTGCAGAAGGCGCGTGCCCGCGGGGTGGCGGTGCTCGGCGACATCGAGCTGTTCGCACGCATCCGCGACGAGTTCGCGGATGCGAAAGTAATCGCGATCACCGGCTCGAACGGCAAGAGCACGGTGACCGAAATGGTCGGCGCGATGTGCCGGGCGGCGAGCACGCGCACCCTGGTGGCAGGCAACATCGGCCTGCCGGTTCTCGATGCGGTCAGCGACATCGACGCGGGCCGGCGCAGAAAGCCCGACGTATTCGTGCTGGAACTGTCCAGTTTCCAGCTGGAAACCACGCAGTCGCTGGACGCAAATGCCGCGGCGGTGCTGAACCTGAGCGAGGATCATCTCGATCGTTACGCCGGCATCCGCGACTACGCCGAGGCGAAGTCGCGAATCTTCCTCGGCAGCGGCGTACAGGTGCTGAACCGGCAGGACAGCTGGACCAGCCAGATGGCGCAGCCGGGACGTTGCGCATTCACCTTCGGTCTGGACGAACCGGAAAGCGATCGCGACTGGGGCCTGCGCAGCGCGCACGGCGAAACCTGGCTGGCGCAGGGCGACACGCTTTTACTGCGGGTGGAAGAACTCAAGGTTGCCGGCATGCACAACGCTGCCAATGCACTGGCGGCACTTGCGCTGTGCCGCGCGATCCGGCTGCCGTATCCGCCTTTGCTGGATGCGCTGCGCGCCTTCGAAGGGCTGCCGCACCGCGTGCAGAAAGTCGCCGAGATCGGCGGCGTGGCGTTCTTCGACGATTCGAAGGGCACCAACGTCGGCGCCACGGTGGCCGCGCTGGAAGGCATGCCGCAGAAAGCGGTGGTGATCCTCGGCGGCGACGGCAAAGGACAGGATTTCGCGCCGCTGAAAGGCGCGGTTTCGCGGCACGCGCGCGCAGCGGTGCTGGTCGGCCGCGATGGCCCGCGCATCGCCGCCGCGATAAGCGGCTGCGGCGTGCCGGTCGAGCCGGCACAGGACATGGACGATGCCGTGCTGCGCGCGTACGCGCTGGCGCAGCCCGGCGACGTGGTTCTGCTGTCCCCGGCGTGTGCGAGCTTCGATATGTTCGATAACTACGAGCATCGGGCGCAGGCGTACTTTGCGGCGGTGCGCGCATTGGAGACGCGGCATTGAGCGCGCTCTATCAACCGCTGGCGACAGCGCATACGGAACCGGAACCGGACTTCGATCCGGCGGTGATCTGGATCGTGCTGCTGCTGCTCGGGCTCGGCACGGTGATGGTCTATTCGGCGTCGATCGCGATTGCCGAAGCCAGCCGCATGACTGCCGGGCAGCCGCATTACTTCTTCATGCGCCACGCCGCTTTCGTCGGCATCGGCGTCGTGGCGGGTGTCGCAGTGCTGCAGCTACCGATGCGCTTCTGGCAACTAGTATCGCCGTACGCGTTCGTATTGGGCGTGTTGCTGCTGGTGCTGGTGCTGGTGCCGGGCCTCGGCAAGGAGGTCAACGGCAGCCAGCGCTGGCTGCCGCTCGGCTTGTTCAACCTGCAGCCCTCGGAGCTGATGAAGCTGTTCGGCGTGCTCTACGCCGCCGATTACACCGTGCGGAAGGCAGCGCACATGGCGAGCTTCCGCAAGGGGTTTCTGCCGATGTGCTTCGTGATGCTGATGACGGGCACGCTGTTGCTGCAGCAGCCGGATCTCGGCGCATTTGCGGTGATCGCGGTCATTGCGATGGGTGTGCTGTTTCTCGGCGGCATGAACTGGCGCCTGTTTGCCGCAATGACCGCACTGCTGGTCGCGGGCTTTCTGCTGCTGGTATGGACTTCGCCCTATCGCATGGAGCGCGTGCTCGGTTTCATGGATCCGTGGGCGGATCCGTTCGGACGCGGTTACCAGCTCTCGCACGCGCTGATCGCGTTCGGGCGCGGCGAATGGTTCGGTGTCGGCCTGGGTGCGAGCGTGGAGAAACTGTTCTATCTCCCCGAAGCGCACACCGACTTTCTGCTCGCGGTGATCGCCGAAGAGCTCGGCTTCGCGGGCGTGATCGCGGTGATCCTGTTGTTCGCCTGGCTGATATGGCGCGCGTTTTCGATCGGCAACCAGGCTGCGCGCCTGGAACGTTACTTCCCTGCGCTGGTGGCGCAGGGCGTCGGGCTGTGGATCGGTGCGCAGGCGATCATCAACATGGGCGTGAACATGGGGTTGCTGCCGACCAAGGGACTGACCCTGCCATTGCTGTCGTTCGGCGGCAGCGCGCTGGTGGCAAACTGCTGCGCACTCGGCCTGCTGCTGCGGGTGGACTACGAGAACCGCCAGCTGATGAAGGGGTACGCGGTTTGAGCCGGACGATCCTGATCATGGCCGGCGGCACGGGCGGACATATCTACCCGGCGATTGCGGTGGCGGAGGAACTGAAGGCGCGCGGCTGGAAGGTGGTGTGGCTCGGTTCGAAGGCGGGCATGGAAGCGAGCATCGTGCCGCGCCACGGTTATCAGATCGAGTTCATCCGCTTCGGCGGCCTGCGCGGCAAGGGGCCGGTGCGGTTTGCGCTGCTGCCGGTGAATCTGCTGCTGGCGTTCTGGCAAAGCGCGCGCGTGATCTTCCGCGTGCGGCCGGACGTGGTGCTGGGAATGGGCGGCTATATCGCGTTTCCCGGCGGCATGATGGCGGCTTTTTTCCGCCGGCCGCTGGTGCTGCACGAACAGAACGCGATCGCCGGGCTGGCCAACCGCGTGCTGGCGGAAGTGGCGGACCGCGTGCTGGTGGCGTTCCCGAAAGCGCTGCGAAAATCGATCTGGACCGGCAACCCGGTGCGTGCGGCGATCGCGGGCGTGGCGTCGCCGGAGCAGCGCTATGCAAACCGCTCGGGCCCACTCGCGGTACTGGTGATCGGCGGCAGTCTTGGCGCAAGGGCGTTGAACGAAACCTTGCCGCGTGCGCTTGCGCTGATGCCGCCCGAGCGGCGTCCGTCGCTCACGCATCAGGCCGGCCGGCAGCACGAGGAGGAACTGCGGCAGCGATACGGCGAAGCGTCGGTCGAGGCCGAGGTGGTGCCGTTCATAGAGGACATGGCGCAGGCCTACGCCGCAGCCGACCTGGTGATCTGCCGCGCAGGTGCGACCACGGTCGCCGAGCTAGCGGCAGCAGGGGTGGCAAGCGTGCTGGTGCCGTTTCCGCACGCGGTCGACGATCACCAGAGCGCCAACGCGCGCTTTTTGTCGGAAGCGGACGCAGCCATCCTGCTGCCACAGCCGGAACTCACGCCGCGCAGGCTGGCGGAGCTGATCGCCGGGTTTTCCCGTGCGCAGCTGATGGAGATGGCAAGCAAGGCCAGGGCGCTCGGCAAGCCCGATGCGGCAGCCGAGGTCGCGGGTCATTGCATGGCGATGGCGGCATGAAGCACAAGGTCAAGACCGTGCATTTCGTGGGCATTGGCGGATCCGGCATGAGCGGCATTGCGGAAGTCATGCTGAACCTTGGCTATGCGGTCACCGGTTCGGATGTCGCGGAAAGCGCGGCCACCAGGCGGCTGCGGCAGCTGGGAGCGCGCGTCGACATCGGTCACGACCGCGCGCAGGTCGAGGGCGCGAACGCGGTGGTGACTTCGACCGCGGTGAAGCCCGACAACCCGGAAGTCGTGGCGGCGCGGGCGAAGCGCATTCCGGTGGTTCCGCGCGCCATGATGCTCGCGGAACTGATGAGGCTGAAGCAGGGTATCGCGGTCGCCGGCACGCATGGCAAGACCACCACCACCAGCCTGATTGCAAGCGTGCTGGCGGAAGCGGGCATGGACCCGACCTTCGTGATCGGCGGCCGGCTGGAAGCGGCGGGTTCGCACGCGCAGCTCGGCACGGGCGAGTTCATCGTGGTCGAAGCGGACGAGTCGGACGCATCGTTCCTGAATCTGCAACCGGTACTCGCAGTGGTGACCAACATCGATGCCGATCACATGGAGACCTATCAGCACGATTTCAGCCGGCTGCGCCAGTCGTTCCTGGAGTTCGTCGAGCATCTGCCCTTCTATGGCATGGCGGTGCTTTGCGCAGACGACACGAACGTGCGCAGCCTGCTGCCGATCATCACCAAGCAGGTGACGACCTACGGCGTCGACGAAGGCGCGCAGATTCGCGCAATGGACGTACAGGCGGAAGCCGCGACCATGCGCTTCCGGGTCACGCGCCGCACCGGTGTCAACGGCCACGAGCAAAGGCAGCCCGATCTGCAGGTCACGCTCAATCTTCCGGGGCTGCACAACGTGCAGAACGCGCTTGCCGCCATTGCGGTGGCGATGGAGGTCGGCGTGGCAGACGATGCGATCGTCCGCGCGCTGGAGAAATTCAAGGGCGTCGGCCGGCGGTTCCAGCGCATGGGAGAGGTGCCGCTTCCCGGCGGCGGCCACTTTGCGCTGGTGGATGACTACGGACATCACCCGGTCGAGATGGCGGCGACGCTGGCGGCGGCGCGCGGCGCCTTTCCCGGCCGCCGGATTCTGCTGGCGTTCCAGCCGCACCGGTTCACCCGCACGCGCGACTGCTTCGAGGATTTTGTCCGTGTCCTGTCTTCGGCCGATGCGGTGATCCTGACCGAAGTCTACCCGGCGGGCGAACAGCCGATCGTCGCTGCCGACGGGCGCGCGCTGGCGCGCGCGGTGCGCGTTGCCGCCAGGGTGGAGCCGGTGTTCGTGGAAAGCGTGACGGAACTGCCGGCGGCGATTCTGGCTGCTGCCAAGCCGGACGACGTGGTGATCACGATGGGCGCGGGGACAATCGGCACGGTCCCGGCAATGTTGACGGCCAAGCGCTGACATGTACATGAGCGAGATCGACCGAATCGCGACTGCCGGCCTGCGCGGCAAGCTGCATCGCGCCGAACCGATGCGCAAGCGCACCAGCTGGCGCGTCGGCGGACCCGCGGACCACGCGTACGTGCCAGCGGATCTGGACGATCTGTGCGCTTTCCTGCAGGCGCTGCCGGCAGGTGAGCCGGTGACCTTCGTCGGCCTCGGCAGCAATCTGCTGATCCGCGACGGCGGAATCCGCGGCACCGTGGTGCTGACGCACACCGCGCTGAAGGCGCTGGAGCTGACGGCAGCGGGCGAGATCTATACGGAAGCCGGCGTGGCGGCGCCGAAGGTTGCGCGCTTCGCCGCCACGCACGCGCTGCAGGGCGCGGAGTTCCTGGCGGGAATTCCGGGCACGGTCGGCGGCGCGCTGGCGATGAATGCAGGCTGCTACGGTGCCGAGATCTGGGAACTGGTGGCGCGCGTGCTGACGGTCGATCGGCGCGGCGTGCAGCGCGAGCGCGGAGCAACCGAGTTCACGGTTGGTTACCGCAGCGTGACGCCGAAGGAGCCGCGCGAGGAATTTTTCGCGGCGGCATGGCTGCGGCTTGCACGTGGCGACGGCGAACAGTCGCGTCAGCGCATCAAGGAACTGCTGCAGAAGCGCATCGACAGCCAGCCCCTGGAACAGCCGAACGCCGGTTCGGTGTTCCGCAATCCGCCGGGCGATCACGCGGCGCGGCTGATCGAGTCGTGCGGGCTGAAGGGCTTGCGCATCGGTGGCGCGATGGTGTCGACGAAGCACGCGAACTTCATCGTCAACCTGGGCGATGCGGCCGCGGCGGACATCGAGAGGCTGATCGATACGGTGCAGACACTGGTGCACCGCGAGACCGGCGTCATGCTGCATCGCGAAGTCCTGATCGTGGGGGAAGCATGAGCCGCAGCGTTCTCGGAAAGGTCGCGGTGCTGCTCGGCGGGCGCTCGGCTGAGAGGGAGATATCGCTGATGTCCGGACAGGCGGTGCTGGAGGCGCTGGTGGGCAAAGGCGTGGACGCGCATGCCTTCGACACCGGCAGCCGCGATATCTGCGAGCTGGAACAGGGGGGTTTCGATCGGGTGTTCGTCGCGCTGCATGGACGCTACGGGGAGGATGGAACGGTGCAAGGGGCGCTCGAACTGCTCGGCATTCCGTACACCGGCAGCGGAGTGATGGCCTGTGCGCTGGCGATGGACAAGTGGCGCACGAAACTGGTGTGGATCGCCGCCGGCATCCCAACCCCGCAATTCGAGATTCTCGGCGAAGACAGCGATTTTGCCGGGGTGGCGAAGAAGCTCGGTGTGCCACTGATCGTGAAACCGGCGCGCGAGGGTTCGACCATCGGACTGACTAGGGTGAACCGCGTGGACGAGATCGAAGCCGCCTATCGCCTTGCAGCCGAGCACGATCCGCTGGTGCTGGCCGAACAGTTCGTTGCCGGCCCCGAGCTGACCGCGTCGATTCTGGACGATCACGTGCTGCCGCTGATCCGCATCGAAGCGCCGGGTGGCAACTATGACTATCAAGCGAAGTATTTCTCCGATGAGACGCGCTACCTCTGCCCGTCTGGCATAGACGCGGTGCTGGAAAGAGTCGTCGGCGACCTCTCGCTCGAGGCATTCCGGTTGCTCGGTTGCCGTGGCTGGGGGCGTGTCGACGTGATGCTGGACGAGCGCGGCGAGCCGCAGTTTCTCGAGGCAAACACGGTTCCCGGCATGACCGGCCACAGTCTGGTGCCGATGGCGGCCAAGGCGGCGGGCATCGGATTCGACGAGCTCGTCGTGAGGATTCTGGAGGGCGCCCGTGTGGAATGACGAAAAGGCGCTGAACCATGTCGCCAGCGGGCTGTTCGCGCTGGCGGTGCTGCTGCTGCTGTGCGCGGCCGGCTGGCGCATCGCGCAGATGGAAGCATTTGCGCTGCGCGAGATACGCATAACCACGCCGGTGGAGCATGTCACGCGCGAACAGGTGGAAGCCGTGGTGTTCAGCGAACTCAAGGGTAATTTCTTCACCGTCAATCTCGCGGCCACGCGCACCGCGTTCGAAAAGCTCTCGTGGGTACGGCGGGTCGACGTCAATCGACGCTGGCCGGATCGGGTCGAAATCGCGGTCGAGGAGCACGCGCCGATCGCGCGCTGGGGCGATGCGGCGCTGGTGAACGCTTATGGCGAGGTCTTCGAGGGCGCGAGCAGTCAGCCGATGCCGGTGTTCGACGGGCCGCTGGCGACGGCGCCCGAGGTGGTGGCGCGTCACGCCGCCTTCGAACACAAGCTGGCAGCAATCGGAAGAACGGTCGACCGCATCCGTGTATCCGAGCGGCACGCGTGGCGCATCCGCCTGGACGACGGCATGGTCATCGAGCTTGGACGCGACGATGTGGAAGCACGCCTGGCCGCGTTTGCTTCGGCCTTCGACCGCACGGTGGCGACGCTTCCGGGCGGGTCGGCCTATGTGGATCTGCGGTATCCGAACGGTTTTGCGGTTCGGGTAAAGGGCATGCGCTGGAACGACGGGCCGGCATAAACCAGGAAACCTGCACGCAATGGCATTGAGCAAAGGCAGAGAGAACAAGCACCTTCTGGTCGGTCTCGACATCGGCACGTCGAAGATCGCGGCGATCGTCGCCGAGATCAGGCCCGAAGGCGGATTCGAGATCATCGGCATGGGTAGTTCACCGTCGCGAGGGCTGAAGAAAGGCGTGGTGGTGAACATCGAATCCACCGTGAATGCGATCCAGCGCGCGCTCGAAGAAGCCGAGCTGATGGCGGACTGCAAGATCCGGGAAGTTTGGACCGGAATCGCCGGCAGTCATATCAAGAGTTTCAATTCGCACGGGATGGTGGCGATCAAGGACCGCGAAGTCGGCCAGGCGGACGTGGATCGCGTGGTGGAGACGGCAAAGGCGATCCCTATTCCGACCGATCAGCAGATCCTGCATGTGCTGAACCAGGAGTTCGTGATCGATGGCCAGGAGGACGTGCGCGAGCCGCTCGGCATGAGCGGCGTACGCCTCGAGGTGAAGGTGCATATCGTCACCGGCGCGGTGTCGGCGGCGCAGAACATCGTGAAATGCGTGCGCCGCTGCGGGCTGGAAGTGAACGACCTGATCCTGCAGCCGCTGGCTTCGGCGACGGCGGTGCTGTCGGACGACGAGAAAGACCTTGGCGTGTGCATCGTCGACATCGGCGGTGGCACGTCGGACATCGCGGTATTTACTCAAGGTGCTATACGCCATACCGCGGTGATACCGATCGCCGGCGACCAGATCACCAACGACATCGCCATGGCCCTGCGCACGCCGACCAAGGAGGCGGAAGACATCAAGCGCCGGCACGGTTGCGCGCTGCGCGAGCTAGCCGATCCGCAGGAAATGATCGACGTACCCGGCGTCGGAGACCGCAGCTCGCGCCAGCTTTCGCGGCAGACGCTGGCCGAGGTGATCGAGCCGCGGGCCGAGGAGTTGTATGCGCTGGTGCAGGCCGAGCTGCGGCGCAGCGGCTTCGAGGAGCTGCTGTCCTCTGGCGTGGTGATCACCGGCGGCAGCGCAGCCATGCAGGGCATGGTCGAGCTCGGTGAGGAGGTGTTCCACATGCCGGTGCGCCTGGGTCTGCCGTCCTACGCCGGCGGCCTGTCGGAAGTGATCCGCAGCCCTCGGTATGCCACCGGCTTGGGGCTGCTGATTTCCGGTCATGAGCAGCATCAACGCCAGCAAATCGCAAAGATGCAGAGCGGTTCGGTGAAGCATGTGTTCGAGCGCATGCGCAAATGGTTCGAGACAAATTTTTAGCAATGGCAGTGAGATGGCAGTGATCCCCATGGATGTTTCAGTTCGAGAGGAGATAAACAATGTTTGAAATCGTCGATACACAAGCGCAGGAAGCCATGATCAAGGTCATCGGCGTCGGAGGGTGCGGCGGCAACGCGGTCGATCACATGATTATCGCCGGCGTGGATGGCGTGGAGTTCATCTGCGCGAACACCGATGCCCAGGCGCTGAAGCGCAACAAGGCGAAGACGCTGTTGCAGCTCGGCACGGATGTCACCAAGGGGCTGGGCGCGGGAGCGAATCCGGAGATCGGCCGCCAGGCGGCGATCGAGGACCGCGAGCGCATCGTAGAGCTGATAGATGGGGCCGACATGCTGTTCCTGACTGCAGGCATGGGCGGCGGCACCGGCACCGGCGCGGCGCCGATCGTCGCGGAAGTGGCGCGGGAGCTCGGCATACTGACCGTGGCGGTGGTTACAAAACCCTTCGCCTTCGAGGGCAAGCGTCAGAAAGTCGCTGCCCAGGGGCTGGAGGAACTGGGGCGGCATGTGGACTCACTGATCGTGATTCCGAACGACAAGCTGATGCAGGTCCTGGGAGAAGACGTCTCCATGCTGGACGCGTTCAAGGCCGCCAATTCCGTGTTGCACGGCGCGGTTGCGGGGATTGCTGAAGTCATCAAATGCCCTGGCCTGGTGAACGTCGATTTCGCCGACGTGCGCACGGTGATGTCGGAAATGGGAATGGCAATGATGGGCTCGGCCAGCGCGGCGGGCGCGGAACGCGCACGCCAGGCGGCGGAGCAGGCGGTGGCCAGCCCGCTGCTGGAAGACGTGAATCTCGCGGGCGCGCGCGGTGTGCTGGTGAACATTACCGCCAGCTCGAGCATGCGGATGAAGGAAGTGCACGAGGTGATGAACACCATCAAGGGGTTTACCGCCGAGGATGCGACCGTGATCGTGGGAACGGTGATCGACGAGGACCTTGAAGACAAGCTGCGCGTGACCATGGTCGCAACCGGACTCGGCAACCCGGTCAACCGTCAGCAGCAGAAGCCGTTGGCTGTGGTACGTACTGGCACAGATGCGACGCCACACCAGGTCAATTACGGAGATCTGGACGCGCCGGCGGTGATGCGCAGACGCAACCGCGATGCGGCTGTCGAGGCGATGAGGCAGTCCGGCGTGGACGTGCTGGACATCCCGGCCTTTTTGCGTAAACAGGCTGACTGAGCGGATGGAGTGTCGTCATGCTGCGACGCACAATACGCTGGCGGAGAACCGTTGCCTATGGTAGCCTAATCAACAATTTACAAGGCGATGGTAATCCGCCTATTGACCAGCACCGATAAGGTGCGGAGCAGATGATCAGACAACGAACGCTCAAGAATATCGTCAGGGCCACCGGGGTAGGCCTGCACACTGGCGACAAGGTCTACCTGACGTTACGGCCTGCGGCGGCAAATACCGGCATCGTCTTCCGGCGGATTGATCTCGATCCGGTGGTGGACATTCAAGCCAATCCCTACGCCGTCACGGACACGCGGCTGTCGTCATGCCTCGAGAAAGACGGTGCGCGGGTTCAGACCGTCGAGCATCTGATGTCCGCGCTTGCCGGACTCGGGATTGACAATGTCTATGTCGAGCTGAGCGCAGGCGAAGTGCCGATCATGGACGGCTCGGCGTCTCCCTTTGTTTTTCTGCTGCAGTCCGCGGGAATCGAAGAGCAGGAGGCGGCGAAGAAGTTCATTCGCATCCTCAAGCCGGTGGAAGTGCGGGCGGATGACAAGTGGGTGAAGTTCGAGCCGTATCACGGGTTCAAGGTCGATTTCAGCATCGATTTCAGGCATCCGGTGTTTTCGGCCACGAACAAGAGGGTGGTGGTCGACTTCGAGCACACCTCATATATAAAGGAAGTCAGTCGCGCACGGACTTTCGGTTTCATGCATGACGTGGAGAGTATGCGCGCCCAGGGTTTGGCGCTGGGCGGCAGTATGGACAATGCCATTGTGATGGATGAGTTCAGGGTCCTGAACATGGATGGACTGCGTTATGAGGATGAGTTCGTGAAGCACAAGGCGCTGGATGCGATCGGAGATCTGTATCTCCTCGGGCACCCGGTCATCGGCGCCTTCTCCGCGTTCAAATCCGGACACGCACTCAATAACGAATTGCTGCGCCAACTCATGGAAAATAAAGAGTCTTGGGAGTTCGTCAGCTTCAACTCGAAGGAGGACGCGCCCGGCTTCCTTCGTCTCCAAGCGCAAACCGCCTGACCTTGGGGGCCGGTTCGGGTACAAAATCCATCGGGACCTGACGCATGTTGCTGGTCCGCGTGATTGCGGGATTGCTGGCAATCACTGTTGGCTCGGCGATCGTGATGTTTCTCGTCACCAGGAACCGCCGCTGGTTGCGGTTTGCCTGGCGGACACTGCGGCTTGGCATTCTTGTCTTATTGATTTCTTTCGGGTTTTACGCCCTCGAACGTTTCTTGCTAGTCCTTTGACGAGGGCTGGGCGCGCCTGCCGAGACGCTGAACCGCGCGTTTCAGGTCCGATGCAGGGAGTTCGCTAGCGAATTGCAGCAGCGCCTCGCCAGCACTCTCCCCGAGAGAAATGTGTTTTCTTTGCAATGGGTTAAACGGGGAACTTGCTTGCACTTTGACCTGTATTGCTGTAATTTCTGGCACCTGAGTGCGCAGCCTGTCGGCCAAGGTTTGCACCAGTTGGCGCAATTTCGCTGCCGCCGGCCCATCGTGAGCGGCGATAATCAGGTGCCCATCGCGCAGGTTGCAGACCGATACCACTTGGGCAAGCGCCTCGGGAAGCTCCCGGCGCAGGGCCTTTTCTACTGCCGCCAGTTTTTCTGCCTGTTTGGCGAGCCGCCCGAGCCGGGCGTCGTTTCGCAGGATGTCTTGGATTCTTGCAGCCGACATTGACGGAGTGCTGAAGGTAAGCAGATGGACATTATTCTCGTATCCAACCGGTTTACTCAAGCGCGCAGTTTTACCGTAAGCGCGCCGCAGCTGTCGTTCCTGATCCTTCTGTTCTTCATGCTGGTGATCTCGCTGGCAGTGCTGCTGAACTATTTTTCGCTGCGCTACGCGGTGACCAACCAGAGCCCTTATCTGCTGTCCATGCTGGAGACCGTGCAGGCGGAACAGGCCAAGCGCACCCAATCCTATCTGCGCGAGAGCCTGAACACCATGGCCGCCCGCGTTGGAGAGATGCAGGCAAAGCTGGTTCGGCTCGACACGCTTGGGGAACGTCTGACCAAACTTGCAGGCTTCAATCCGAAAGAATTCATGTTCGACCAGCCTCCAGCGCGGGGCGGAGCGGAGCCCACCTCAGTCGCGACGCGCGAGCTGTCGCTCGGCGAGCTTACCAGTCAGCTGGAGCAATTGGCACAGGATCTGGACGACCGGTCGGACAAACTGGGGGTGCTCGAATCCCGGTTGACCCTGGCGAACGCCAAGAAACAGCTGCTGCCGACTCAACTGCCGGTAACGACCGGCTGGTTTTCGTCCAATTACGGCTGGCGGATCGACCCGTTCAACGGGCTGAATGCGTATCACGAGGGAATGGATTTTATGGCGCCGGAAGGCACGCCAATTCGCGCAGCCGCAGGCGGGGTGGTGGTGTACTCAGCGCTCCACCCGCAGTATGGTAATATGATCGAGGTCGATCACGGCAATGGACTTATAACCCGGTACGCACATGCGTCGCTGCTGAATGCGAAAATTGGCGACGTGGTGCTCAGAGGTCAAAAGATTGCCGAGGTCGGGTCAACCGGGCGCTCCACGGGAGCGCATCTGCACTTCGAGGTGCGGCAATGGGGAGCCCCACAGAATCCCGCGCGCTTTTTGCAAGTGCCGGGTTAATCGTTACTTGAACTGGTGAATTCCGAGAGAGGGGTGGGGGCAAGCCTCCCACCCCTCTTGCTTTATGGGTTGCGGGCCTGATGATCTCCAACATTCTCAAGAAAGTCTTCGGCAGCAGAAACGACCGTCTTCTTCGCAAGTACGCGAACTCCGTCCAGCGCATAAACGCGCACGAGCCTGACACGCAGAAACTGACAGATGCGGAGCTCCGTGCCCGCACCGATCAGCTTCGGCAACGCCTGATACAAGGCGCAACACTAGACGAAGTGCTACCGGACGCTTTTGCGACGGTGCGCGAAGCGAGCCGGCGCGTACTGCAGATGCGTCATTTCGACGTTCAGTTGCTCGGCGGCATAGCTTTGCATAACGGCAAAATTGCCGAAATGCGTACTGGCGAGGGCAAAACGCTGGTCGCAACCTTGCCTGCCTATCTGAACGCGCTTGCGGGGAAAGGCGTACACGTGGTCACCGTGAACGACTATCTGGCCAGCCGTGACGCCGAGTGGATGGGCCGCATCTACCGCTTCTTGGGTCTGAGCGTGGGCGTCAATCTCTCGCAAATGGAACATGCGCTGAAGCAGCAGGCGTATGCAGCCGACATCGTCTACGGTACCAACAACGAGTTCGGCTTCGACTACCTTCGCGACAACATGGTGTTCCAGGCTACCGAGCGCGTTCAGCGGCCGCTGGATTTCGCCATCGTCGACGAAGTCGACTCGATCCTGATCGATGAAGCGCGAACGCCCTTGATAATTTCCGGGCAGGCAGAGGACAGTACCGAACTCTATTACCGGATGAACGACATTGCGCCAAAGCTCAAGCGCGCGGAGAAGGAAGGCGAGCCCGGCGACTACAACGTCGACGAGAAATCGCATCAGGTATTGCTGACTGAGGAGGGGCACGATCACGCCGAGCAGCTGTTGATCAAGGCCGACCTGCTGACGGAGGACGGCAGTCTCTACGACGCGTCGAATATCGGCCTGATGCACCACCTGTATGCGGCATTGCGGGCGCACAGCCTGTTTCATCGGGACCAGCACTACGTGGTTCAGGATGACGCGATTGTCATTGTCGATGAATTTACCGGGCGCCTGATGCCCGGCCGCCGCTGGTCGGATGGATTGCATCAGGCGGTGGAAGCAAAAGAAGGCGTACGGATCCAGAAGGAAAACCAGACCCTGGCCTCCATCACCTTCCAGAACTACTTCCGGATGTACCGCAAACTCGCGGGCATGACGGGAACAGCGGATACCGAGGCTTACGAGTTCCAGCAGATCTACGGCCTCGAGACCGTGATCATTCCGACGCATATGAAGATGGTTCGCGACGACCGGATGGACAAAGTCTACCGAACGGCCCGCGAGAGGTATCTGGCGGTGGTGGAGGACATTCGCGATTGTCAGGAACGTGGGCAGCCGGTCCTCGTGGGCACTACATCGATCGAGAATTCCGAGCTGATCTCCGGGCTGCTCACCAAAGAGAAGCTGCAACACCAGGTGCTGAACGCGAAGCAGCATGCGCGCGAAGCGGAGATCGTCGCCCAGGCCGGCCGGCCGAAGATGATCACCATCGCGACCAACATGGCGGGACGCGGAACCGACATCGTACTGGGCGGAAACGCCGAGCCGAAAATAAACGGGATTCAGAACGACTCGAGCGTCAGCGATGACCAGAAACAGAAACGTGTCGCTGAGATTCGCAGCGAGTGGCAGAAGCTGCACGGCGCGGTGGTCGACGCTGGCGGCCTGCATATAGTCGGAACTGAACGCCACGAATCGCGACGGGTGGACAACCAACTTCGCGGCCGCTCGGGCCGCCAGGGCGATCCCGGATCCAGCCGCTTCTATCTGTCTCTCGAGGACCCGCTGCTGCGGATCTTCGCGTCGGATCGGGTGGGCGCGATCATGGATCGGTTGAACATGCCAGAGGGCGAGGCGATCGAGCACCCATGGGTGACGCGGGCAATCGAGAATGCCCAGCGAAAAGTCGAGGCGCGAAATTTCGATATCCGCAAGCAGCTTCTCGAATACGACGACGTATCTAATGATCAGCGGAAAGTTATTTATCAGCAGCGAAACGAACTGCTGGAATCAACCGATGTTTCCGAAACCATCCGGTCGATGCGCGAGGGCA
>DATKEK010000066.1:0-3396 GCA_035512195.1 Burkholderiales bacterium
AGCTGCGGGGTGGAATGGCAGGAGTTGCCCGGGGAAGGGGCGTTCTACGGACCCAAGATCGAGTACCACCTGAAGGACAGCATCGGCCGCGCCTGGCAATGCGGCACCATGCAGGTCGACTTCATGATGCCGGAGCGACTCGGGGCCGAGTACGTGTCGGAGGAAAATGTGCGCAGGGTGCCGGTCATGCTGCACCGGGCAATCGTCGGCTCGCTGGAGCGCTTCATCGGCATGCTGATCGAGCACTATTCAGGGGCACTGCCCCTGTGGCTGGCGCCCGAGCAGGTGGTGGTGATGAACATCTCGGCCGCGCAGGCGTCCTATGCGCAGGGCATCGCCTCCAGACTGCGGGATTGCGGCCTGAGGGCCTTCGCAGACTTGAGGAACGAGAAAATAACCTATAAAATCCGCGAACATAGTTTGCAAAAGCTGCCATACCAACTGATCGTTGGAGACAAGGAAGTGGCAGCGAACTTGGTCGCCGTGCGAACCCGAGCAGGTGGCGATCTCGGCCAGATGACATTCGAGGCGTTTTTCGAGCGAATCCGGTCCGAGTCTGCCGTGGGCGGTGCGGCGTAATTTTTTTGTGAAGGAGGACTGCCGATAGCTCAGGAAAAGGATGCAAGGATCAACGGCGAGATCAACGCGCCGCAGATCCGCTTGATCGGGTCCAAAGGCGAGCAGATCGGGATTGTGGCGATCGACAAAGCGCTCGCGATGGCGGAAGAACAGGAGATCGACCTGGTCGAAATCGCGCCGACTGCGGAACCGCCGGTTTGCCGGCTGATGGATTACGGCAAATTCAAGTACAACGAGGCCAAGAAGCGGCACGAGGCCAAGCTCAAGCAGAAGCAGATTCAGGTCAAGGAAGTGAAGTTCCGGCCTGGCACCGACGAGGGCGACTACCAGATCAAGCTGCGCAACCTCATTCGTTTCCTGGGCGAGGGGGACAAGGCCAAAGTCACGTTGCGCTTCCGCGGGCGTGAGATGGCGCACCAGGAGTTCGGCATCCGGCTACTCGAGCGGGTGAGGGCGGATCTGGAGCCGCACGGAGTGGTCGAGCAGTTTCCGAAGATGGAAGGCCGGCAGATGGTGATGGTGATCGGCCCCAAGAAGAAGTAGCAATACGTTGCAGCAAACGGCGGGTGACCGGATTGCCGGTTACCGGGCGAATGAAGCGGCAACATTTGCGGCACCCGGTTTCCGCCGCAGGTTGCAGTTTCCAGAACAAGTGATTCCCAGGCAATAAAGCGCCCCGCCGGGGACGCCTGGAGTCAGGCTAAAACAGGAGTAGTCATGCCAAAGCTCAAGACAAAGAGCGGCGCGGCGAAGCGTTTTCGCTTCACCGGAGGCGGCGGAATCAAACGTTCGCGCGCCTTTCTGCGCCACATCCTCACGAAGAAGTCGACCAAGCGCAAGCGTCATCTGCGCGGGACGACGCAGGTCAACGCATCGGACAAGCGTTCAATCCGTGCGATGCTGCCCAATTCGTAAGGAGATCGAGCCATGCCAAGAGTAAAGCGCGGCGTAACCGCAAGGGCGCGCCACAAGAAAGTCCTCGAACAGGCGAAAGGTTTTCGCGGCCGCCGCAAGAACGTCTACCGCGTCGCCAAGCAGGCGGTGATGAAGGCGGGGCAGTACGCCTATCGAGACCGCCGCAACAAGAAGCGCGAGTTTCGTGCCCTGTGGATCGTGCGCATCAACGCCGCGGCACGCGAATTCGGACTGACCTACAGCACGCTGATAAACGGTCTGAAGAAAGCCCAGGTCGAAGTCGACCGCAAGGTACTTGCCGATATCGCCGTGTTCGACCGTGCCGCTTTCGAGAAGATCGCGACGCAGGCCAGGGCGAGCCTCGCCGCCTAGGCCCCTGGCCGGAGGAAAAAGGAGGCTTGCGGGCCTCCTTTTTTGTTGGCGGGCGCGCTGTCCGCCGGGAACGTGAGACATGAGCCAGCTGGAACAGATTGTCGCCGAAGCAAAGGCAGCTTTCGCAGGCGCGCCGGATCTGGCGCGCCTGGAGCAGACCAAGGCCCGTTTCCTCGGCAAGAGCGGCGTGCTGACCGAGTTGCTCAAGGGGCTCGGTAAGCTGCCGGCAGACGAACGTCGATCCGCGGGCGCGGGCATCAACCAGGCAAAGGAAGCGATCGAGCGCCTACTTTCCGAGCGTCGCGACGAGATCGAAGCGCAGGCGCTGGAAGCCGAGCTGGCCCGGCAGGCGCTGGACGTCACCCTGCCGGGACGCGGCCGCGGGCGCGGCGGAATCCACCCGGTGATCCGCACCTGGCAACGCACCGAGTCGATCTTCAGGTCGATCGGCTTCGATGTGGCGGACGGCCCCGAGATCGAAACCGACTGGTACAACTTCACCGCGCTCAACCAGCCGGAAAATCATCCGGCGCGGTCGATGCACGACACCTTCTATGTCGAAGGCGGGTTTCTGCTGCGCACCCACACCAGCCCGATGCAGGTTCGCCACGCGCGTGCACACCAGCCACCAATCAAGGTGATCGCGCCCGGTCGCACCTACCGGGTGGACAGCGATGCCACGCACTCGCCGATGTTTCACCAGGTCGAGGGACTGTGGATAGATGAGAACATCAGCTTTGCCAACCTGAAGGGCGTGTACACGCACTTCCTGCGCTGTTTTTTCGAGACCGACGACCTGCAGGTGCGCTTCCGGCCTTCGTTCTTTCCCTTTACCGAACCTTCGGCAGAGATCGACATGGCGTTCTCGAGCGGTCCTCTGCGCGGCAGGTGGCTTGAGATCTCGGGTGCGGGCCAGGTGCACCCGAACGTGATCCGCAATTTCGGTCTCGACCCCGAGCGCCATATCGGGTTTGCGTTCGGCAGCGGACTCGAGCGCCTGACCATGCTGCGCTATGGCATCAACGACCTGCGACTGTTCTTTGAAGGCGATCTACGCTTTCTGCGGCAGTTCAACCAATAACATGCAATTCTCTGAAAGCTGGCTGCGATCGCTGGTCAATCCGTCCCTTGCTACGGACGAACTGGCACATCTGCTGACGATGTCCGGCCTCGAGGTCGAGGAGTGCCGGCGGATGGCGCCGCCGTTTTCCGGCGTGGTGGTCGGCGAGATCCGCCGGGTTGAAAAGCATCCGAATGCCGACCGGCTTACGGTGTGCGAAGTCGATACCGGCAGCGGCGGCGTGTTCAGCATTGTCTGCGGTGCGCCGAACGCGGCTGCCGGAATGAAAGTGCCGTGCGCGCTGGTCGGGGCAAAGCTGCCCGGCGAGTCTTTTGGCAAGCCGTTCGAGATCAAGGCCGCAACCATGCGGGGCGTACAGAGCCGGGGCATGCTGTGTTCGGCGCGTGAACTCGGCCGGTCGGCCGATCACAGTGGAGGGCTGAAACTGCCGGCGGACGCTGCGCCTGGAC
>DATKEK010000067.1:0-2928 GCA_035512195.1 Burkholderiales bacterium
GAATACCCCACCGGCCGCCTGTGGCGCGACGCGAAGCTGTACGAGATCGGCGCCGGCACCTCCGAGATTCGCCGCTGGCTGATCGGACGGGAGCTGTTTGAGCAAACCAAGTGAAGGCAGGCGCTCAACGCGGAGGACGCAGAGGCCGCGGAGGAACTTTGACGACCCTTGCACAAACAGGGAATCTGATGCCGGACCAACGTGGCGGCACGTTGTCTTTGTACTTCACGAATTCTCCTCTGCGTGCTCCGCGTCCTCCGCGTTGAGTGCTTGAGCCTGTCGACATGACAACCGTCGCACAGCAAACCCGGCAGGATGTGGCGTTCCTGGTTGCGCAGGGAATGCTGGACGGGTTCAACCGCCACTACCGGCTGTTCCGCGAGACCAGCCGCTATGCGAAGACGCTGTTCGAGGCAGGCAACTGGGTGGAGTTGCAGCAGGTCTCGCGCGAGCGCATTGCGTTCTACGACCGGCGCGTGACCGAAACAGTGGAGTATCTGAAGCGGCGCTTCGATACCGATGCGCTGGAAGACGCGATCTGGCAGCAGGTGAAGCTGCACTACATCGGACTGCTGTCGAACCACAAGCAGCCGGAACTGGCGGAAACGTTCTTCAACTCGGTGAGCTGCCGCATCTTGCACCGCAGCTATTTCCACAACGACTTCATCTTCGTGCGTCCGGCGCTGTCGACCGAGCACATGGATTCCGACCCGCCGGCCTATCGCAGCTATTATCCGGCCAAGGTCGGGCTGCGCAACGCGGTGCGGCAGATTCTCGCCGATCTGCCCTTGCGCAACCGCTTCGAGGACTTCCATCGCGACCTGCGCTGCGTGCTGCACGCGGTGCATGCGCACATACCGGGGCGGTTTCATTGCGAGGTCAATCACCAGATCCAGGTGCTGTCGTCGCTGTTCTTCCGCAACAAGGGCGCCTACCTGATCGGCAAGGTGATCAACGGCGCGGGGGAGTATCCCTTCGCGGTGCCGATCCTGCGCAACGGGAACGGCAGCATTTACCTCGACACGGTGCTGCTGGAGACCGAGCAGATCGCGATTCTGTTCGGCTTTGCGCGCGCGTACTTCCTGGTCGACATGGAAGTGCCGTCCGGCTTCGTGCAGTTCCTGCGCACACTGCTGCCGCGCAAGCCGGTCGCAGAGCTCTACACCATGCTCGGACTGCAGAAGCACGGCAAGACGCTGTTCTACCGCGATTTCCTGCATCACCTGAAGCATTCGAGTGACCAGTTCGTGATCGCGCCCGGCATCCGGGGCCTGGTGATGCTGGTGTTCACGCTGCCGTCGTATCCCTACGTGTTCAAGGTGATCAAGGACGCGAGCTCGCCGCCGAAAGAGATCACCCGCGAAGAAGTCAAACGAAAATACCTGCTGGTGAAGCAGCACGACCGTGTCGGGCGTATGGCGGACACGCTGGAATACGCGGACGTCGCGTTGCCCAAGCAGCGTTTCTCTCCGAATCTCCTGGACGAACTGCAGAGGCTCGCGCCTTCGGTGATCGAGGATGAAGGCGACACGCTGATCATCCGCCACCTGTACGTCGAGCGGCGCATGACGCCGCTGAACATGTTCGTCGACCATGCCGGCGATGCCGAGGTGCGCCGCGCCGCCGAGGACTACGGCCTGGCGATCAAGCAGATGGCCGCGGCGAACATCTTCCCGGGTGACATGCTGTTCAAGAACTTCGGGGTGACGCGTTACGGACGGGTGGTTTTCTACGATTACGACGAGATCGCTTACATGACGGATTGCAGCTTCCGCCGCATTCCGCCCGCGCGCACGCCGGAAGACGAGATGTCGGCCGAGCCGTGGTACCCGGTCGCGCCGAACGACATCTTCCCGGAGGAGTTCGGCGCCTTCCTGCTGTCAGACCGGCGGGTACGCGAAGCATTCCTGAACAGCCACGCCGACTTGCTGGCGCCGGATTTCTGGAACGCGGCCAAGGCGCGAATTTTCGCAGGGCATATCGAAGATGTGTTCCCCTATCCGGAGTCGATGCGCTTTCGCAAGCGGCAGATATCGGGGGATTTACCACGAAGGCGCAATGGCACGAAGGAACACGAAGAAAGACAAAACTGACAGGAAGTTTCGTTGTGCACTTTGTGTACTTGGTGCCCTCGTGGTGGAGCAGTATTTTCAATGGAGGCTTGTATGGGTGACGATCCGGTTGTCATCGTTTCCGCGGCGCGCACGCCGATGGGGGCGTTTCAGGGCGAGTTGAAGGACTTCACTGCTGCCCAGCTCGGCGCGGCGGCGATCCGCGCGGCGGTCGAACGCGCGGGCGTTGAACCTGCTCAGGTGGAGGAAGTGATCATGGGTTGCGTGCTGCCCGCCGGCCAGGGGCAGGCGCCGGCGCGGCAGGCGGCGCTCGGTGCCGGGCTGTCGCTCGCTGCCGGCTGCACCACGGTGAACAAGATGTGCGGTTCCGGTATGAAGGCGGCCATGTTTGCCCATGACCTGCTGGTCGCCGGTGCCAACCAGATCATCATTGCGGGCGGGATGGAGTCAATGACCAATTCGCCCTACCTGTTGCCAAAGGCGCGCGCCGGCTACCGCATGGGCCACCAGCAGGTGATGGACCATATGTTCCTCGACGGCCTGGAAGACGCATACGACAAGGGCCGGCTGATGGGTACCTTCGCCGAGGAATGCGCCGGAAAGTACGCTTTCACCCGCGAAGAGCAGGATGCGTTTGCGATCGCCTCGCTGAAGCGCGCGCAGAGGGCAAACCAGGACGGCAGCTTTGCGTGGGAGACCACGCCGCTGGCGATCAAGGCAGGCAAGGACGAGCGCTTCGTCGAGCGCGACGAGCAGCCGTTCAAGGCCAACTTCGACAAGATTCCGCTGCTCAAGCCGGCGTTCCGCAAGGACGGCACGGTAACCGCCGCCAACTCGAGCTCGATTTCCGACGGCG
>DATKEK010000068.1:0-4895 GCA_035512195.1 Burkholderiales bacterium
GTATCTCGTAGCGCACGCTCCCGCAAAGACAGCTTCCGCGAATCATGTTTGCTTCCTCCAGGTTATCCGGACTGCAGCCCGGTATCGCTGCGTCGTGCCGATCGCCCCTTTGCTGGCGGCTTTCCGGTATCGGGTGTTTCAGCCTCGCGGCCACAAACGGCAGGCAGTGCGGCTGGGCGCCGAAACGGCGAGTATCCGATTCATGTCGGCGTCTACAAGGGGGCCGAGAATCTGCCTCCGGTCGCACGTGTGCCGCCGATAAGCGCGATTCCCATGGTGCGCATGTCGATGGTCGCGGCAACTCTCTGGTCTCGCTCGATGGTGGTCCAGGCTTTTCTCATGCCGGGCGACCACGATATGTCGTCGAAGACAATTACCGCCTCGTCTGCCAGATACGGTAGTGCCTCCGAGAAATAGCTCAGCAACGCATCGTGATCGTGGTGGCCGTCATTGAAAAGGAAATCCACTGGCCGGGCAGCCTCGAGCGCACCCCTGTAAGTCTCGTGAAACGGGCCGACGACTACCGAGGCGTTGCTCAGTTCAAGTCCGGCAAGCGTGCTTCTCGCGATGTCGGCGATTGCAGGTGAGCCTTCAAGCGTCAGCAGGCGACCCTCGCCATTGAGGTGTAGTGCGGCTGCCTGGTATGCCGCGGAAAGGCCTACACAGCTTCCGAGCTCAAGGCAGGACGCTGGCCGTAATCTCCGGATCAGCTTGAACAGGAAAAGCGCCCAGAACGCCGGCTTGCTCGCCATGCAAATCCGGGCGACCGGGGCGGTGGACTGTACGCCTCTCCGCATTTCATCGTAAGTTCTGCGCGAGTCCGAACTGCCCGCGCCGTAGTCGATCACCCGGATAGTTTCGTTCGATTGCAAAAGCGAACTGCGTCTGGCCTCGATGCGGGATATCATCCCCCTCTCATCGGGTGAAACTGCATCATCGAGCGTCTCATGAAGCGCCTGGCCCACTGCGTTCAGTCTGGGAAACTCGTGCGTTGACAGCCGTGCCGCGGCGCGCCGCGCATTCCACCGACGGAGCATGCGGGCGACGCTGCGCAGCATGCTTCCGGGGCTAGCCTTCATGCCTGCCTTGTGCCATATGCTTCAATGAAAAAGACGTTCGCACGCTGACGTTGCCTGTTGAAAGCGCGCCCTATCCGCACAGGGAGTGTCAGAACAGGCGATCCAGCTTAAAGAACGAGAAAAACAATGCGGTGGCGAGGATTGCCAGCGCATGCGACAAGAATATCAGCCAATGCACTGCATTGCCGACATTTTTCCCCACGAAGAACAGCGGGCTGACGATCAGGACGCAGATCGCGTAGAGCGGAAACAGCTGGTCTGTCCAGTACCAGTTGATGCCCTTGAAGGCGTATGCGTACCAGTTGCGCATCCAGTACAGCACCACGCCGATCCCGATCAGCGCATTCACGCCCACCAGCAGCGGGAAGCCCTGCAACTTGCGGTAAACGAGGAAAGCGATTGCAGCATGTACCGCAAAAGCGATCTACAGCAACGCCAGAATCTGTGAGTCTCTCAACAGCATCGAACGGGTCCGCCTCAGTTGGTGTGGAAACAGGCATCAAGGCAACGGGTTGTGTCGTCCTGTGGCATGCCGGATTCTCCGCGAGGCCCGGCGACCGAACAGGCCGGCGCGGACGCGGTTTTGCCAATGTACCCCGGATCGTCAACAATACCGTAACCGTAATGCGGACATTCAACGGGAGAGCATATGGTTACGTATCTGTATTGGGCCGTTGTCATCGGGTTGGTCATTGCCACGCTGGTAATCGTCGGTGTGCAACTGGAGAAGCTTAAGGTGGCGTTGATCGCCACAGCGGTGATCCTGATCGTCGGCTGGGCTGCGTATTACTTTCATTTCCAGCAGGTGTTTGTGAAACGCTGGGGCGGTGTGATGACCATTACAGTGCCGGAAGAGCAGCGGCATATCGGCGCCACCTGGAAGGACGACAACCTGTGGATCGAAAACTACGACCCTGCGACCAATACATGCCACTTCAACGAATACTCGCGCGGCAACCTGTTGCAGGGAAAGGTCACGATCAGGGATTGCAATCCGTTGATGCCGCAAAACTGACGCGGCGGTGATCTTGACCGCATCTGGTATGCGCTTGCGATTGGGCGCGTGTCGGCTGACGCGGGTGCGTGCTTAGCCGTCCGCCTTGAACTCTACCGGCTTGAGCCTGCCGGTATTCACGTGCAGCCTGAAAATGTCCGGCCTTGCGTAATGGCCGACGACATCGAGACTGCGGCGGGCGATGCCGACGCGCTCGAGGTCGATATCTGCATAAAGTATTCCGGTTTCGCGCCGCATCGGCCCGGCGGCGATCTTGCCACCCGGTTCGATCACGATCGAATCTCCGGGATTGATCCATTCCTCCGCATTCGGGTACAGCTCAGCCTTGCCCGGCAGGTCGCCCGGAATGTCGCTGCCGCGAAACGCCATGCCGCTGCCTATCACCCAGCAGCCGCCTTCGCGTGCAATATGCTGCAATGTGCCGATCCATTTCTCGCCTGCGTCGTAGGTCGGCGCGATGTAGATCTCGACTCCGAGCCCGTACAGCGCGCAACGCGCAAGCGGCATGTAGTTTTCCCAGCAGATGAGTGCGCCGATGCGGCCGCAGGGTGTGTCCACGACCTTGAGTCCGGAGGCATCGCCGAATCCCCAGACCATGCGTTCCGGGTTCGTCGGCATGAGCTTGCGATGCCGGTTCAGCAACTGGCCATCCGCGCCGATGGTGACTACGGAGTTGTACACCGTGCCGCGGCTGAACTCGGTATCGCGCTCGTCGATGCCGCACACGATCGTCACCGCGTGTTCCCTGGCTGCGTCGCGCAACGGATCGAGATCGCCGTGATCGACGCTCACGGCATTCGCGAGCAGGCGGGCGTGCAGTTCCTCCGCAAGCGCCATGTCGCCGCCGGGACGAAGCCGCCAGATCCACGCCGGGTAACCTGGGATGTAGGCCTCGGGGAAAACCACGAGCTGCGCGCCGTTTTGCGCCGCTTCTTCCACTGCATCTACCGCATCTGCAATCGTTGCGTCTCGATTCAACAGGACGGGTGGTTTCTGTACAACGGCCAATTGCATCTTCATCCTTTCGTTATGTCGCCGGTATCGACGCAAAGCACGGATAGTGCGCCACCGAGGCAATTACCGCAAACCCAAGGTTCGGTTGCGATCCGCTTCTGCTTCGACCGCGATGAACCGCCGCCTGCGTATCAGGCAGCCGGATCTCGTCGCCACGACGTTGCCCGGCGGGATCAGTCGTCGTTGAGGGAAAGCAGCCCCGTATTGCCGCCGACGGCGGCGGTGTTCACCGTCACCGTGCGCTCGGTGGCGAAGCGATGCAGGTAATGCGGACCGCCGGCCTTCGGTCCGGTCCCGGAAAGGCCCTGGCCGCCGAACGGTTGCACGCCGACCACCGCGCCGATCATGTTGCGGTTGACATAGACGTTGCCCACGCGCGCCGTCTGCGCGACATGGCGCTGCACGGATTCGATGCGCGAGTGCACGCCCAGCGTGAGTCCGTAGCCGGTGCGGTTGATCGCCTCGATCATGCGGTCGAGTTCGTGCGCCTTCCAGCGCACCACGTGCAGGATCGGGCCGAAGACTTCGCGTTCCAGCACGTCGATGCGGTCGATCTCGACTGCCATCGGCGGGAAGAAGCAGCCGTCCAGCCCGGACGCGATCCTGGCGCGCGCAATCAGCCTGCCCTGCGTTTCCATCGTGCGCGTGTGCGCGTTCAGCGCTTCCAGCGATTTCGCGTCGATCACCGGTCCGATGTCGGTGCACAGTAAGCCGGGGTCGCCGACTGCGAGTTCGTCCATGCGCCCGGCGAGCAACTCCAGCACGCGCGGGGCGATGTCCTCCTGCAGGCAGAGCACCCGCAGCGCTGAGCAGCGTTGGCCGGCGGAATCGAACGCGGACTGCACCACATCCAGCACGACCTGCTCGGGCAGTGCAGAACTGTCCACCAGCATCGCGTTCTGCCCGCCGGTCTCCGCGATCAGCACCGGGATCGCCCCTTCGCGCGCCGCGAGCCCACGGTTGATCGTCTGCGCCACTTCGGTGGAGCCGGTAAACACCACACCGGCGACGCGCGGATCCGGAATCGCACGGGCGCCGATGCGGCTGCCAGAACCCGGCGTGAAGTGCAGTACGTCCGGCGGGATGCCGGCCTCGTGCAGCAGCGCGACCGCGCGCGCCGCGATCAGGGTGGTGGCTTCCGCGGGTTTCGCGAGCACGCTGTTGCCTGCGGCGAGGGCAGCGCACACCTGGCCGGTGAAGATCGCCAGCGGGAAATTCCACGGGCTGATCGCGAGAAACACGCCGCGTCCGTGCAGCCACAGTTCGTTGCTTTCGCCGGTCGGGCCCGGCAGCGCCAGCGGGCGGGAGAAATCCGTACGTGCGCGCAGCGCGTAATAGCGCAGGAAATCCACCGCTTCGCGCACCTCGGCGAGACTGTCCGGAATGGTCTTGCCGGCCTCCCGCACGCAAAGCGCCATTAGCTCCGCGGTGTGCCGTTCGAAGAGCGCCGCCGCGCCTTCGAGGATGGCGGCGCGCGCATCCGCCGGCGTCGCATCCCAGCCGGGTTGCGCGCGACGCGCGGCATCGAGCGCGGCATCGAGCGCGGCGCAGTCGATGTCGCGCACGTGCCCGACTATGCGCGCGTGCATGGCCGGGTCGCGCACCGCGCGCGCCGTGCCGCGTTCGATGCGCCTGCCGGAGACCAGCGGCGCGGCGTGCCGGGGTGCGGCCAGCGCCTTTGCCATGTCCTCGCCGAGTGCGAGCAGGGTATCGGGATCCTGCAGGTTCAGTCCGCGGGAATTGCGTCGCGATTCGCCGTACAGGTCACGCGGCAGCGGGATGCGCGG
>DATKEK010000069.1:0-13254 GCA_035512195.1 Burkholderiales bacterium
TGTCGGAACCGCTCTGCACCGGCAGGTGCACATGGCTGACCAGCTGCGGCACGCGGGCATAGACGTCGATCAGGCGCTGGGTGAATTCCCTAGGGTGCGACGTGGTGTAGCGGATACGCTCGAGTCCCGGCATCTCGGCGAGATACTCGAGCAGCAGTGCCAAATCCGCGACTTCGCCGTCGCCCATTGTTCCACGGTAGGCGTTAACGTTCTGCCCGAGCAGCGTGATTTCCATTACGCCCTGGTCCGCCAGACCGGCGACCTCGGTCAGCACGTCGTCGAACGGCCGCGACACTTCTTCGCCGCGGGTATAGGGCACCACGCAGAAGCTGCAGTACTTGCTGCAGCCCTCCATGATGGAGACGAAGGCGGTGCAACCCGTCACCCTGGCCGGCGGCAGCGCGTCGAATTTCTCGATTTCCGGGAAGGAAATGTCCACCTGCGGCCGGCCGGTGCGGCGGCGTTCGTCGATCAGTTGCGGCAGGCGGTGCAGCGTCTGCGGACCGAATACGATATCGACGAAGGGTGCGCGTGAAACGATCGCCGCGCCTTCCTGGCTGGCGACACAGCCGCCCACGCCGATGATCAGATCGGGATTTTCCTGCTTCAGGTGCCGGAGTCGCCCGAGGTCGCTGAATACCTTTTCCTGCGCCTTCTCGCGCACCGAACAGGTGTTCAGCAGGATCAGGTCGGCTTGCGCCGGATCGTCGGTTTGCCGATAGCCGTCGACCTGCTCGAGCACGTCGGCCATCTTGTCCGAATCGTACTCGTTCATCTGGCAGCCGAAGGTGCGGATATAGACCTGTTTCATCGCGCTGCGTTCAGTCCCTGCCGAGCCCCTGGCCTTCCTTCTTCTTCTCTTCCTTGGGGTCGTCGGATTTGGGCAGCTTGTGGATTGCCGCCTCGGCCGGCGTGAGCAGCCACATCCGGTGCAGATTGCCGCCGAGATCGACTGTGTACATCACGTGCGCCGTGTTTTGCAGCACCGAAGCAGGCATCACGATCATGTTCTGCTCGTTGTAGATTCGGCCGCCGGCGCCCATGCGGTAGGTTACCTTGCCGATCGTGTAATAGGGATACTGGTGCGCCTTGATCTCTCCGCGCTGCGCATTTGCCGGAAACGTGCGCGCCGCATCCGAGACGGATATCAGCATCGCCGTCAGACCGGCGATCAGCAGGAACGGGAACAAGGTTCGCAAGGTCAGCATGCGCGCGTGCGTACCCATTGCTCGATCGAGCGGCATGCGGCCAAGGGTCCGAACCAATGCACTATAGGGAAATGGTGGCGAATCAGGGATTTGAACCCCGGACCAACGGATTATGATTCCGCTGCTCTAACCGCTGAGCTAATTCGCCACGGGCCGTTTACGACAGGGAGCGAAAGGTTACTGATCCGACCCTTGTCTTGTCAAGGTAAAAGCCTCGCGGAAACAGGAGCTTCGCATCGCGTGAATGATTGTGAAATAGGTTCTACACTTCACCGGATGGATCATGAAACAGTAATCGTAGGCGGCGGCATCGTCGGCGGAAGCTTGGCTGCGGCGCTTGCCGACGGTGGCGTTTCGGTCGCTTTGATCGACTCCCGATCCGCGCCCGCGCACATGCCGCCGTTGTTCGACCAGCGGGTTTACGCGCTGCGCCCCGCCAGCGTGCGTTTTCTCGAGAAATGCGGCGTCTGGCCGCACGTGGACGCCGCCCGCGTCGCGCCTGTGTACGAGATGGCCGTATTCGGAGACGACGGCGCATCCAGATTGCACTTCGACGCGTACCGATCGGGTATAGAGGAGCTTGCCGTGATCGTCGAGGATAGCAATCTGCAGAATGCGATGTCGCGTGCACTCGATGCGAGGCCGCTGGTGACCCGCATGTCCGGCGTGACCTGCGTGAACGCGGTATGGGCCGCGGACGAAGTCGCGATCGAACTGGACGACGGCCGCGGTGTAACCGCGCAGCTTGGGGTAGCCGCCGACGGCGCGGATTCCAGCCTACGCGGTCTGGCGGGCATCGAGACCCGGTCCGCACCTTATGGCGAGCTCGGGGTCGTGGCCAACTTTGCCTGCGAACAGCCGCACAAGGGCGTGGCATACCAGTGGTTCCGCGCGGACGGCGTGCTGGCCCTGCTGCCGCTGCCGAACGATCAGGTGTCGATGGTGTGGTCGACGCCGCAGGCGCATGCAGATGAATTGCAGAGGCTCGAGCCGCACGAGTTGTCGGAACGCGTAACGGCCGCCTCGCGCGGCGTGCTCGGCCGGCTGGAGGCGACTTGGGGCGCGGCTGCATTTCCACTCAGGCGGATGCGCGCCGCGCAAACAGTGGGGCCGCGCCTTGCCCTGGTCGGCGACGCTGCACATAATGTGCACCCGCTCGCGGGGCAGGGCTTGAATCTCGGTCTTGCCGACGCGCAGGCGCTGGCCGATGCCTTGGCCCTGCGTGCGCCGACCGAGGGCTGCGGGAGCCGCGCGCTGCTGGCCCGATACCGGCGCAGCCGCAGCGAGGATACGCTGGCGATGGAACTGGTTACCGATGGCCTGCACTCGCTTTTCAGAGCGAAACTGCCCGCAATCGCATGGCTCAGGAATGCCGGATTGCGCTGCACCGACCGGCTGACCCCGCTGAAGAAAGCGCTGGTGAAACGCGCGGCGGGTTGAACGGTCCAATGCCTGTTCCACTTACCGAAAGGACTTCAAACATGATCAGCCGAGTAGCCTCTCTCGCCCTGTCCGCCTGCGTGCTGCTGGCGGGCGTCGCCTGCGCGGATGAGGCATCGCTGCGTGGTGCGATAGAAACGAAGTTCCCGCGCGCGAACGTGCAGAGCATCACCAAGGTTCCCGGCCTGGGTCTGTACGAACTGGTAATCGACGGGGAAATCTACTATGCCGATGCAAAATTCGAGTTCCTGATCGACGGCAATGTCATCGATACCAAGTCCATGACCAATCTCACCGCTGCGCGCAAGCAGGAAGTGCAGGCGAAGGAAATGCAGCAGGTATCTTTCCCGTTCGAGGAACTGCCGCTCGACATGGCGTTCAAGAAAGTGGTCGGTGACGGCAGCCGCAAGGTCGCCTACTTCGCGGACCCGAACTGCGGCGCCTGCCGGAAGTTCGAGAATGAGACCCTGCCGAAGCTCAGCAACGTGACGATCTATACCTTCATCTACCCGATCATCTCCGCGGACTCCGTGCCGCTGACCAAGGCCATCTGGTGCTCGCCGGATCGCGCCAGGGCGTGGGACGACTACGTTCTGCGCGGCGTGCGGCCGAAAGCGGCGGGCGACTGTGCCAACCCGGTCGAGAAGCTGCTCGAGTTTGGCCGCGAAAAGCGCATCCGCGGAACGCCGACGCTGATTTTCGCGGACGGCACGCGCATTCCCGGCGCGCTCAGGCTGGAGCACATGGAGGACATGCTCTCCAAAACAAAGGCCAACTGAACGGCTGACAACATCCCGGGAACATAGAACGCCCGACGCGGAGAACGCAAAGGGGAAAAGAGAGGAAAGCAGAAACAGACGGGAGGGGGCTCGCGTGCGTGTTGTCGGCTGTCGGGTCGGTGCCGCCCCGAGGTTGCCCCACTTTGAGGAACGTGCTTGCCCTTGCCTTCCTCCGCGCCCCCTGTGCCCTCGGCGTTGAGAGTTTCTGTAGATCGCAGGAAAAGAGGGTGGCGGTGGAGAGGATTCGAAGGCGCGATCCTGTGGCGGCTGCGGCGTACGGCAGGCTGGGCATCGCGCTCATGCTGTCCGCGGCCTTCCACGTATTCCTCGTCGCGCAACCGCCCGGGATAGGAGTGCGCTCGCTCGGGCCGGTGCCAGCTCCGCTGATTCGGGCCAGGCTGGAACAGCCGCCTCGCGACAACGAAAAACCGCCGCTGACGCACCGGATAGCTCCGGCAGACGCGGCGGGCGTTCGTGCCGGCGATGTCGCGGTTTCCTCAGTGCCTGTGTCTGAGGCGTCGGATGCCGCCGCACTGCCGGCAGCGGAACAGTCGTTTACCCTGCCGGATCTCGTTTATTACCCGGTGAGCGATCTCGATGTTTACCCGGTTCCGGTGTCGCCGATTTCGGTTTCGAGCGCTGACGCAGTGCGGGAGGCGGGCATACCGCCCGCCAGGGTCAGTCTATGGGTGTCGATCGACGAGACCGGCTGGCCGGCCGAAGTGGCGATTCACGATTCCGATCCCGAGGCGGTATTCGACGACGCGGCAATGACAGCGCTACGCGGAGCCCGCTTCTCCCCCGCCCGCAAAGACGGCCGCCCCGTGCGCAGCCGGGTGCTGATCGAACTTGAGTTTGGTCGTGTGTTGACTGACTGAAGCTAAGGTCGAACAACCAAGGCAAGGTTGAACCACCAAGGGCACCAAGAAATCCGAAGACACCCTTCAACAATCCGTAAGACGCGTGTTGCGTCTCTCTGATTCTGATCAGCGGCTGTTCTCGATGTCGCGGATTTTCATGCGTCCCCTTGGCTCTTCTTGGTGTCCTTGGCGCCTTTGGTGGTTGAGTTTTTTTCTCCCCTGCTAACGCGCTGGCAAGGGTGCGTCCTTCGGCAGTAGCACCCACATGCGGCCGTTCTGGCGCATGCGGCCGGCCTGACGGGCGGCTTCGTCGCCAAATCCCCAGAAGAAGTCGGCGCGAACCGCGCCCTTGATGGCGCTGCCGGTGTCCTGCGCCAGCATCAGCCGGTTCAGCGGTGTGGTGCTCAGCGGCCAGGTGGTGGACAGATAAACCGGCGCGCCAAGCGGCACGGCGCGCGGGTCCACCGCGATGCTGCGCCCCGGTGTCACCGGCACGCCCAGCGCGCCGATCGGGCCACCCTTGGAATCCGGCAGTTTGCGGAAGAACACATAGGCCGGATTCTCCGCGAGCAATTGCGGAAGCTTTTCCGGATTCTCCCGTCCCCACGCCTTGATTCCCTGCATCGACGCCTTGTCGAGCGTGAGCTCGCCGCGCTCGATCAGCAGGCGCCCGATCGAGCGGTACGGATGGCCGTTGTGGTCGGCGTATCCGACCCGCACCGTTTCGCCATTGTTCAACTGCACGCGTCCTGAACCCTGGATGTGCAGGAAGAACAGTTCGACGGGATCGTCGACCCACAGCAGTTCGCGGCCATGCACCGCGGCCCTGCCGGCTTCGATTTCTTCCCTGGTGAAATAGGGCACCACGCGCCGGCCTTCCATGCGCCCGCGCACGCGCTGCCCCTGTAACTGCGGAAACAGGTCTCCCAGCTCGACCACCAGCAGGTCCTCGGGAACACCGTAGAGCGGGTACTGAAATTCGCCCGCACGCAGGCGGCTGCCGCGCAGCAGGGGTTCGTAGTAGCCGGTGACCATGCCGGTGTCGGAGCCGTCATCGTTGCGCACCGCGTAAGGACGCAGGTGGGTTTCGAAGAACTGGCGAAGCGAGCGCGGGTCGTGGTTCTGCAGTTCGGTGGCCGCCCAGCAGGGACGCTGCCATTCGGGGCGCGCCTGCAGCGCCTTGCAGGAAAGCAGAAAGGCGCTCCATACGCCCTGCATCTCGTCGACCCGCCAGCCGGGAAGCGACTCCCAGGCGGCCGGTATCAGGCTGCCGATTCTCTCAACCGGTGCCGGCGGTATGGCAGGCGGTGGCAGCGGCACCGGCGCCATCGGTGCCTCGGTCACCGGCTCCGGCGGCGGTGCGACCGGTTCCACCCTTACCGGTGGTTCGACCGGCTCGGCCTCGATCACCGGCTCGGGCAACGGTGCCGGCTCGGCGGGCTTCTGCGGCGGGATGCTCGGTACCGCTGCGCAGCCGGCGAACAGTGCGACGGCCGCGCAGATCGAAACTGCTTTGCCTACCGACCTCATCGATTCGATTTGACCGCGCAGCCGCGGTCAATGGAGCATATGCACATGCGAGACTATCCGATGTTCTGGGTTTTTCTGGAAATTGCGCTCGGGCTTGGCCTTTTCATATTCATCGTCTGGTGGACGTTGCCGAAAAAGCAAGACCGGGACAAGCAGGAAAAGAAATAAGCCGGGCCCCGTTCAGTGCAGCACCCGTGGTGCCGATAGCGTGAACTCGGGGATCGGTGCGTCGAACTGCACGCCGTCTTCCGCCAGCATCTGGTAACTGCCATGCATGGTGCCGACCGGCGTGGCAATTGCGGTGCCGCTGGTGTATTCGAAGCTTTCCTGCGGATGCAGCAGCGGCTGCTGCCCGACCACGCCGAGCCCCCGCACTTCCTGGATCCGGCTGTCGGAGTCGGTGATCACCCAATGCCGGCTGACCAGCTGTGCCGCCTTGGTTCCGGTGTTGGTAATGGTGATGGTGTAGGCGAACACGAACCGCGCCTGCGCCTCGTCCGATTCGTCCGGCAGATAAACCGATCTCGCGCTGACGGTGACTTCGTACTTCGATTGTTCGGCCATGCCGCAATTGAAAACGAAACCGCGCGCCACGGCAAGCATTGGCGGTTCTCCGATAGAATGCGGAGCCTTGTCCGCAAGCCCACGTTACAAGAAACTCTCAACGCGGAGGACGCAGAGGAAAGCGAACTGCAAACGGCATTAACCACCAGGATCACCAAGGCCACCAAGAAAAACGCTTCCGTTCTTGGGTTTCTTGGTGGCCTTGGTGCGCTGTCGACACGGCGTTGGCGAAGCCATTCGGGGCGGGAGGCAGCGCATCGTCGCGCTCCCCGCAGACGGCCAGCTTCGCCGGTAACGGGTCCGCGCGACCTTGGTGATTCGCACTTGTCTGGCTCTTCGTATTTCCTCAGCGCCCTCTGCGTCCTCCGCGTTAAGCGCTTGACTTTGTGGTACTGGACAGATCGATGAAGAACTACCGGATTGCACCCAGCATACTGTCTGCCGACTTCGCGCGCCTTGGCGAAGAAGTCCGGTCGGTGATCGCCGCCGGCGCGGACATCGTGCATTTCGACGTGATGGACAACCATTACGTGCCGAACCTGACGGTCGGCCCGCTGGTGTGCGAGGCGATCCGGCCGGTTACCGACGCGATCATCGACGTGCATCTGATGATCAGCCCGGTGGACCGGATCGTGCCGGACTTCGCAAAGGCGGGCGCGAACATCATCAGTTTTCACCCCGAGGCTTCCGGACACGTCGACCGCACGATCCAGCTGATCCACGATTCCGGCTGCAAGGCCGGCCTGGTGTTCAATCCCGCGACGCCTTTGTCGTGGCTCGATCACACCCTCGACAAGCTCGACCTGGTGCTGATCATGTCGGTCAATCCCGGCTTCGGCGGTCAGAAGTTCATCCCGGCGGCTCTGACCAAGCTACGCGAAGTGCGCAGGCGCATCGACGCCAGCGGCCGCGACATCTGGCTCGAAGTGGACGGCGGCGTGAAAACCGACAACATCGCCGAGATTGCCCGCGCCGGCGCCGACACCTTCGTCGCCGGCTCCGCCATCTTCGGCAGCGGCGACTACAAGGCGACCATCGCCGCCATGCGCTCTGAACTCGGCAAGGCGGGCTGATCGGCGAGATAACGACAGGGCGCGGAGGAGAAAAACCTGAAAAGCGAAACACACAACACGCGACGCGGTCGCTTGTTGCGGCGAAGGCTCACGTTTAGCGGGCGAAGCCCGATCAACGTGAGCCGAAGTCAAAGGCACGAAGACACGAAGAAAGACTGGAGAGCTGTTCTTTGCGACCTTTACGCTCCTTTGCGACCTTTGCGTTGAGATTTTCCTTTAGGTTTTCCTCCGCGCCCTCCGCGTCCTCTGCGTTGAGCGCTTTAGATTTGGATCTTGAACTTTCCGATTGAAATAGCCGCAATCGCCTTCGACCTGGACGGCCCGCTGCTCGTCCAGGGTGCTCGGCCCCCGCCCCGCCCCGGCCCCGCTCCCGGTGCGCTGGTGGATACGCTGCCGGACCTGCACGAGGCGGCGAATCGCACGATGCGCGATCTGGGCCGGGAGCCGGTGGAGGCGGACGCGGTGCGCGACTATGTAGGCGACGGCGTCGACCGGCTGGTCAAGCGCCTGCTGACCGGCGAACCCGACGGCGAACCGCCGGCGTCCGAGTTCGAGCTGGGACGAAGCCGCTTTCGCGAACACTATGCGACCGTGCTGACCTGTGCTTCGCGGCCGTTCCCCGGTGTGACCGGGGCACTGGATGCGATGCGGGATCAGGGCCTGCGGCTGGCCTGCGTCACCAACAAGCCTGCGGCGTTCACGCTGCCGCTGCTCGAGGCGCTGGGCTTGCGTCAGCGGCTCGATCTTGCGGTGTCCGGCGATTCGCTCCCGAGGAAAAAGCCGGACCCGATCCAGCTCCAGCACTGCGCGGAGCAGTTCGGGATTCCGACCCGCCGGCTGCTGATGGTCGGCGACTCGGCGAACGACACCCGCGCCCCGCGCGCGGCAGGCTGCCCGGTGTTTTGCGTGCCTTACGGCTACCGCGGCGGCATGGTGGTGCAGGAACTGGATTGCGATGCTATAGTTCCGCCCGTTCTGGACCTGCTGCAACTGATCCGACCTGTGCGGTCATGACATTCGAAACGGTGGAAAACCTGAGGCTGGAAGCGTGGGCCGGCTGGCGTTGGTGGCGCCTGTCCGCTCGCTGGCGTCGCGTCTGACGCGTTTTACGGTTTCATCGTTTTCAGTCGTCTTCGGAGTTCGTCATGAATGAACAGGAGTTCAAGCAGCTTGCTGCCGCGGGTTACAACCGCGTGCCGGTTGTGCTCGAAACCTTTGCGGATCTCGATACCCCGCTTTCCGTTTATCTCAAGCTGGCCAACAAGCCGTACTCCTACCTGCTCGAGTCGGTGCAAGGCGGCGAGCGGTTCGGCCGCTATTCCTTCATCGGCCTTCCCGCGCAGACGCGCTTCGAGGTTGCGGGTCATGTCTGCCGCGAGATTCGCGGCGATTCCGTGATCAGCGAGTGCGAGCACGACAATCCGCTCGACTGGGTGGCCGAGCAGCATGCCCGGCTGCGCGCGGCCCCGCGTCCGGGCTTGCCGCGCTTCCTCGGGGGACTGGTCGGCTTCTTCGGCTACGAGACCGTCCGCTATATCGAGAAGCGGTTGGCCGGGACGGACAAGCCGGACGTGCTGAAGACGCCGGACATACTGCTGCTGCTGTCCGAGCAACTGGTGGTGGTCGACAATCTTTCCGGCAAGCTGTTTCTGGTGGTCTACGCCGATCCCAACGAGTACGGCGCCTGGCAGCGTGCGCAGAAACGTCTGGAGGAACTGCTGTGGATGCTGCGCCAGCCGGTGGTGGTGCCGCCGGAAGCGCCCTCCGTGGCCGCGTCCGCACAGTCCGGGTTTACCGAGAGCGCATTCAAGGCGGCGGTGGAGCGTGCCAAGCGCTATATCCACGACGGCGACATCATGCAGGTGGTGCTTTCGCAGCGCATGAGCGCGCCGTTCGCCGCATCGCCGCTGTCGCTGTACCGTGCGCTGCGCGCGCTGAACCCCTCGCCTTATATGTTCTATTTCGACATGGGCGGCTTCCACGTGGTCGGGGCCTCGCCGGAAATCCTGGTGCGGCTGGAAAGCGGCATGGTGACGTTGCGGCCGATCGCCGGCACGCGCGCGCGCGGCGCGACGCGGGAGGAAGACCTGGCGCTAGAGGAAGAACTGCTGGCCGACCCGAAAGAACGCGCCGAGCACGTCATGCTGATGGACCTCGGTCGCAACGACGTCGGCCGCGTAGCGGAAATCGGCTCGGTCAAAGTCACCGACAGCATGGTGGTCGAGCGCTACTCGCACGTCATGCACATCGTCTCGAACGTTGAAGGCCGGCTAAAGGCCGGCCTGGATGCCATGGACGTGCTGAAAGCCTCGTTTCCCGCCGGCACGGTCAGCGGTGCACCCAAGGTGCGCGCGATGGAGATCATCGACGAACTGGAACCGAGCAAGCGCGGTGTGTACTCCGGTGCGGTCGGTTACCTCGGCTTCAACGGCGACATGGACCTGGCGATCGCGATCCGTACCGCGGTGCTGAAAGACGGCACGCTGTACGTCCAGGCCGGTGCCGGCATCGTCGCCGACTCGGTCCCGCAGAACGAATGGATCGAAACCCAGAGCAAGGCCCGCGCCCTGCTCCGCGCCGCCGAAATGGCCCAGGCGGGTCTGAACGCACGATTGGACTAGGTTGGAAGGAAAGAAGCGCTCAACGCGGAGGACGCGGAGGACGTAGAGGAAAGAGAAAAGCAAACGGCACTAACCACCAAGGGCACCAAGGGCACCAAAAAAGACCCTTCCCTTCTCGGGTTTCTTGGTGATCTTGGTGGTCCGCACTTGTCTGGCTCTTCGTATTTCCTCAGCGTCCTCCGCGTTGAGAGCTTGCCTTTGGCCAATTCGGAGTAACGAACCGGGCGAGAGATGACCGATATGTTGCTGATGATCGACAACTACGACTCGTTTACCTACAACCTCGTGCAGTATCTGGGCGAGCTGGGGGAGGACGTGCGGGTGTTTCGCAATGACGAGATCACTCTGGAAGAAGTGGAGCAGCTGAAGCCGGAGCGGATCGTGGTGTCGCCGGGGCCGTGCACGCCGAACGAGGCGGGCATATCCGTGCCGCTGATCCAGAGGTTTTCGGACAGGCTGCCGATCCTCGGCGTGTGCCTCGGGCACCAGTGTATCGGACAGGCCTTCGGCGGCAGGATCGTGCACGCGCAGACGTTGATGCACGGCAAGATCTCGCCGATCCGCCACGAGGACACGGGGGTGTTCCGCGGCCTCCCCGATCCGCTCACCGCCACGCGCTATCATTCGCTGGTCATAGAGCGCCAGTCGCTGCCGGACTCACTGGTAGTAACCGCGTGGACGGACGACAACGAAATCATGGGCGTGCGCCACAAAACGCTGCCGGTGGAAGGCGTGCAGTTCCATCCGGAGTCGATCCTCACCGACCATGGCCATGACCTGTTGGCGAACTTTCTGCGTTCAGCCTGACGATTGCAGGTGGATAAAAGCAGTAACCACGGAGGACACGGAGGAATCCAAAAAAGAGAAACAAGGCGCAGAGGTCGCAAAGAACTTCCTGTCGAATTGTCTTTGCCTTTCTTGGTGTCCTTGGTGCCTTGGTGGTTAGACCGCTTTGGTTTCCTCCTTTGTCCTCCGTGGTAGTCATCAGTATTGAAGTTATGGGACAGGCATGACACCTCAGGATGCCCTGGTGCGGGTGATCGAGCACCGCGAGATTTTTCATGACGAGATGCTCTCGCTCATGCGGCAGATCATGAGCGGGGAAATGTCGCCGGTCCTGATTGCGGCCCTGATTGCCGGCCTGCGCGTGAAAAAGGAAACGGTGGGCGAGATTGCCGCCGCGGCGCAGGTCATGCGCGAATTCTCCACGAAGGTGGAAGTTGCGGACCATGCGCACCTGCTGGATACCTGCGGCACCGGTGGCGACAGCGCTCACACCTACAACATCTCGACCGCGGCTGCGTTCGTGGCGGCCGCGGCCGGCGCCAAGGTGGCGAAGCACGGCGGACGCTCGGTGTCCAGCAAGTCCGGCAGTGCGGACGTGCTCGAGGCGCTTGGGGCCAACATCGCCCTGACGCCGCAGCAGACCGCGCAATGCATCGACCAGGTCGGCGTGGGGTTCATGTTCGCGCCCAGCCACCACGCGGCGATGAAGCATGCCGCGCCGGTGCGCAAGGAGCTCGGCGTGCGCACGCTGTTCAACATCCTCGGTCCGCTCACCAATCCGGCTGGCGCACGCAACCAGGTGATGGGTGTGTTTCACCCTGACCTCGTCGGCATCCAGGCGCGCGTACTGCAGCGCCTGGGCAGCCGGCACGTGATGGTGGTTTACGGCAAGGAGGGTTTGGACGAAATCTCGCTTGCCGGCGAAACGCTGATCGGCGAGCTGAAGGATGGCGAAGTGCGCGAATACACCGTGCATCCGCGCCAGTTTGGTCTCGACACCGCCGCCACGGACGAACTCCGCGTAAACGACATGGGCGAGGCGAAAGACATGCTGATGTCCGCGCTCGCGAACAAACCGGGCCCCGCCCGCGACATCCTCGCCCTGAACGCCGGCGCCGCCATCTACGCCGCGGGCCTCGCCGACAGCCACGAATCCGGCGTAAGGAAGGCACTGGAAGTCCTCGCCAGCGGCGCAGCCAGGACAAAGCTCGAAGAGTTCGTGTCGTTTACCCAGGTGTTGACGGGTTGATACATTCAACAGTGCAAGCTCTCAACGCGGAGGACGCAGAGGACGCAGAGGACGCAGAGGACGCAGAGGGACAGCTTGAACGAGAATGACATAGGAGAGCTGATTGGATGTGCTGGTCAACCGTACCGCCGTACTGGAACTCAAGGTGGTCGAAAGAATCTTGCCGATTCACGCTGCCCAGTTACTCGGCTACCTGAGGCTGAGCAAACTCAAACTGGGATACATACTGAAGTTCAACGTCTTGCACATGCGCGATGGAGTGAAGCGTGTTGTTAACAATCTATAGGGTTTCCTCCGCGTCCTCCGCGTTGAGCGCTTGCCATGTCTGACGTTCTCGAACGCATTCTCGCCGTGAAGCGCGAGGAGTTGGCGGATGCTGTCCGCCGGATACCGCTTGCCGCGATGCGCGCAGAGGCGGAGGCAGCGGTCGCGCCGCGGGAGTTCGTGGCTGCGATGCAGGCGCGGATCGATGCCGGCCTGCCTGCGGTGATTGCCGAGATCAAGAAAGCCAGCCCGAGCAAAGGCGTGCTGCGCGAGAAGTTCGACCCTGCGCAGATTGCGCGCGCTTACGCAAAGCAAGGCGCGGCCTGCCTGTCGGTGCTGACCGACGTGCAGTTCTTCCAGGGCAGCCCGGCGTTTCTCGCGCAGGCGCGCGAGGCGTGCGAACTGCCGGTGCTGCGCAAGGATTTCATGATCGACCCATACCAGGTGTACGAGGCGCGCGCGCTCGGCGCGGACTGCATCCTGCTGATCGTGGCGGCGCTGGACGATGCCCGCATGGCGGCACTCGAAGCCGCGGCGATCGGACTGGGCATGGCGGTGCTGGTGGAAGTGCACGATGCCCCGGAGCTCGACCGCGCCCTGCGGCTTTCCACGCCATTGCTCGGCATCAACAACCGCAACCTGCGCACCTTCGAAACCAAACTGGAAACCACGCTCGACCTGCTGCCGCGGATTCCCGAGGGAAAACTCGTCATCACCGAAAGCGGCGTACTGCAGCCGGCGGACGTCGAGCGCATGCGCGCGGCCGGCGTGAACGCATTCCTCGTAGGCGAAGCCTTCATGCGCGCAGCCGATCCCGGTGCGGAACTGGCGCGGCTGTTTGGCGCGGAATCCTGACGGAACAGACAACGCTGAACGCGGA
>DATKEK010000070.1:0-10882 GCA_035512195.1 Burkholderiales bacterium
GATGCGCGGCGCATGAATGCGTTCATCGAGGAGCGCATCCTCGAGACGCCCGAGCAGTACAACTGGGTGCATAGACGTTTCAAGACCCGCCCGCCCGGCGAGGCGGGGTTCTACTGAAATTGACGGCGTGCAAGTTCGGGAGTGCCGGAGTACGAGCAAGTACGGATTCACCACCAAGGCACCAAGGCACCAAGAAAGGCGAATGGCGCATCTCGATTTGCCTGGTGCCTTGGTGGTTAACTCACACTTTGATCTGCAGGCCGCCATCCAAGATGGAAGGGCGCTTGGCTTACAACGGGAAAGAAACATGAAAACGGTACGCGCTGCGGTGATCGGGGTCGGTTATTTCGGCAGCCGGCATGTGACCAAGCTTTCGGGTATGCAAGGGGTGAAGCTCGAATACATCGTCGATGCCGACAAGAGCCGCGGCGAGGAAATCGCGGCAAAGGCCGGCGCAAAGGCAATTACCAATTTCCGCGATGTGATTGGCAAAGTGGACGTGGCCACGGTGGCAGTGCCGACGCAGGCGCATGCCGAGGTTGCCGAAACGCTGCTGCGCGAAGGGATCCACCTGCTGATCGAGAAACCGCTCACCGCGACCCTGGACGAAGCGGACCGCGTGGTCGCCGCCGCGCAGGCAAGCGGCGCGGTGCTGCGCGTTGGGCATCTCGAGCGCTTCAACCCGGCGCTGATCGCGGCGCGCGACCGCGTGAAGAATCCGCGTTTCATCGAGTCGCACCGCCTCGCGCCGTTCAAGCCGCGCGGCACCGATGTGGACGTGGTGCTCGACCTGATGATCCACGACCTCGACATCATTCTGTCGCTGGTCGATTCGCCGGTCGGCGAGGTGCGCGCAAGCGGCGTGCCGGTGCTCACCGACGGCATCGACATCGCCAACGCGCGCATCGAGTTCGAGAACGGCTGTGTCGCCAATGTCACCGCGAGCCGGGTGAGCACCAAGTCGATGCGCAGGCTGCGCCTGTTTCAGCCGGAGGGTTACCTCGGGATCGACTTCCAGGACCGCGTGCTGGATATCGCGCGCCGCGACGCGGCCGCCACCGGCGGCCCGGTGCCCGGCATTGCGCTGGAACGCACCGAATTTCCGGAGGGCGATTCGCTCGAAGCGGAGATCAGCGCCTTCATCGATACCGTGCGCGGCAGCGAAGGCTCAGCCGCCACCGGCCAGGACGCGCGCCGCGCGCTCGAGCTCGCGCTGTTGATCTGTCACCGCATCCGCGGTCGGTAGAACCCTAAAAACCAGGCGAACCACCAAGGGCACCAAGTACACCAAGAAACAAAGAGGAACACAGAACGGGAACTGTCGATCCTGTGTGGTCTTACGTGGAACAACCTGTCTCGAATACCTGTTTCGGTTTCTCTTGGTGCCCTTGGTGATCTTGGTGGTTCGCACCTACCTTAAAACCTTGCCCACAGCCTCGACGATTTTGTCCTGGGTGGCATCGTCGAGGTCGGGATACATCGGCAGGCTCATGACTTCTTTGGCGAGCTGTTCGGCGACGGGATAGGACTCGCCTTTGTGCGCGGGCTCATATGCCGGTTGCTGGTGCAGTGCCATCGGGTAGTGCACCGCGGTCGGGACGCCGGCTTCCTTCAGTTTTGCCTGCAGCTGTTGGCGATTCTGCACGCGCACGGTGTACTGCGCGTACACGCTGGTGCGTCCCGGCTTCACCTTCAGCAGCCGAGCTGCAGGCGCACGCTCGGCAAGCAGCCTGTCGTAGCGCTGTCCGATCGCCTGCCGGCGCTCGACTTCCCAGTCGAAGCGCTCCATCTTCCCGAGGAGCACCGCACACTGGATGGAATCCAGCCGGCCGTTCACGCCGACACGCGTGTAGTGATAGCCGCTTTCCTGTCCATGCACGCGGATCTCGCGCATCGCTTTCGCGAGCGCGTCGTCGCCCGTCATGATCGCGCCGCCGTCGCCGTAGCAACCGAGCGGCTTCGAGGGATAGAAACTGGTGCAGCCGATGGTGGAGAGGTTGCAGCTCCGCCGCCCGTCGTAGGTCGCGCCAAAACTTTGCGCCGCGTCTTCGATGACCGGCAGCTTGTGCTTCGCGGCGAGTGCGTTGATCTCTTTCATGTCTGCCGGCTGGCCGTAGAGCGACACCGGCAGGATGGCGCGGGTGCGCGGTGAAATCGCTGCGGCGATCTTCGCCGCGTCGATGTTCGCGGTGTCGGCTTCGACGTCCACGAATCTCGGGCGTCCGCCGAGCAGCACGATGGTTTCCACGGTCGCTACGAATGTGAACGGCGTGGTGATCACCTCGTCTCCCGGCTTGAGATCGAGTGCCATCAGCGCGATCAGCAGCGCATCGGTGCCGGACGCCACCGCCAGGCAGTGCTTCGCACCCGAGTACTCGGCCAGGCGCTCTTCCAGCTCGCGCACTTCCGGGCCGAGAATGTACTGTCCGTGCGCGAGCACGTTCGCGATGCGCGCGTCGATCGAGTCGCGCAACGCCTGGTACTGGGTCTTCAGATCGATGAACTGCATGTTCTCGGTTTCTTCCTTTGTTCTGTTTTTTTGTCAGTCCGGTGTCCAGTTGTTGACCCGCTGCGCCATGAGTTCCTCGATCGCCTCGCGCAGCTCGGTCTCGGACGGCACCGTGCCCCACGAAGTCGCGGCCTGCGCCCACGGCCAGTAGACACGCCCGGTATCGCGGTCCACCACGCGCCGCTGGAGCTGGATATCGACAAAGTACAGGAACCGGCTTCCCGGGCCTACGTGCTGCGACACGATGCGCGCGAACAGCCGGTGATTGCCGCCCTGGCCAACGTCCGGCACCTGCGCGACCGCACCATCCACTTTCTCCCGCAGCATCTGGATGACGCGTTCTTTCTGCATCAACGGGCCTTCGACATGGGCGTCGACATTCAGACCAAATGCCGGCCCGCCGCCGAGCAGCAGACCGAGCGTAAAGGCATGCAGAGTTTTTTTCATGGATCCTCCCGATGGGAGTAAGGGGCACGCACAACCGGCGTCCGGCGCAGCAATAGTGCGCCGAATGCCAATTCTTCCAATGTGCGAATCGTACCCGAACTTTCGCCGCGAGCCGGCCGTTGGAATCGTCGCCGCCGGGCGACGCTTACGCGCTGGCGAACAGCGGCAGGCCGCGCGTCCTGGCTTCGTGCTCCAGCAGCATGCGCTTGCGCTCGAGCCCGCCCGCATAGCCGGTCAGCGATTTGTCCGCGCCGATCACCCGGTGGCAGGGCACGATGATGGAAATCGGATTGCGTGCATTCGAATGCCCGACCGCACGCGAGGCCTGCGGCCGGCCGATACGGCGTGCGAGTTCCGCGTAGGAAATGGTCTCGCCATACGGAATGCCACGCAGCGCCTGCCATACGGTGAGCTGGAAAGCGGTGCCGCTCGGCGCCAGCGGCAGATCGAACTCGGTCAGCGCGCCTTCGAAATAGGCGCGAAGCTGCTTCCGCGCCTGCGCGAACGGCGCGGCATCGTCGTCGCGGATCCAGTCGGGTGCGACGGCGGGGCGATGTTTGTCGTTCTCGGTATGCAGGCCGGTGAGCGACGCGCCGTCGGACATCAGCAGCAGCGTGCCGACCTGGGTGTCGAACAGGGTGTAGCGGGTGGTCATGTCAGCGTCCTCCACAGATGCATTGCGGCGTAACCGCGCCATGGCCGCCAGGCCTCGGCGCGCGCCAGGATCTCGCGCTCGCTGTCGCTGCCGAGCGCCTTGCGGATGCCAAGGTCGGTAGCGGGAAAGGCATCGGGCCAGGAGAAAGCGCGCATCGCCAGGTACTGCGCGGTCCATTCGCCGATGCCGGGAATCGACTTGATGCGCGCAAGCGCTGCGTCGACATCTGCGCCGGGCTCCAGCAGATTCGGATCATCAGCCATCGCCCGCGCGAGCGCGATCAGCGTGCGCGCCCGCGCCGATGTCACGCCGATCGCGGTGAGATCGGCGGGCGATGCGGCAGCCACGCGCGCAGCGGTAGGTGTCAGCAGCCGCAACTCCGGAAACGGCATGTCGACCGGTTCGCCAAAGGCGGCGGCAAAACGACCCGCAAGCGTGGTCGCGGCTTTCACGCTGATTTGCTGGCCGAGCACCGCTCGCGTGGCGACTTCAAAGCCGTCGAACGCGCCGGGCAGCCGCAGGCCAGGCCGGCGCGCGCCAAGCTTGCCAAGCCGCTGTGCGATACGCTGCGGCTCGGCGCCGAGATCGAACAGGCGGCGCACGCGGGTCAGTACCGCGGGGATCGCGCGTCCGAGCCCCGGCGCCAGTTCCACCGCGATCGCGTTCGTGCGTTTGCCCGGCCGCACGCGGATCCAGCCGGTGTGCGCGCCGATGCGCACCGTGCGCAGGTAGCTCGAATCGCGCACCGCCTCCACGCCGTCGTAAAAGCGCGCCGACAGAAACTCCAGCAAGCCGTCCCAGTCGAGCGGCGGCCGGTAGGCCAGTTCGCAGACGAAACGCCCGGACGCGCCCGCAGCCGCCGCACTGCGGCGGAACTGGCTCGGATTCAGGCGATAGTTGGATTTGAACGCGTCGTTGAACCGCCGCAGGCTGGCGAAACCGCTGGCGTAGGCGACGTCTGTGACCGGCAACGCGGTGTCGGTGAGCAGCAGCTTGGCGGTGAGCAGCCGCTGCGTTTCCAGCAGCCTGTTCGGCGACACGCCGAACTGTTCCTGGATCACCCGGCGCAGGTGGCGTTCGCTGATACCCATCTCCGCCGCCAGCGCGGCCACGCTGCCCTCGTTTAGCGCGCCGTCTTCTATGCGTCGGGCGAGCGCAACCGCGAGCCGGTTGCGCGCATCGACCAGCGCATTGCCCGGCGCCAGTTCCGGACGGCAGCGCAGGCACGGCCGGTAGCCGGCCTGTTCCGCCGTCGCCGCGTTCGGGTAGAAAGTGCAGTTTCGGCGCAGCGGCCGCCGCGAGTTGCAGACCAGGCGGCAGTAGATCCCGGTGGAGGCGATGCCGACGTAGAGCAGCCCGTCGAAGCGCGGATCGCGGCTCGCCAGCGCCTGGTAGCAGGTCTCGAAGTCGAAGTTCATGCCGCCAGTCTGCCCGCGCGCGCGGCCCCGCGCTAGCCATTTTCGGACATGCAAATCCGGCCCGTCGGCCGCGCCTGCGAAAGATACGGCGGGATCGGAACGCTCAACGCGCGGGCTACGGAGGGGAAACCGAAAAGAACAGACTGAACCGCCACGACACCAAGACACCAAGACACCAAGAAAACCCCGAAAAGGTTGTTGCAGTTCTTGGTGCCTTGGTGACTTGGTGGTGAGAATTCTTTTCTTGCCCCGCGGCCTCTGCGATTGGCGCCCTCCTTCGCCGCCGCGACTGCCTGGGCGGGCTAGCATCCCCTGAACTTCGGCGGGCGCTTTTCCATGAATGCGCGGCGGCCTTCGGCGTAATCCTCGCTCTGCATGCAGCGCGCGGCGAGCGCGGCGCCCTCGGAGGTATCGCCCAGCGGCTCGATCAGCGCGTCGAGGATGCGCTTCGAAGCAGCGATGGTCAGCGGCGCATTTGCGGCGATCTGTTCCGCGATCTCGCGTACCGCGCGGTCGAGTTCCGCGTCCGGCCAGACACGATTGACCAGCCCCATCGCGAGCGCCTCGGCCGCGTCGTAACGCTGCCCGGTGTACATGATCTCGCGCGCCGCGGCGTGGCCGACAGTCGCGGTCAGCCGGGAGAGGCCCGGCGCGCCGTAACCCACACCGAGCCGCGCGGCGGGGATCGCGAAGCGTGCGGACTCGCCGGCATAGCGCAGATCGCAGGACAGCGCGCAGGCGAGTCCGCCGCCCACGCAGAAACCGTGAATCAGTGCGATCACCGGTTTCGGCGAACGCTGCAGCGCGGCGTGCGCCGCGTCGGTCGCCGCTTCGTAAGCCCTGACCGACGCTTCATCGGCGCGCTTCTGCTCGAACTCGGAAATATCGGCACCCGCGGCGAAGGCAACCTCGCCGGCTCCGCGCAGCACGATGCAGCGGATGTCCGCATCCGTTTCGAACCGCGCCATCGCCTCGGGGATCGCGCGCCACATGTCGGCGGCGATCGCGTTGCGTCGCGCCGGGTTGTCGAACAACAGCATGCCGACCGGTCCGTCCCGCTCCACGCGCAGCCTCGGTTCGCTCATGGTTCTTCCTCAGATCACCTTGTCGTCGCGCAACGCGGCGATCTCGGCCTGCGAATAACCGAGTTCGCGCAGAACCGCCGCATTGTGTTCGCCGGCCGCGCCGAGCGCGTGTTTCAGCTGCGCCGGCGTACGGCTGAGCCGCATCGCCGGCGCCACTACGTTCAGTCCGCCGCCCCCGGCTTTAGCGACCGGTGCCGCCATGCCGAGGTGGCGCACCTGCGCATCCGCGAACACCTGGTCCATTTTGTAGATCGGACCGCAGGGCACGCCTGCGCGATTCAGCAGTTCGATCAACTCGACAGCGGTGTGCTCGCACGTGCGTTCCGCGATCGCCTGGTTCAGCGCAACGCGGTTCTGCGACCGCAGCGGCGGCGTCGCGAATCGTGGATCGCCGGCCAGCTCGGGCGCGTTTAGCGCAGCGCACATGCGCCGGAAAATGACGTTGCCGGCAGCCGCAACGTTGACGAAACCGTCGGCGGTCGGATACACGCTGGTCGGCATCGAGGTCGGATGATCGTTGCCGGCCTGTCCGGGAATCTCGCCGTCCACCAGCCAGCGCGCGGCCTGGAAATCCATCATCGAGATCATCGCCGACAACAGGGAGGTCTGCACCCACTGGCCCTTGCCGGAGTGCTCGCGCTCCTGCAGCGCGATGAGGATGCCGAGCGCGGCGAACAGTCCCGCGCTCAGGTCGGCGACCGGTATGCCGGCGCGCACCGGGCCCTGGCCCGGCAACCCGGTCACCCACATCAACCCACCCATGCCCTGCGCCACCTGGTCGAATCCCGCGCGATCGCGGTACGGCCCGTCCTCGCCGAAGCCGGAGATGCTGGCGTACACCAGCCGTGGATTCACCGCGGACAGAGTGGCGTAATCGATGCCAAGCTTGTGCTTCACGTCCGGCCGGTAGTTCTCCACCAGCACATCGGCGGTCTGCACCAGCCGCTTCAGCACCTCGACGCCGCGCGGGGTCTTGAGATTCAGCGTGACAGAGCGCTTGTTGCGATGCAGGTTCTGAAAATCCGAGCCCTCGCGCGCACCGAGCGGCTCATCGCCGATCGCTGGCGGCATTTCCACCTTGACCACGTCCGCGCCCCAGTCCGCGAACTGCCGCACGCAAGTCGGTCCCGCGCGCACGCGCGTCAGATCAATGACCCGGAGATGCGAAAGCGCTTCGTTCGATGGCATGGACGCACTGTACAAGAACTTTTAACCACAGGAGGACTCCGTGGTAAATCAGTTCCTTGTCTGATCTCCGCCTGCCGCCAGCGTCCGCGATATCCAGCGGCCGGATTCGACCTGATGGAAAAAATCTTCGACCACGCGGTTGAACAGCGCCGGTTCTTCGAGGTTCATCATGTGTCCCGACTTCGGCAGCACCATCAGCGCCGAGGTGGCGATGGTGCGCTTGAGCATCAGCGACGGTTCGAGGGTGGGCTCGTCCTCGTCGCCGGCGACGATCAGCAGCGGCGCCGGGATGCGCGCGAGATCCGACCGCAAATCGTACAGAGACGGCCGGCGCGCCATGTAGCCGCGCATGGTGTTCGCCGAACCGGTCGCCGAATGCTCCGCGAGATTGCGCAGGAACTCCGCGAAGCCGCGCGGATCCTTGTCGCGCAGCTGCGTGCGATAGGCGCTATGGCCGTAAGTCTCCGCCGCGTGCGCCATGCCCTTGGTGAGGATGGTATCGGCGAGCGCACGTGAGTCGCGCTGGAACTGTTCGTACTGCGCCGGGTGTGCGCCATGGCCGATGCCGGCGGTCACCAGCGAGATCGCGCGTTCGCCGTACGTCGTGCCGAAATGCAGCGTGGCGAATGCACCCATCGACAGGCCGACGACATGCGCGCGCTCGATGCCGAGGCCGTCCAGCACGCAGCGGATGTCGTCGCGCACGCGCTGCTGCGAGTAGTGCTCTGCATCTTCCGGCACGTCCGACGGCGGATAGCCGCGCGCGTTGTAGGCGATGCATCGGTAGCGGCGGGAGAAATGCCGCATCTGCGGCTCCCAGCTTCGATGGTCGCCCGCAAACTCGTGCACGAACACGACCGGCGTGCCGGAGCCGGCCTCTTCGTAATGCAGGTTTACACGGTCGTCGGTCTCGACGGTCGGCATGCGTGGTCAGACAGCCAGGTAGCCGCCGTCCACCACGAGTTCGCTGCCGGTGACATACGACGCCTCGTCGGAAGCCAGAAACAGCGCCGCGTAGGCCGCTTCTTCCGCGGTGCCTGCGCGGCGCAATGGAACCGACGCCAGCACCTTCTCGCGAATCTTGGGATCGGCGGCGGTCACCGAGGTGCGCATCGGCGGCATGATCCCGGGATGCACCGAGTTCACGCGGATGCCGTCCGGGCCGTACTGCGCCGCCGCCGACTTGGTCATCACGCGGATCGCGGCCTTGGCGCCGTTGTACCCCATGTGGATGAACTCCTGGCCGACGAAACCGGAGATCGACGAAAATTTCACGATCGAGCCGCTTCCCGCCTTTTGCATCGCGGGAATCGCGTACTTCATGCCAAGAAAGGTACCGCGCGCGTTGACCGCCATCAGTTTGTCGAAGTACTCGGTGCTGGTGCGGTCGGGCACGGCGCCGCTGATTCCGGCATTGTTCACCAGTATGTCCAGCTTGCCATAGCGCGCAAGCGTCACCAGGATCGCGGCGCGCCACTGCTCCTCGACCGACACATCGAGCAGGATGAAGAACGCCTCGCCGCCTGCCGTGACGATCGACTTCGCCACCTCGGTGCCCTCGCTTTCGAGCACGTCGCCGATCACCACCTTCGCACCCTCGCGTGCAAACAGGCGCGCCATCGCCTCGCCCATGCCAAACGCACCGCCGGTGATGACGGCCACCTTGTTCTTCAGTCTCAAGCTCCCTCCCGTTAAACCGCTAACAGTTGAGACACGCAGGGTAGAGGAGTCCGGCCGAAAACACCAAGCCGGACTCGGCAGATTCTGTAACGGTCACACTTTCGCTGTAGACGAAGACCTTCAAGCCATTCAAGTAGCAATACCCTAACTACTGGACATTGCCTTCGGGCCGCTGCAGCAGGTAGTCGAAGGGGAGTTCGGCGTGAGGATCAGGACGCCTTCGGCCGGGTAGGCCTTGGGGTCGTCGATGCGCGAGGTGCCAGGGCGCGCCGAGGTGCCCGCCTTCTCCAGTTGCGCGCGGCGCTGCGCGAAGCGCGCCTCGGCAAAGCGCAGGAAGGTTCAGGCCGAGGACAGGCCCCGAGTATTCGCCCGCCTTGAGGCCGGAGTCGGCGCGGAACTGGTCCGCGGCGGCCCAGAGGCGCTTTTCGAGCTGGTGATTGGCTTCGTCTTTTTCGGTTGGTGCGACCCAGCGCATCGGCTCCCTTCCCTATTTTTCTTATCTACGGAGAGCCTTAATCATCTGCCAGGACGCCTGCCCAGGCAACCGGCATTCCCAGAACGTCCAGCCGTTGGTGGGCACTTTCGTAATGGACATCGCTGCAGACGATGGTGTGTCGAAGCGCTTGCCATTCAGCACCAGCGCGCCGTTGTCCACGCGAGCCAGGTAGGTCTGGCCCTTGTAATTCGCCCGGAGCTCGGTACCCGCAGGAAACCTCACCCCCTTGGCCACCCAGTCGCCCGACGCAGGATTTCCGGTCGGCGCAGCGGATGGGCGCCTCGGCGGGAGCCTCAACAGTTCACGCAGCACGTCGTTCTCTGTCACGTCCTCGGCGGGGCGCCGCAGTGTCAGCGCCTTGTAAACGTCGAAATCTACTTCGATGGTCCTCATCCCGATCTCCTGGTGACCGCTAATACGATACGAGCATTATAGTGCTATAGCACTATTGTTTCTCAACCAAGCAACTGACTGCCTCTTAATTTACCTTGAAAGAGCTGTCGTGGCAGCTATAATGTTCATCATATTTAACATTATGGAGAACCGGTGTGCGGTTACAGGAACTTGGCTACAGGATCCGCCAAGCGCGGATCGAGCGCGGCATGACACAGGCCCGCCTGGCCGCTGAAGCAGGGCTGTCGAGGACTACCCTGAACCAGTTCGAGAACGGCCTGGTTCCGGACCTGGGCGTGAAGAAAGTCCAGGCGATACTCACGCGTCTCGGGTTGGCTCTGGCCGTTCGGGAGGCGATAGACCGCCAGAACTTCATCCGAATGGCGAGCACCACCGCCAGCGTCAGCTACAGAAGCGCGCTCACGGAGGACGACCTGATTGAGGCCCTGCTCACCGGGAGGGTACCGCGAGGCAAGCGGCCGCACTTCCGCACCTTGCTGGATGAGGCCACGCCCAACCTGCTCAAAGGTCTGATTAGAGAAGCGGGCCAATGGGCAAAACCCGGTCGGGTGGAAAAAAATCTGGCGAAAATCGCGCGCGAGGTTGGCTCGAAGGAAAGGACGGAGGATTGACTGAAGCGCGCTCAAATTTCGAGTTCTTCGAGCCGATAAGCGCCATTTGAGCGCTTCGTTGCCTGCTGGTTACTCGATCCACTACGGCTTTCCGTCTGGGTTACTTTCTTTGTCTCCGCCTTGACGGCGCCTTTCGTCAGCCAGTGAGGGTGGTTTCGATTAATGCAACCATCGATCCAGACCATCAGCGCATCAGCGACCGGTAGAGAAACGGCAGGCTGACGTCCATCCGATAATCGATGTCGTGGTCGTCGTCGAATTCATAGCGAGACTCACTACTGTCCGGTTAACGAGTGATCCGTGATTCGTAACTCGCTGATCGATCGAAGCAATGAGTCATTTTTTGGATGTCTCCGATTTGAACGCTGATTTGCGCGAA
>DATKEK010000071.1:0-6683 GCA_035512195.1 Burkholderiales bacterium
AATCCGCCTTTCAACCCTCTCGATCTTCCGGACCTGGCGGCCATATGCACGCCTTTCAGCTCTTCAGGCGGTAGCCCGTGCGGAAGATCCACCACACTACGCCGAGACAGACGGCGAAGAAGGTGAGGGTCATCGCGAGGCTGACGCCGATGGCGACGTCAGCGGTGCCGTAGAAGGTCCAGCGGAAGCCGCTGATCAGATACACGATCGGGTTGAACAGGCTCAGCGTGCGCCACATTCCGGGCAGCATGTCGATCGAGTAGAACGCGCCGCCGAGGAAGGTCAGCGGGGTGACGACCAGCATCGGTACGAACTGCAACTGGTCGAAAGCTTTTGCCCACACGCCGATGATGAAACCGGCAAGGCAGAAGGTAAACGCAATCAGCAACATGAACGCAAGCATCCAGAACGGGTGCAGCACATCGATATCGACGAAAATGTTGGCGGTGGCAAAGATCACCAGCGCGAGGATCACCGATTTGGTCGCCGCCGCACCGACGTAGCCGAGTACGATCTCGAATGCGGACACCGGCGCGGACAGCACCTCGTAGATGGTGCCGGTGAACTTCGGCAAATGGATGCCGAACGAGGCGTTGCTCAGGCTCTCGGTGAGCATGGTCAGCATGATCAGCCCCGGCACGATGAAGGCGCCGTAGCTCACGCCGTCGAGCTGGCCCATGCGCCCGCCGATGGCGGTGCCGAACACCACGAGGAACAGCACGGTGGTGATGACCGGGGTGGCAAGGCTTTGCCAGATGGTGCGCCGGAAGCGTCCCATCTCGAACATGTAGATGGCCATGACGCCATGGCGGTTGAAGCGCGGCACGGTAGCAGTTTCGTTCATTTCCTTGCGCTCACGAGATCGACAAAAATCTCCTCGAGGGAGCTTTGCCGGGTATTCAGATCATGGAAGTCGATGCCGAGGTCGCCGATGCGTTTAAGCAGTGCGGGAATGACGGTCCCTTCCTCGGTTGCGTTGAAGGTGTATTCGAGTTCGCTGCCTTCGTTCTGCAACGCCAGGTCCCAGTCGCCGAGTTCCTGCGGAACGCAAGCGAGCGGCTCACGCAAATGCAGCGTGAGCTGCTTCTTGCCGAGCTTTTTCATCAGCCGAGCCTTTTCCTCGACCAAGATGAGTTCGCCGTGGTTGATCACGCCGATGCGGTCGGCCATTTCCTCGGCTTCCTCGATGTAGTGCGTGGTGAGGATGATGGTAACGCCGTCGTCGCGCAGCCTCCGCACCATCGCCCACATGTCGCGGCGCAGATCCACATCCACGCCGGCGGTCGGCTCGTCCAGGAACAGCAGCCGCGGCTCATGCGCCAGCGCCTTGGCGATCAGCAGGCGCCGCTTCATGCCGCCGGAAAGCGTCATGATCTTGTCGTTGCGCTTCTCCCACAACGACAGGTCGCGCAGCACGCGTTCAAGATGCGCATGGTCGCGCCCGAGTCCGAACAGGCCGCGGCTGAAATTCACCGTCGCCCATACGGTCTCGAACATGTCGGTATGCAGCTCCTGCGGCACCAGACCGATCATCGCGCGCGCGGCGCGGAAGTCCCGCCGTATGTCGTGGCCGTCCACAAGCACCGTGCCGGTGCTCGGCGTGACGATGCCGCAGACGATGCTGATCAGCGTGGTCTTGCCCGCGCCGTTCGGCCCGAGCAACGCGAAGATCTCGCCTTTGCGGATCTCGAGGTCGACCGGTTTGAGTGCCTGCAGGCCGGAAGCGTAGGTCTTGGTCAGGCCGGAGATGGATAGTATGGTTTGCATCTGTGCGAGTTTAGCGGGAAGGATTGGCGGAAAGCGATGGGCCCGCACCCGTTTCCGCCAGGGAATCCGCTATTTTCCGTTTTTCACGCTGTTTTCACGTGGGCCCGAACGTGATTTTCACGCCGTCGATCGAGCATGCACGCCATCGATACGGGCCGCGGGATGCGTGGTGCATTCCGGTTGGCCGTATCCTGGACAGAGGAGCGAGCATGTTGAAACGTCATCTGATAATGGGCGCCGTGATGGGCGCCAGTCTGGTCGGTGCGCTGGGATACGACGCGGTTCAGACATCGCGTAGCGAAAAAACTTCCTGGCTGTATACCACCATCGGCGCGCCGTTCTGCCTGCCCGAACGCAGCGGCCCGCAATACAAGGCGTTCTTCCGCCTGGCGGTCGCCGAACCGGAAAACGGCGCGGCGCCGAGGAAGACCGAAGTGGGCCCGTTCAGCAAGGCGATCGACGAAGCCGATTCGATCGTGCACGCGGACGCGGACGCGGAACTCATGAGCAACCTCGGCAGCATGCACTACCCGGTCACGACTTCGGTGCCGACGGCGCAGAATTTCTTCGACCAGGGTTTGCGGCTGGCCTATGCGTTCAACCACGCCGAGGCACTGCGTGCTTTTCGAAAGGCACGCACGCTCGATCCCGAGTGCGCGATGTGCTGGTGGGGCGAGGCGCTGGTTCTGGGGCCGAACATCAACGCGCCGATGGATGCGGCTGCGGCCGCGCCGGCGGCAAGGCCTGGATCGGCGAACCGCAGGCACTGGACCTGGCGCGGCTCTGACCGGGAAGCGGCGTGCGCAACAATCACGCCGCTTCTTCCATTGCCTGCCGACGTAACGGTCTGGGCGCCCCGAAAAAGCGCGGCGGCAAGTCAAGGCTGTTCGTATGCCCTTCTCAGGGTTTCGATATCGAGTTTCTTCATCGGGAACAGCGCCTTCATGACGCGCTCGGTCTTGCGCGAATCCGGATCGTTCAGCATCTCGATCACTGCGGTGGGCACGATTTGCCACGACAGGCCAAACTTGTCCTTGAGCCAGCCGCATTGCCGGGCTTTCTCGTCGCCGCCGGCGGAGAGCTTTTCCCAGTAGTAGTCCACCTCTTCCTGCGTCTCGCAGTTCACCACGAACGACACCGCTTCCGAAAATCTAAAGTGCGGTCCGCCGTTCAAGGCGGTGAACTGCTGGCCCTCGATCTCGAAGCCGACTGTCATGACTTTGCCGGCTGGCTGACCATGAATCTCGAAGCCTTCCTTGCCGTAGCGCGCGATGCGCCCCATCTTCGAGTTTCTGAAAATGGACACTTAATAACGCGCGGCCTCTTCGGCCCGCTCATCGAACCACAGGAACGGTGTGATCTTCTGCATGCTGATTGCTCCCTTGCGATCCACGTCGCCTCGGAATTGCCCGCCCGGGAAATCGGTAACTCACAACGCGACCGAGATCCTCTGTAAACCGGGCTGAACCACCAAGGCACCAAGACACCAAGAAGGGCAAAGAAAACCCGTCGGGAGATTACTTGCGCCTCTTGCGTCGAGTTTCTCCTTTCGGTTTTCCTCCGTGTCCCCCGTGGTTGGACCGTTCTCGAATCCTTGGTGCCTTGGTGCCTAGGTGGTTACGGACGGTCCTTTCGCTTGCTGCGCGCCCTCCGCGTTCGGCGTCCGACACCCGACCCTTCGGTTTCAGAGGCCGAGCGCAATTGTCTGCGGATCGTCGGCGATCGGACGCACGTCGACGCAGCCAAGCCTGGCCCCGGGGATTCGCGACGCAACCTGGATGGCTTCGTTCAGATCGCGTGCCTCGATGACGTAATAGCCGCCGAGCTGCTCGCGGGTTTCCGCAAAGGGGCCGTCGGTAGTCGAGACGCGGCCGTTGCGGACCCGCACCGTCGTCGCCGCGGCCGCCGGCAGCAGGCGGTTCGCGCCGACGAAATGCCCGCTGCGCTTGATCTCGTCCGTGAACGTCTTGTATTCGGTGAAATGTTGCTCCGCATCCGCCGGCGGCATCTGCTCCATCACCTTCTCGGCACAGATCAGGCACAGGTATTTCATGTCGACTCCAGAAAATTTTCAGGCGCTCTGTTCGAGCATTTCGATCGGACGCACCTCGATACCCCATCCCGCGGCCTCGCCGATCCGCGCCGCCGGGTGCAGCGATGCAATGCGTATCGCTTCTTCCCTGCTCTCGGCCTCGACGATAAAGAAGCCGCCCACCTGCTCCTTCGTCTCCACGAACGGGCCGTCGGTCACCATCGGTTTTCCGTGGCGCGGCCGGATACTCGTTGAAGCATCGACATCTGCGAGCGATCCCTGCGCGACGAGCCGGCCGCTGGCACGCAGGGCCGCATCATGCGGCGGGCACTGGCTGACGAGCGCCTTGAACTCGGCATCCGGCATGGCTTTGAACGCCTCCACGTCGTACCAGGCTAGACAGAGATACTTCATCGGGTCCTCCGAATTGTGCGAAGAGCAGTCTGTCCTCGTAGTCGTTTGGCGGCGGACGATTTCGACATCCTGCGGACGATTGTTCCGCCGACACATCCGCGGCCGCGTTCAGCCGCCGCTCAGGGCTTGGACGATCACCACTTCGTCTGACGGTTTCAGCACATGGGCGAGTTCGCGGATCTGCTCGCCGTTTACGAAGACGCGGATATGCGGGCGGATGCGGTCCTGCTCGTCGATCATGCGGAAGCGGATGCCCGGGTACTGGCGCTCGAGGTCCGCGAGCAATGCGGCGAGCGTTTCACCCGCCGCGTCGGTCTCGCTCTTTTCGGTGTACGAGCGCAATGCGCTCGGAATGTGCACCTTCATCGCAACAATTTCCCCCAGGCCGAAAGATGCAGCGAAAGCCTCCCTCACCCTCGATCCCTCTGCTCCGCTCCACACCCCCGCGGGTGCATGTGAGTGTTCCCTTGTCCCGGCGGGAGAGGGAGGTCCGCCCGCCCTCGATCTCGGTGTTATCGAGCCTCGGCGGTTTCCACCGCGTAGATCTCCGGCAGATGCTGCGCGATGCAGCTCCACTTGCCGCCTTCGTCGCGGCTCGCCCACAATTCGCCGCTGGTGGTGCCGAAATACAGGCCGACCGGGCCGAGCGCGTCGGCGGTCATCGCCTGGCGCTTTACCGTCCACCACGCCTGCGCCTCCGGCAGCCCCGCATCGAGGCAATTCCACGTGCGACCGGCGTCGTGCGTGGCATACACCGCGGGCTTGCCGTCGGGGCTGGTGCGCGGCCACACGCTGGTGCCGTCCATCGGGAACACCCACACGGTATCCGGATCGTGTGGATGCACGGTCATCGGAAAACCGACGTCGCCGACTGCCTTCGGCATGGTGACGCCGATGCGCACCCAGTGGTTCGCCGGCCGGTCGATGCGGTAGATGCCGCAGTGGTTCTGCTGGTAGAGCCGGTCCGGATGCGACGGGCAGATGCGCACGCAGTGCGGATCGTGGAAGGTCACCGTGTTGCGATCGAAACCTTCGACCACTTCCATGCCGTCGATCAGCGGCCTGAACGTCGCGCCGCCGTCGATCGATTCGTGCACGCCGCCGCCCGACATCGCGAAGTACAGGTGTTTCGGATCGCGCGGATCGACGATGATCGAATGCATCTTGGGTCCGTCCGGCGTGCCGTCCTGCACCGTGCCCATCCACTCGATGTACTGCGGATCGTCGTTGACGTACGAGAACGGCGCCCAGGTGGCGCCGCCGTCTTCCGAGCGGAACAGCCCCTGCGGCGAAGTGCCGGCGTACCAGACGCCCGGCTCCGCCGGGTGACCCGGCGTCAGCCAGAAGGTATGGTCCACCGCACGGCCGCTGCCGTCGGCCTTCTTCTCGAACGCCGGCGGCCTGGAAGCTTCCTTCCAGGTCTGCCCCATGTCGGTCGAGCGGAATACGGTCGGGCCGAGATGGCCGGTTTTCGCCGCCGCGAGCAGGGTGCGGCCGTCGCGCGGATCGAGCACCATGTGATTGACGATATGGCCGAGAAAATGCGGCCCGTTCACCTGCCAGTTGCCCCGCTTCGCATCGCTCTCGTAAATCCAGGCGCCCTTGCGCGTGGCAACCAGCACGCCAACGCCCGACGATTTACCGGACTTCGAAGCCGTAGATTTTGCGTTCATGTCGCATCCCCCTTCCGGTTACGAACCTGCTTCTCCGCCCTCGCCTGCGCCACGGTCTCGCGGATCGGGCGGACCGGGCGCACCTCGATGCTGCCCACGCGCGCCGGCGGAATCTTCGCGGCAAGCCGAATGGCCTCATCGAGATCGCGCGCCTCGAACATATAGAAGCCGGCGAGCTGCTCCTTGGTTTCCGCAAACGGCCCGTCGGTCACCGACAGCTTGCCGTTGCGCACCCGCACGGTAGTTGCCGTCTGCACCGACTGGAGCGCCTCAGAGGCGATGCAATTGCCGCTGTTGCGAACCGCGGTGTCGTACTCCACGCAGTCCTCATCGGACAGTTCGTGCAGGCGATTCTCGTCGAGATAAACCAGGCAAAGGTATTTCATCGTTCACTCCGGGAACCGTTGTACATGGACCAGTAGAACTTCTCACCTGGGTTAACTCGATTCTCAGCCTTTCAGCTTTACGTCCAGTTCGCGAAACTGCTCGACCGTCCCGCTTTCGCCGAAGTCTTCCATTTCAAAGAGCTCACGCACTTCGATCTCGGCTTCGCCCTGGTCAATCGAGGGATTGGGATAGCGCTTCGTCCATTCGATCGCTTCCTCGCGCGATTTCACCTGGATCAGCGTATAGCCTGCGATCAGTTCCTTGGTCTCAGGGAACGGCCCGTCAACGAACGAGCGCTGCTTGCCGTTGTAGCGGATGCGCCAACCCTTGGCGCTCCGCTGCAGCCCGGAGCCGTCGAGCAGGACGCCCGCCTCGGCGAGTTCCTCATGATATTTCAGCATTTCGGCGAG
>DATKEK010000072.1:0-3371 GCA_035512195.1 Burkholderiales bacterium
TGTGAGATTGCCGATCGGCATGGCTTTCAGCACCACCGTTTGCTGGTGAATGCGCAATGCTTCCTCGCGGATCTGCTCGTCGGTATCCAGTATGACCCCGGCGGGCGCCGTTGCGAAGGCAATGTGCGTCGGTTCCGCCGAGTGACAGTTGGTGCAGCGATGCATGATGACCGGCCGCACGTCGTCTATCGTGACGACGCTGGCACTGCGGGCTTCGGAGCGCGGCGCGACGGCGACCGCGATGGCCAGCAGGATGACAACCGCAATCACGATCGGCAGCGGCGATGCCCGGCCTTTGTGGCGGGCGACGAAATACACGCGGATGAGTGCGCCGGCCAGCGTGAACGCGACCAGGATCAGCCAGTTGTACGCATGATTGTAGGTCAGCGCGTGATGATTGCTGATCATCACGAACAGTACGGGCAGCGTGAAGTAGGTGTTGTGTACCGAGCGTTGCTTGGCGCGTATGCCGTCGGCCGGGTCCGGGGCCTCGCCGCGCTCGGCCGACGCCACCATGCGGCGCTGTCCCGGAATGATGACGAAGAAGACATTTGCCACCATGATCGTGCCGAGCACAGCGCCGTAATGTATGTACGCGCCACGACCGCTGAACAGTTGCGAGAGTCCCCAGGCCAGGAATACGACCAGCACGAGCAGTACGCTGCCGAGCAGCGCCTCGTTGCGGCCGAGCGGCGAGCGGCACAGGACGTCGTACACGACCCAGCCCGCAACAATGACCAGCGCCGCGCAGCCCACTGCCACGGGCGCGGGGAGATCGGCAACGGCGCGATCGATGAGGTAGACATCGGCGCCGTACCAGTAGATCAGCGCCAGCAGGAACATGCCGGTCAGCCAGGTGGTGTAGGCCTCCCATTTGAACCAGTGCAGGGTTTCCGGCAATTCTTGTGGGACGACCCGGTATTTTTGTGCGTGATAGAAACCCCCGCCGTGCACGGACCATAGTTCGCCGCCGACACCGCGTTCGCCGGCGCCCTGCTCTTTCGGAGGCTGCAGGTGATCGTCCAGCCAGATGAAATAGAACGAGGCACCGATCCACGCGATGCCGGTGATGAAGTGCGCCCAGCGTGACAAAAGCGACAGCCATTCGACGATGTAGGCTTCCATCTACGAATGAACTCAGCGGCGCAACAGGTGCACGTTGCCGCCGCCTGCAACGTCGACTGCCTGATTCGATTGCGCATGCCGCCGCTGCAGCAGCTCGGCGGCGACGGCAATGGCAATTTCCTGCGGCTTCTTGCCGGTCACACCTGCGATACCGATGGGACAGGTCAGCCGATCCAGGCGCTCCTTCGACATCCTCTGCCTGCTCATGAGGCTTTCGAATCGCCGCCGCTTCGAGCGTGAGCCGATCAGCCCGCAGTACGCGAAATCGTCGCGCGCCAGGATCTGTTCGCAGATCGCGTAGTCGAGAGCATGGCTGTGCGTCATGACCAGGTAGTACGTACCAGGCAACATTGCCAGCACTTCACGCGCCGGATCCCGGCTTTCGATCCGCTGCACGGTGCGCGGTACCGCATCGGGAAACATATTGCGGCGGCTGTCGACCCAGCGAATGTCCAGGTCGAGTCCGGCCAGCACGTTGACAAGCGCCGAGCCGACGTGGCCTGCACCGAACAATGCCAGTTTGAAATTGGCCGACATGACCGGCTCCAGCAGGTATTTGCGCGCGTCTATGCGGATGCATTCCGCGCCGCGAGATTCCACAATGATACGACGCGCAGCTGCCGGGATTTCACCCGGAAGTTCCGTCGCATCGCTCGCAGTGACCAGCGAATGCGTGAAATCGCCATCAGCACCGATCTCAGTCACCAATACAGCCGGCACCCGGTGGTCGTAATAATGCAGAACGTCATTGACCCAGGACGGTCTCTCCGCTGCGATGTACTCGAACAGCACGTCGACGATGCCGCCGCAGCACTGCCCCATGCTCGCCCCCAACGGAAACGTCCGGGTAAAAGAAGTCGAACCGGTAATTGGGGCGGGACCGCTGGCGGTCGTGGCGCACGAATCGGATCGACCCGGTTTTTTCGTTGCGATCCGCGTGCACTCGTATTCCAGCTGCCCGCCACCGATCGAACCAGCCAGGTCCTCCGCCGTGACAATCATCGTCGCACCGATCTCGCGCGGCGCCGATCCGCGCACGTCCAGCACGGTCACGCGCATGGCGGGCTCTTGTATTTCCCGCAACGCTTCGAGCCACGCCATCATGGGCCCGCCTCCCGCAGCGCCTCGATCGCGGCCAGCACCGCTTCGGGCGTCGCGGGCGCCACGAGCGGCGGCCGGCAGCGCTCGCCGCCGACGCTCGCGACCGCGTCGCGAATCGCGTGGAACACCGACAGGCTCAGCATGAGCGGCGGCTCGCCGACGGCTTTTGAGCGGTAGATGGTTTTTTCACGATTGAGACCCATCTCGAACATCGCGACGCGAAAGTCCACCGGCAGATCCGAACAGGTTGGAATCTTGTACGTCGACGGTGCGTGCGTCTTGAGTTCGCCGTTTTCGTTCCAACACAGTTCCTCCGTCGTGAGCCAGCCTGCACCCTGTATGAATCCGCCCTCGATCTGCCCCATGTCGATAGCCGGATTCAGCGACTTGCCGCAGTCGTGCAGGATGTCGACCCGCAGCAGGCGATATTCGCCCGTCAGCGTATCCACGATCACTTCGGATACTGCCGCGCCGTAAGCGTAATAGAAAAACGGCCGCCCGCTGAACGTCGACCGGTCGTAGTGAATCTCCGGCGTGCGATAAAACCCGGTCGCCGACAGCGACGTGCGCGCGAACCACGCGAGTTGGATAAATTCTTCGAAGCCCAGCGTCTCCTGGCCCATGCGCACCGCGTTGTTGTGGAACTCGACCTCGCCAGGCCCGACGCCGAAGCGCTCCACCGCGAAGCGCACCAGCCGCTTTTTGATTTTGCGCGCCGCCGCCTGCGCGGCCTTGCCATTGAGGTCCGAGCCGCTGGATGCGGCGGTCGCAGAGGCGTTCGGCACCTTGCTGGTATCCGAAGCCGTGATCTTGATTCGGTCGAGATCGATCTGCAGTTCCTCGGCCACCACCTGTGCAACCTTGGTGAAAAGACCCTGCCCCATCTCCGTGCCGCCGTGATTGATATGCACGGTGCCGTCCGTGTAGATATGCAGCAGCGCACCCGCCTGGTTGAGATGCGTCGCGGTAAAGGAAATACCGAATTTGACCGGCGTCAGTGCGATGCCGCGTTTCAGTACCGGGCTCGACCGGTTGAACGCGCGAATATCCTGCACACGCGAGGTGTAGTCCGACGATTTCTCCAGCCGGCCGGTAATATCGTCGAGAATATTGTCGGTAATCGTCTGCCGGTAGTGCGTAACGTT
>DATKEK010000073.1:0-11283 GCA_035512195.1 Burkholderiales bacterium
GAAGGCACGTAGGCTTCCGGCTGGTAATAGTCGTAGTAGGAAACGAAGTACTCGACCGCGTTCTCCGGGAAGAATTCGCGCATCTCGGCGTAAAGCTGTGCCGCAAGCGTCTTGTTCGGCGCCATTACGATCGCCGGCCGCCCGGTGTGCGCAATCACGTTGGCCATCGTGTACGTCTTGCCCGATCCGGTGACCCCCAGCAGGGTCTGGAACTGCAGCCCGTCATTCAGCCCCTCGACCAGCTTGGCTATCGCTTCCGGCTGATCTCCCGCCGGCTCGAAGGGCCGATGCAGCCGAAAGGGGCTGCCGGGAAACACGACGACAGCCTCGTGTTTTTCCGCAATCGATGTAGGTGCGCTGGCGGTCATGGCCCGGTCTGCCCCGAAAAAGTGTGAATTTTCCCACGTCTTCCACTCTCATACCGGACGTTCGCATCGGCATTCGACCCGCCCGGCCATTGCAATTGCGTCATGTACAATTTGCGGTCGCAGCTTCGACAACCCAACCCTGCAGACATTCCCCGACAAAACATGAGCACCTCGCCTCTCGCACGCGTGGACATGGCGCCGCGCGACCCGATCCTTGGCCTGACCGAGATCTACCTCGCTGACACCAACCCGAAGAAGGTCAGTCTGGGCGTCGGCGTCTACTACGGCGAGGACGGCAAGGTGCCCCTGCTCGAATGCGTGCGCCGCGCCGAACAGGAGCTGGCGCAAAACGCAGCGCCGCGGGCATATCTGCCGATCGACGGGCTTCCCGCCTATGACAAGGCGGTGCAAAGCCTGGTTTTCGGCGCCGGCGCGGCCGCGATCCAGGAAAAACGCGTGGTGACCGTGCAGGCCCTGGGCGGCACCGGCGGTCTGAAGATCGGCGCGGATTTTCTGCGTCGGTTGCTGCCGGAGGCGCAGGTCTGGATTTCCGACCCAAGCTGGGAGAATCACCAGGCGCTGTTCGAGAACGCCGGATTCAAGGTCAACACCTATCCCTATTACGATCCGGCCACGCACGGGGTGAATTTCAGCGGTATGCTGGCGGCGCTGAAATCGCTGCCGGCAGGTGCGATCGTGGTTCTGCACGCCTGTTGCCATAACCCGACCGGCGTCGACCTTACCGCCGATCAGTGGACCGAGGTAATCGACACGGTCACCGCGCACGGCCTGCTGCCCTTCCTCGACATCGCCTACCAGGGGTTCGGCGACAGCCTCGACGCGGACGGCGACGCGGTCAGGCGTTTCACCGAGGCCGGCGGGCCGGTGTTCGTGGCCAATTCGTTCTCGAAATCGTTCTCGCTGTATGGTGAACGCGTCGGGGCGCTGTCGGTGGTAACGGGCAGCGCCGACGAGGCCGCACGTGTGCTCAGCCAGCTGAAACGCATCATTCGCACCAATTATTCGAACCCGCCCACGCACGGCGGCAAGGTGGTTGCCGCGGTGCTGGAGTCCGCGGAACTGCGCACGCTGTGGGAGCAGGAACTCGGACAGATGCGCGAGCGCATACGCAGGATGCGGCAGGCACTGGTGGAAAAGATCCAGTCTCGGGCGAAGGGCGCGGATTTCGGATTCGTCGTGCGCCAGCGCGGCATGTTCTCCTACTCCGGCCTGTCCAGGGACCAGGTCATCGCCCTGCGCGAGAAGTATTCAGTCTACGCGATAGAAACCGGCCGCATCTGCGTGGCGGCGCTGAACAATGCGAATCTCGATTACGTAGCGGATTCGATCGCCGAGGTGATTCGCTGATTTCGCGCAATGTGTGGAGCGCGTTGAAATGCGGCGTTGCGCAGGAGAGATCGGGGCTTCGCCGCGCTGTGCGTAACGCGCGTGTTGACCGTGGACAGGCGAGTCACTATCATACGCCGCTTTCCGCCTTCCCCGATAGCTCAGTCGGTAGAGCAACTGACTGTTAATCAGTGGGTCGCTGGTTCGAGCCCAGCTCGGGGAGCCACTTCTGCCAATCGCAAGCCTGTCCCGGCTTGCGGTACCGTCGCCGGACCTTACCAAAAGACCGAGATCAGGCATGCGCATGCCGGCGCCCTGATCCGGCGCCGGTCGATGTGCGCACCAGGGTGCTATGATCCGGCGGGCAAGTCATCAGTGCATTCATGTCCGTAGCGATCAAGACCACTGAAGAAATCGAGAAAATGCGCGTTGCCGGGCGGCTCGCCGCGGAAGTGCTCGATTTCATTTCGCCACACGTCAAACCGGGAGTCACTACCGAGGAGCTGGATGCGCTGTGCCATGAATACATGGTTGGTGTCCAGCGCACCGTTCCCGCGCCGCTGAATTACGCGCCGCCCGGCTACCAGCCCTTTCCGAGATCCATCTGCACCTCGGTCAACCACGTAGTCTGTCACGGTATCCCCGGCCCGAAGAAACTCAAGGCCGGCGATATCGTGAATGTCGACATCACCGTGATTCGCGACGGCTTTCACGGCGACACCAGTCGCATGTTTCAGGTCGCAGAGCCGTCGATCCAGGCGAAACGCCTGTGCGAAATCACCTTCGAGTGCATGTGGCGGGGCATAGCCCACGTAAAGCCTGGCGCCTTTCTTGGCGACATCGGCCATGCGATCCAGAGCTGCGCCGAAGAGCACGGCTACAGCGTGGTGCGCGAATTCTGCGGCCACGGCATCGGGCGCCGCTTCCACGAGGAACCGCAGGTGCTTCACTACGGCAGGCCGGGAACCGGACTGAAACTGCAATCCGGCATGATTTTCACCATCGAACCGATGATTAATGCTGGCAAGCCCGGTATCCGGCAACTTGCCGACGGCTGGACCGTGGTCACCAAGGATCACAGCCTGTCGGCCCAGTGGGAGCACACGGTGCTGGTCTCGGAAATCGGATTTGAAGTGCTGACCGTATCGGCCGCGGCTCCGAAACCTCCAGCATTCGTTGGCTGAGCATGCCTACCGCTCTGCCACAGGCCACGCCGCGCACGGCGCACGCCGGCAGGATCGAACGCTGGCGGCGAGACCTTAACGACGGCAGCGCCCGCATCCGCGAGAAATTCACCGAGCGCGGCGATCCGCGACGCGCGCTGGCCGCGCAGGCGAAGCTGGTGGACAAAGTGGTGCGCGCGGTATGGGACAGCACCGTAACGCAGGACGGCTTTGCACTTGTCGCGGTCGGCGGCTACGGCCGCGGCATGCTGTTTCCCTACTCCGACGTCGACGTGCTGGTGCTGCTGCCGGATACGGTGGATGCCTCGCAGCGCACACAACTGGAGGAACTGGTGGGCGTGCTGTGGGACGTCGGGCTGGAGGTTGGGCACAGCGTACGCACGATCGAGGAATGCCAGACAGAAGCGCAGCGCGACGTCACCGTGCAGACCACGCTGCTGGAAGCGCGGCTGCTGGCCGGCAGCCGCAGGCTGTACGCCCGCTTTGGCAAGGCGATGCAGTCGTGCCTGGACGTGCCGTACTTCATCAAGGCGAAACTGCTGGAACAGCAGCAAAGGCACACGCGCTTCAACGACACTGCCTACAACCTCGAACCCAACATCAAGGAGAGCCCGGGCGGATTGCGTGACCTGCAAAACCTCCTGTGGATCAGCCACGCCGCCGGACTGGGAGGCAGCTGGCTGGACCTGGCCCGGCAGAAGATCCTCACCCACGAAGAAGTGCGACAGCTGAAACGCTATGAGCGTGCGCTTAGCGAACTGCGCATACGGCTGCACTACGTTGCGGGCCGCCGCGAGGACCGTCTGCTGTTCGATTTCCAGACGGCAATGGCCGCCGAATCCGGACTTAAGGACACGCCTGCCAAGCGCGCCAGCGAACAGCTGATGCAGCGTTTCTATACCACCGCAAAGGCGGTGCAACTGCTGAACACCATCGTGGTGCAGAACCTGCGCGCGCGGGTATTTCCGCAGCCGCAGGCAAAGCCGGTGCTCCTGAACGAACGCTTCCAGGTTCGCGGCGAGCATCTCGAGGTGCGCGGCCCGGGATTGTTCGAACGCAATCCCCCCGCAATCCTCGAAGCCTTTCTGCTCTGGCAGCAGCACCCGGAAATCAAGGGCCTCTCGGTCGGCGTCATGCGCGCACTCTGGCACGCGCGCGACCGCATCGATGCAGCGTTTCGGCACGACCGGCGCAATCGCGCGCGCTTCATGGAAATTCTGCGCGCCCCGTCAGGCATCACGCATACACTGCGCAGGCTGAACCAGTACGGCGTGCTCGGCCGCTATATGCCGGTATTCGGCCGCATCGTCGGCCAGATGCAGCACGACCTGTTTCATGTCTACACGGTCGACGAGCACATCCTGATGGTTCTGCGGAATCTGCGCCGCTTCGCGGTGCCGGAGATGGTGCATGAGTACCCGCTGTGCAGCCGCCTGATGTCGGAGTTCGAGCGGCCGGAAGTGCTGTATATCGCGGCTCTGTTCCACGACATCGCGAAAGGCCGCGGCGGTGATCATTCGACGCTGGGCATGCAGGACGCAAGGCGCTTCTGCCGCGATCACGGGCTGTCCCCGGAAGACACCGACCTGATAGTGTGGCTGGTCGAGCAACACCTGCACATGTCGGCGGTCGCACAGAAACAGGATCTTTCGGATGCGGACGTGGTTTCTGCTTTCGCCGCAAAGGTGGGGGCCGAACGCCGCCTGGTCGCGCTGTATCTGCTCACCGTTGCCGATATTCGCGGCACCAGCCCGAAGGTATGGAATGCGTGGAAGGCGAAGCTGCTGGAAGACCTGTTCCATGCGACGCGCCGCCTGCTGCAGCCCGGACCGGAATCCGGCGAGCACACGCTGAACGCGAAACAGGAACGGATTCTGGCGGCGCTGCGCGCCTATGCGATTCCGGAAAATGCGCCCCAGCGCTTCTGGAAACAGCTGGACGACACCTACTTCCTGCGCCATGACGAACAGGACATCGTCTGGCACACGCGGCTGCTGAATTACCGCGTTGAGCCGAAAGCGCCAGTGGTCAGGGCGCGCCTGTCTCCCATCGGCGAGGGCCTGCAGGTGATGATCTATGGCCGCGACGACAAGACGCTGTTCGCGCGCATCTGCGGTTTCTTCGAGAGCATCCGCTTCAGCATTGTCGAAGCCAAGGTTTACACCACCCGGCATGGCTATTCGCTGGACAGCTTCCAGGTGATGGACCCGGCGCGCGCGACTTCGCATTACCGGGACATGATCAGCTACATCGAGCATGAGCTGGCCAGCCGCCTGGCGCAGACCGGTCCGTTGCCACCGCCTGCGGGTGGACGCCTGTCGCGGCAGCTGAGGAACTTTCCGATCACGCCGGAAGTGCACATACGCCCGGACGAAAAAGGCAGGGACCACTATCTCAGTCTGGTCGCCGGCGACCGCCCCGGTCTGCTGTACCGCGTGGCGAGGGTACTGGTGGACTACGACATCCGCGTATACACGGCGAAGGCAAACACGCTCGGCGAGCGCGCAGAGGACACCTTCCTGGTGAATGGCGAGGCGCTGAAGGATCCGCGCAGGGTCGTACGCCTGGAAAGCGACCTGATTCAGCAACTGCAGTCCTGACGACTGCGCCGGGATCCCCCGGGGAATTACTCGTCGATTACCTCCTGCCCGGGGAACAACTCCTCGTTGAAGCCGAACAGGCGCATATCGTGGATGCGCATCGGGTAGAGAATGCCTTCCAGGTGATCGCACTCGTGCTGCACCACGCGCGCATGAAAGCCCGATACCGTGCGGTCGATCTGTTTGCCGTACTGGTCGAACCCGCGGTAGCGCAGCCTCGAATAACGCCGCACCACGCCGCGCATCCCCGGCACCGACAGACAGCCTTCCCAGCCCTCCTCGGTTTCGTCGCCGACCGGTTCCAGCACCGGATTGATCAGCACCGTATACGGCACCTGCTCCGCGTCCGGATAACGCCGATTGTGACCGACTTCGAAGATCGTCACCTGCAGGCCGACGCCGATCTGCGGCGCGGCGATGCCCGCGCCGTTCTTCGCGCGCATGGTGTCGTCCATGTCCTGCAGCAGCGCGTGCAGTTCCGGGGTGTCGAAATGCTCCACCAGGCGTGCTTTTTCCAGCAGGCGCGGATCACCCATGCGCAGGACCGCCTTAACCGCCATCGTTTTCCACCAGCTGCTCGAGCAGCAGGCGCACTTGGCCCATGGCCGTAGTCAGCACCGCACGGATTGCCTCGAGATGCACCGCCTCGGCGCTGTCGCCGCGGCCGGCCGCCCAGTTCGCCACCACCGCAACCGTTGCGTAACGCAATCCGATCTCGCGTGCCAGCGCCGCTTCCGGCATACCCGTCATACCCACCATGTCGACGCCGTCGCGCTCGAGCCGGTCGATCTCGGCTGCGGATTCCAGACGCGGGCCCTGCGTAGCCGCATAGACGCCGCCGTCGATCGCCGGCAGCCCTGCTGCGCGTGCTGCCTTCACCAGATCGGCCCGCAGCACGTCGCAATACGGATGAGTGAAATCGACATGCGTGACCGGCTGTTCCGGTCCATCGAAAAAGGTGTGTTTTCGACCGTAGGTGTAATCGATGATCTGGCCCGGAATGACGATCGCTCCGGGTTTCATGTCGGACCGGATGCCGCCGACCGAGGCCACCGATACCAGCCGCGAGACATTCTGCGCATGCAGCGCCCAGATATTGGCGCGGTAATTCACCGCGTGCGGCGGAATGGTATGGCCATAGCCGTGCCGTGCGATGAACACCACCTCGCGGCCGTTCAGCTTGCCGAAAGTCAGTGCCCCGGAAGGCTCCCCGTAGGGCGTACGCGCCACTTCGCGACGCGTGACTTCGAGACTTGCCAGTTGCGTGAGGCCGGTGCCCCCAAGTATGCCGAGCATGATCAGTTCTTTACCGCGTATACCGCGGGAAGATTGCGCCACGCGTCGTTCACGTCCATGCCGAAGCCAAACACGTAGCGGTCCGGCAGGCTGACGCCGATGTAGTCCGCGACAACGGGTTTCGATCTGCCGATGTTCTTGTCGGCGAACACCGCGAGCTCCACGCTGGCCGCGCCCTGGTCGAGCAACCACTGGCGAACCGCGGCGAGCGTGTGTCCCTCGTCGAGAATATCGTCCAATACCAGCACTGCGCGGTCTTTCACGCTGACCTGCGGCTCTACCTTCCAGCGCACCGTGCCACCGCGGGTGGAGCCGTCGTAACGAGTCACGTGGATATAGTCGAACTCCAACGGGAAACGCAGCATCGGCAGCAGCTGTCCGGCGAACACCACGGCGCCGCCCATCACGCTCAGCACCAACGGCAGGCGATCGCCGAGCCTGTGGGTGATCATTGCGGCGAGGCGGCGCAGCGCATCGGCCACCTCCTGTTCGGAACACACCAGCTCCGCGTCCTTGAGGACCTGCCAGGCTGATTCTGATGAAAGCATCGATCAGCCGCGCTTCGCCATATCCGTCTGCACCGTGCGCAGAAACTCGCGGAATCCTGCGCCGATCTCCGGATGCCGCATGGCGTAGAGCACGTTCGCCTGCAGGTAGCCCAGCTTCGAACCACAGTCATAGCGCACGCCCTGGAATTCATAGGCCAGTGCGCGCTGCTTGCTGAGCAGCGAGGCAATGCCATCGGTCAGCTGGATCTCGCCGCCCGCTCCCGGTTTGATGCGCTCGAGGTGATCGAAAATCTCCGCCCCCAGAATGTAGCGTCCAACCACGGCAAGCGTCGATGGTGCCGCCTCCGGCTTCGGTTTCTCCACCATGCCGGTGATGCGGTGCATGCCGCGTTCGCCCGGCTCGGTCCTGACGATGCCATAGGAGGACGTCTCTTCGCGCGGCACACTCTGTACCGCCAGCAGGGAGCAGCGTTCCTGCGCGTAGACGTCGACCATCTGTTTCATCACGCCGGGCTTGCCGTCGATCAGGTCGTCGGCAAGGATCACCGCGAACGGCTCGTTGCCGACCACCGGTTTCGCACACAGGATCGCGTGGCCCAGCCCGAGCGCTTCCGCCTGGCGCACGTAGATGCAGCTCACGTTCTTGGGCAGGATGTCGCGCGCCTGCTCCAGCAGCTTGTCCTTGCCGCGCGCCTCGAGTTCGGCCTCGAGTTCGTAAGCCTTGTCGAAGTGATCTTCGATCGTGCGCTTGAAACGGCCGGTGATGAATACCATCTGCGTGATGCCAGCTTCCACCGCCTCTTCCACTGCGTACTGGATCAGCGGCTTGTCGACGACTGGCAGCATTTCCTTCGGGCTCGCCTTGGTGGCGGGCAGAAATCGCGTGCCCAGACCGGCGACGGGGAATACGGCTTTGGTGATTTTCTTCAAGGTGTGCTTTCCTGTTGTCGCGCTCAGGAGGTCCTGGCCAGCAATTCTAACAACCCCTCCTCGTCGAGCACAGCGATGCCGAGCTCGAGTGCCTTGTCGTGCTTGCTGCCTGGTTCGGCGCCCACGACGACATAGTCGGTCTTCTTCGACACGCTACCGGTCACTTTCCCGCCCATCTGCTCGATGCGGTTCTTTGCTTCGTCCCGGGTCAGGTTCGGCAGGGTACCGGTAAGCACGAAGGCTCTGCCGGCAAGCGGCAGGTTGTCCCGGCGGCGCTGTGCGCCCTCCACCCAGTGCAGGCCGGCGGCACGCAGTCGCTCGACTACTTCCCGATTGTGCGGCTCGGAAAAGAAGCGCGCGATGCTCCCGGCCACCACCGGGCCGACATCCGGGACCTCCAGCAGTTCGGCTTCACTCGCACTCATCAATGCGGCCAGACTGCCGAAGTGCCCGGCGAGATCCCTGGCGGTGGTTTCGCCGACGTTGCGGATGCCGAGTGCGTAGATGAATCGCGCGAGCGTGGTGCGCTTGCTGGCATCGATTGCTGCCACCAGGTTGGCGGCCGATTTCTCCGCCATCCGCTCGAGTCCGGCGAGCGCATCTGCGTCAAGGCGGTAAATGTCGGCAGGCGTCTGCACCAGTTCGTTGTCCACCAGCTGATCCACCAGCTTTTCGCCGAGACCCTCAATGTCGAGTGCGCGACGCGAAGCGAAATGCAGCAGCGCCTGCTTGCGCTGCGCCGGGCAGAACAGGCCGGCCGGACAGCGCGCGATCGCTTCGTCCTCGGGTTTTTCCACCCGCGAATCGCACACCGGGCATTTGTCCGGCATGCGAAACGTGCGTGCGTTCTTCGGCCGCCGTTCCATGACCACGCCGACCACCTCCGGAATCACGTCCCCCGCGCGCCGGACGATGACGAAATCGTTGATCCTGACGTCCTTGCGCCGGATCTCGTCCTCGTTGTGCAAGGTGGCATTGGTCACGGTCACGCCGCCGACCGACACCGGCGCAAGCCGCGCGACCGGCGTCAGCGCGCCGGTGCGGCCAACCTGCACATCGATTCCCAGCAGCCGCGTGATCTCCTCCTGCGCGGGGTATTTGTGCGCGACCGCGAAGCGCGGCGCGCGCGATACGTAGCCGAGCTGCGCCTGCGACTTGAGTTCGTCCACCTTGTACACCACGCCGTCGATCTCGTAAGGCAGGGCCGTGCGCCTTGCCGCGACCTCTCGGTAATAGCCCAGCAGGCCCTCGACACCGCACACGACTGCGCGTTCCTGCGCCACTGCGAAGCGCAGAGCCTCGAGATAATCGAGCTGTCGGCTGTGCCGGTCGCGCGGCACCGCCGAGCCCTCGGAGCGGCCGATGCCGTAAGCGAAAAAAGTCAGCCTGCGAGCGGCGGTAATGCGCGAATCCAGTTGTCTGAGCGAGCCGGCAGCGGCATTGCGCGGATTGGCGAATTCGCGCTCGCCTTTTTCGCGCTGCGCGCGATTCAGCGCCTCGAAATCGCGCTTGAGCATGAGCACTTCGCCCCTGACTTCCAGCAGGTCCGGCAGATCCGGGGCCGTGAGTTTCAGCGGGATCGCGCGCACCGTGCGCAGATTGGCGCTGACCTCTTCTCCGGTATAGCCGTCGCCGCGGGTCGCGCCGAGCACGAATGCGCCGCGCTCGTAAGTCAGGCTGATCGCGAGTCCGTCGAACTTCGGTTCGACCGCATAAGCCACCGGTTGGTCGCGTTCCAGCCCTTCCCTGACGCGGCGGTCGAAGGCGATTACTTCTTCCTCGCTGAACGCATTGTTCAGCGACAGCATCGGCGAGGCATGCGTGACCGATGCAAACGCGGCCAGGGGCGCGGCGCCGACACGGCGTGTCGGCGAGTCGGCTACCGCGAGTTCCGGGTATTGCGACTCGAGCGCGGCAAGTTCGCGGAACAGCCGGTCGTATTCCGCGTCCGGCAGCGTGGGCGCGTCCTTGACATAGTAGTCGTAGTTCGCCTGATCGATCTCGCGGCGCAGCCGCTCGGCGCGCTTTGCGCTATCGGCCGGCACGCGCATCAGGAGAACAGTCTGCGCGTGGCCGGTGCTCCGGCCGGCAACCCCCTGCCCTGCATCGCAGCGTAGATTGCCTGCAGTTGCGCCCGGATCTTGTCCAGTCCGACGTCGTTCAGCAGCGCGCGATTGTCGTCGGCCAGCAGACCGTCGAGCGAATCGGCGAAGCTGCGGCCGGTGGCCAGCATGCGGTCGAATGCGCGAATGCCTTCGGCCACTCGCGGTACATCCAGCAGGAAAGTCACGCCGGAAGTGGTCATGCGGCGGATCTGGTCCGGAAGGAAGGGATTCGCTTCCTGGTTATCCAGGGTGAACAGCACGTCGCCCTGAACGTCCTCGCAAACGAACACCCCGCTCGGCTGCAGCCGAAAGCCGGCGGCCTCAGCCAGCGCCCGCACCTGCGTGCCCTGGAAAACCTGCCCGGACTGGGCGATCACGTTGATGCCGACCACCACGTCGACCTCGGCGCAGAAGTCGTCGAGTTTCCTCGCGGTCGCCAGCGTCTCGTCGAAGTCCGGCAATTCGGCAATCGCGGACATGCCTGCGGCGTGTTCCCTGACGACCGCCTGGAAGTTTCGCAACTGCTGCTCCGACACCGATCCGCTGCGATCCACGATTTGCAACGCCAGCCTGAGCGAGGTGTACCAGTGCTCCGGATCGGACACCGCCTGCCATTCGCGGGTGTGGTAGTCGTAGCCGGCCATGTTGACGCGACGGCCGATGGCGGACAGCGCGGCGGTCAGAGCCTCGATCGCGCTGGCAGGAATCACCTCTCCGGCGCGAATCTCCGCGATGTAGTCGATCGTCGCATCCGGCAGCGCACCGGCGCGGGGGGCGGCCTGGCGGCGCTCGGCCGGTGGCACCGGCTTCGCCGGCCGGGGCGTAACCCGCGGCACCGCCGCGCGCGCGGGCTCGGCCGTGCCTTCGAGACGGGGCTCGATGCGCGGTTGTTCCCGCTGCATGGCGGGCTCGATGGTCGGCTCCAGCAACAGGTCCGACTCGGG
>DATKEK010000074.1:0-6752 GCA_035512195.1 Burkholderiales bacterium
GGAAACGCCGCTCGCAATGCTGATGGTCGATGCGGATCATTTCAAGCGCTTCAACGACGATTTCGGCCACGACGCCGGCGATTACGTGCTGGAAGAGCTCGGCCGGTTGCTGGCCGGATTCATCCGCGAAAGCGACGTCGCCTGCCGCTTCGGCGGCGAGGAGTTCGTGCTGCTGTTGCCCGGTGCCTCGGTCGCGAATGCCACCGCCAAAGCCAAAGCGCTGCTGGCGGAAGTGCGCAAGCTGAAGCTGAAGTTCGAAGGTCAGGCCCTCGGCAAGCTCACCGTTTCAATCGGACTGGCAAGCCTTCCGGAGCACGCGAAAAATGCCGACGAACTGTTTCAGGCGGCGGACGCCGCGCTCTACGGTGCGAAGGAAGGCGGACGCGACCGGCTGGTGGTGAGCGGGGAGAAAACGTCCAGGCCGGCCAGGGCCGGCCGCCGCACGAAGAAGTAGCGTCAGCCGGACTGCAGCCCGGTACCGCAGTGACCGCAGAACTGCGCATCCGGTTGGACCGGCGCCCCGCACTCGCGATCGTGGTGGACTTGAACAATCCCATGCCGCCGAGCGCCAATGCGAGCACGAGAGTTATTACGATGACAGCGGCGTATCGAACGATCCAGCCCCACTTTTCATTCACGTCCGGTGTCCATGCGTGCAATCAGGTGCAATCGAGTTTAGCGACGCCGGGAGGAGAGCGTCAATTCTGATTCTGTATGCGGGGTATTGCGGTGTCGCTGATTGACGACTGGGAGCATGCGCGCAGGCGCGGACTGAACAACCGCGCGGCGGCGAACGCGCTGGGCGTGCCGGAAGCGCAGCTGGTGGCGTCGGGCTGCGGGCGTTTCGTCACGCGGCTCGGCGGCGAGTTGCCGGAACTGCTCTGCGGCCTCCCTGCGCTGGGCGAGGTCAAGAGCGTGGTCAGGAATGTGTACGCGGTGCAGGAGCGCACCGGACGGGCAACCGCGATCGTGCTCGATACGAATGGCGGTCTCGCAATCGAAGGCGACGTGTTCCTGCTGCGCGCGAGGCTGGACGCTTTGACAAAGGCGTTCGCGCTGATTGAGCCCGGGAAGTATGGCACCAAGCGCAGCCTGCAATTGTTTACCGGCAGCGGCGAATCGGCGGCGAAATTCTTTCTGACCGCAGAATCGAACCTGGACGCGTTCGAGGCGCTGGTGCAGGCGTATGCAGCGGACAACCAGGGTCCGGAAGAGGGCATAGCTGAAGGAACGGTGCGAGCACCAGAGGCGCAAGCGGCGGAACCGGCTTCGCTTGCGGCGTTTCTGCACGAAGCCGCGCGACTCGCGCAGCCGGTCGAGGTCGTCGTCGCGAACTCTGCCGCGAGCCAGAAAACCGTCAAGGTGCTGGAAAGCATAAAACGCTCGGACCGCGGCGGCTGGATCAACGTGCTCGACCCCGGGCTGGATCTGCATCTGCACGAGGACCGCATTACGCGCGTACGCGTCGAAGGCGACACCTTCCGCTGGCTCGCCGACGATGACACCGAAGCCTTCACCGCCCGTTGCGACACCACCGAAGCGCTGCTGCATGCAGCGCTTGGGGAAAGAAATTGAACCACGGAGGAAGAGAAAAACCAATCGAACCACCAAGTACACCAAGCACACCAAGAGAATCTAGAAGAAAAGGTTCGGTTTTCTTGGTGCCCTTGGTGATCTTGGTGGTTCGCGTTTTCTAGACTTTGTCCTTCCTTCGCGGTAAACCTGCTTGCCGGTTACCAGAGGTTCTCGACGGCGAGGTGGCCGGGCTGGCCGCGGCGGCTGACTTCGAAACCGCGGGTGGTGAACCATTCGCGGGTGTCGTCGACCATCTGCGGGTTGCCGCAGATCATGATGCGCGAGCGGTCGTGGTCGAGGCGGATGCCGGCCTGCGATTCCAGTTCGCCACTTTCCAGCAAATCGGGGATGCGCTTGTCTAGCGCGTCTTCGACCGGTTCGCGGGTGACCACCTGCACGTACTTCAGCTTGTTGCCGAACTCCGAGAAGAACTCGTGGCTGGAAAAGCCGCGGATCAGTTCTTCGTAGGCAAGTTCGTCGCGCACGCGCACGCTGTGCACCAGCACCAGGTTCTCGTAGTGCTCCCACACCTTGAAGTCGTAGAGGATCGAAATGAACGGTGCGAGGCCGGTGCCGGTGGAGAGCATCCACAGGTCCTTGCCTGCCTGGAAGCGGTCGGTGGTCAGAAACCCGTAGTTTCGTTTCTCCACCAGCACTTCGTCGCCGACCTGCAGCCGGGTGAGTTCGGTGGTGAACTCGCCGCCGGGAACGACGATGGAGTAGAACTCGAGATGCTCGTCGTAGTCGGCGGAGACGATCGAATAGGCGCGCCAGACCACGCGGCCGGCCTTTTTCACGCCGAGCCGGGCGAACTGGCCTGGAACGAAGCGGTATCCACGATAGCGCGTGGTCTTGAACGAGAACAGGTTCGGCGTCCAGGTGCGGATGTCGAGAATGGTTTCGCTGGTGTACTTGTCTTCGGCTGCTGTGGTCATTTCGAATCGTTGAATGTTTAATGATGTCTCTAAAAAGGCAAATCCATCGCTCGCGGCCGACGTACGGCCGCGGCAGACGTTGCATGGGGTCTATCCGGCGCAGGCGATCGCGTTGATGCGCGATGCGGCTTCCAAGGTTTCGGCGGCAGAGATCCGGCGGAAAGCCTCCCCGAGGAGGATCACCGCCGGTCCGCTGAGTTGAGTGGCCGCGAACTGCGGCAGTTCGCCGAGCGTGAGCGTCCAGATGCGGCGGTCGGGCATCGAAGCATTCTCGACCACCACCGCGGGCAGTCCGACCGGCTTGCCGCGCGCGATCAGTTCGAGCGCGATGCGTCCGGCCTGGCCCGCCGCCATGTACAGCACCGCGGTATCGGTGCCGAGTACCGCCTGCGCCCAGTCCGACCCGATTTCCGAGGCGCCGACTCGGGGCGTGACGAAAGTGACGCTGCGACTCACACCACGCACGGTCAGAGGCACGCCGAGATCTGCACTGGCGGCGAGTGCGGCGGTGATGCCGGGCACGACTTCGAACTCGATGCCCGCCTCATTCAGCGCGTCGATCTCTTCCTGCGCACGACCGAACAGCATCGGGTCGCCGCATTTCAGGCGGACGACCGTGTGGTTCCTGCGCGCTGAGTTCACCAGGCTGCGATTGATGAATGCCTGCGCGGTGGATTGTTTGCCGCAGCGCTTGCCCACCGCGATCTTGCGTGCCTGCGGGGCAAGCGCGAGCAGTTCGGGGTTGGCCAGCGCATCGTAGAGCACCACGTCTGCCTGTGCGAGCAGCCGCGCGCCGCGCAGGGTGATGAGATCGGGTGCACCGGGACCGGCGCCGACCAGCCAGACCTTACCCATGATCGATCAACCCCGCGGCGACGGTGTCGTTGGTGGTTTCGTCGATCAGGATGAAGCTGCCGGTCGCACGGTTGGCGCGATAGGCATCGAAGGCGAGCGGCTTGTGCAGCTTCAGTCGGATGCGGCCGATGTCGTTCGCTGCGAGCGTTCCGTCCGCCGGTGTGCTCTCCAGGGAATGAATGTCGACGCGGTGCTCGATCTGTTCCACCAGAACTTTAACCGTGCGGGTGCCGTGCTTCAGCAGGTACTTGCGGCGCGGATCCAGCGCTGTTTCGTCGAGCCAGCATACGGTTGCCGACAGGCCTGCGGAAAGAGCAGGCGTTTCGCTGGTGCGTACGATCAGGTCGCCGCGCGATACGTCCACCGGATCCGCGAGCAGCAGCGTTACCGACTGCGGCGCGGTGGCGTCCGGCAGATCGCCATCAAGGGTGTGGATTGCGCGTATCGATGTCGTTGCCCCGGAAGGCAGGACGCTGACGCGATCGCCGACCGCAACCGTGCCGGACTCGATGCGGCCGGCGTAGCCGCGGAAGTCCAGCCAGCGGCGGTCGATGTCCGCGCCGGTGGGGCGCAGTACGCCCTGCACCGGAAAGCGAAACGGCAGGACCGCGAGATCGTGCTGGGCATCGATGTGTTCCAGCAGTTGCAGCAGCGTTGGCCCTTCGTGCCAAGGCATGCGCGATCCGGGTTCGACCACGTTGTCTCCGTGCAGCGCGGACAGCGGCACGTACCAGGCATGCGCGATCCCGGCCTTTGAGGCGAATGCCGCCAGTTCCTCGCGCAACGCCAGGAAGGCGGCCTGCGCATAGTCCACCAGGTCCATCTTGTTGACTGCAAAGACCACGTGCCGCACACCGAGGAGGCTGGCGATGTAGGTGTGGCGTCGGGTCTGGGTAAGGATGCCGTTGCGCGCGTCCAGCAGGATTACTGCGACCTGGGCGGTGCTGGCGGCGGTCACCATGTTGCGGGTGTACTGTTCGTGGCCGGGCGAGTCGGCAATGATGAACTTGCGCCGCGGCGTGGAGAAGTAGCGGTAGGCAACGTCGATGGTGATGCCTTGCTCGCGCTCGGCCTGCAGGCCGTCGGTGAGCAGGGAGAGGTCGGCTTCCGCGCGTCCGCGGCGGGTGGAAGCGCGCTCGATCGCGGTGAGCTGGTCCTCGAAGATGCCTTTCGAGTCGAACAGCAGCCGGCCGATCAGCGTGCTCTTGCCGTCGTCCACGCTGCCGGCGGTGATGAAACGCAGCAGTCCCACTTCGCGGGAGACGAATGATTCCGCGGCGCCCATCAGAAATACCCTTCCTTTTTTCTCAGTTCCATCGATGCTTCCGAAGTCTGGTCGTCCATGCGCGTGGCGCCGCGCTCGGTGATGCGGCACACGGCGGTTTCTCTCACGATCTCCTCGTAGGTCCATGCGGTGGATTCCACCGGGCAGGTGCAGGTCATGTCGCCCACCGTGCGAAAACGCACCGAGACGCGTTCGACGATTTCATCCTCGCGCGGCCGCACCAGATGCGAGACCGGGGCGAGCTGGCCGTTGCGACGGATCACTTCGCGTTCATGGGCGAAATAGATCGCCGGCACTTCAAGGCGCTCGCGCGCGATGTATTGCCAGATGTCGAACTCGGTCCAGTTGCTGATCGGAAACACCCGCATGTGCTCTCCTGGGCGCACGCGGGTGTTGTAGAGGTCCCACAACTCGGGACGCTGGTTCTTCGGGTCCCACTGCCCGAACTCGTCGCGGAAGGAAAAGATGCGCTCCTTGGCGCGGGCTTTCTCTTCGTCACGGCGTGCGCCGCCGATGCAGGCGTCGAAGCCGAACTCCTCGACCGCGTCCAGCAGCGTGATCGATTGATAGGGATTGCGTCCTTCCGCAGGATGTCGCAGGCGGATGCGGCCCCTTGCGATCGATTCGTCCAGCGTGCGCACGATCAGACGCTCGCCGAGTTCCGCGGCGCGCCGGTCGCGGAAGGCGATGACTTCCGGGAAGTTGTGGCCGGTGTCGATATGCAGCAGCGGAAACGGAAAGCCGCAAGGCCGGAACGCTTTCTCGGCGAGCCGCAGCAGCACGATCGAATCCTTGCCGCCGGAGAACAGCAGGGCGGGATTCGCGCACTCGAACGCGACCTCGCGCAGGATGTGGATCGCCTCGGCCTCGAGCACGTCGAGGTGCGACAGCGTGCGCTCGGAGGATGTCAGGGGTTCTGCAAGCTGGTTCATGGTGCACTTGTCCTCGGTTCATGGCGCAAGCTGGCCGCAGCGTGCAAGCCGCACTCTTTCGCATCGGTTGCTTCCCACCACCATCTGCCGGCACGGATATCTTCGCCGGGTTTGACGGCGCGAGTGCAGGGTGCGCATCCGATGCTCGGGTAGCCGCGGTCGTGCAAGGCGTTGTACGGCACGTCGTGGCGGCGCACGTAACGCCAGACGTCATCCAGCATCCAGTCCGCCAGCGGATTGAATTTCTGCAATGCGTGAACCGGGTCGTATTCCGAAAGCGGCAGTGTTGCGCGGGTCGGCGATTGCTCGCGCCGCAGGCCGGTGACCCAGGCACGCTTGCCTGCGAGCGCGCGCCGCAGCGGCTCGACTTTTCGCACTTCGCAGCAGGCCTTGCGCTGCACGACGCTGTCGTAGAAGCCGTTGATGCCGTTGATGCGCACGTAATCCTGGATTGCTGCGGTGTCGGGAAAGAAGGTGCGCACCTTGATCCGGTAGCGTTCCGCCGTTCGTGCCATCAGCGCATAGGTCTCTTCCGGCAGCCGGCCGGTATCGAGGGTGAACACCTCGATCGCGTGCTTGCCGCGAGAGATCAGGTCGAGCAGCACCATGTCTTCGACGCCGAAGCTGGTGCCGAACGCAGCGGGCCTATGGCGCGAGCCGATCCCGGTCAGCAGTTCATGCGCCTGCGCGATCTGCTGCTCGAACGTCATACCGCGATTTCTCCGGCGGCGGCCTTGCGGTTGTCGACGATGCGGATCGGCTGTGCCTTTGGCGGCAGCGCTTCCGTCAGGTCGAGCTGGCGGTCGCGCCCGACGCTGAAGGCCGCGGCTGCGTGCGTCCACGCGTCGATCTGCGCAGAGATCGATTTGACCGCCGGCTCGTCCCACTCGACGTCTTTCGCGGCGAATTCTTCGGCGAACGCGGCAAACGGTGCGGCGAGGTCGGCCGGAAGATGCCCGTCGAGCAGCGGCGGAAGCTCGGAAATCTCTTCGAGTTTCGGCAGTGTTTTCGCGGAAGTGACCAGTCCGTACAGGCCCTGGCCGATCAGGCGCACGATGTTTTCCGCGCACTGTGCGGCTTCGGCGTACTTGCGCTGGTGGTACAGCGCGGTACGGTAACCGCGTTCGTGCGCGGCTTCGAAGAACGCCGAGCCGATCTGCACCTGGCTGG
>DATKEK010000075.1:0-9342 GCA_035512195.1 Burkholderiales bacterium
GGGGCCGGACCGGGTGCGAATTGCGGTCGAACTCCCTGAAGTGGCTTCGCGCGTGGCTGCGGTCGTGAAGTTGCTCAAGGAACTCCTGTAGTGGGCCCGGCCTGCGGCCGGCCTGTTCAATCCCAGCGGTCGTCGCGTACGTAGACTTTGCCGTCTTCGATCCTGACCGGGAAAGTTGACGTCGGCTCGAAGGCCGGCGGGGACAGCGCCTCGCCGGTGCGCACGCAGAAACGCGCGCCGTGGCGGGGACAGACAATCTCATCGCCCTGGATCGGATTGCCGTCGGTCAATACCGCACCGTCGTGGGTACACACGTCCTCGATGGCAAAGAACTCGCCGCCGACGTTGAATACGGCGGCCAGCGTGCCGTCCAGATCGACTGTCTCGTAATGGCCAGGTTCGATGTCGGCCGCTTCGGCAACCAGTACCCAATCAGACATGGGGGCTCAGGGAAACTTCCTGACGGGAATTGCCCGTCTTGGTTTTTCTTTGCATCCTCTCTTGTTCTTCCCCGGCCTACTCTGCGTCGACGCTTCGAACGCCGGCCTTCGGCCGGCCGCAGTCATACTGCGATCACGTCCAGTTCCGGATCGATTCTCCGCACCAGGCCTTCGATACCGGCCAGCGTGCCGGAAATCGAACTCGGACAGCTGCCGCAGGCGCCCTGGTAATGTACCTTCAGCGTGTTGCCCTCGAGACCGACCACGTACAGGTCGCCGCCGTCGCCCTGCAGATAGGGTCGGACTTCCTGGTCCAGCAACTCGTTGATCTGCTCCAGTTTCGCGCGGTCGGTCTCGGACAGCCCGGTCTGCCCTTCCTCCTGCGTCAGCCAGGCGGCTGCCTGCGCGTACTTCTCCGACTCGCCATCGGCAGCCGGCGCCTCGCGAATCGGATCCGCAACCTGGCGCAGCAACTCCTTCCAGTCGGCCGCGCCGTCCTGGGTCACCGTGATCCAGTTGTCCACGTAGAACACGTTGGTCACATGCGGGATCTCGAACAACTTTGCCGCCAGCGGATCGGCGCCGGCCTGCTCGGCGTTCTCGAACGAGCGCGACACGCCATAAGTCAACGGCTCCTTCAGCACGAACTTGCGTGCGTTGGGATTCGGTGTTCCTTCAAGGTCGGCAATCTTCGGCATCTCTCAAACTTCTGAAGCAATTACTACAAAATGCGAACCACCAAAGACACCAAGACCACCAAGACCACCAAGACCACCAAGAAGAGCAAGCACGCCAGAAAATCTCCCAGCTTCATCGCCTGGGTTTTCTTGGTGTCCTTGGTGCGCTTGGTGGTTCATGTTTGTTTGGCTCATCAGTTCATGCGTTGGCAACAGGATCGGCATCGCCCTCGGTCGACACGCTGGCCTGCGAGTTGAACGCGGCATGCAGCGTATGCCAGGGGAGGATGGCGCACTTCACCCGCGACGGCAGATCCTTCACTCCAGCGAACACGGTCAGCCGCCCCAGGTGATGTCCGCCGCCGGCGGCATCCAGCTTGCCGGTCGCCATGTCGCGGAATTCCTGCACCAGCCGTTCCGCCTCTTCCACGCTCTTGCCCTTGACGTTGGTGGTCATCATCGAAGCCGAAGCCTTGCAGATCGCACAACCCTCGCCCTCGAAGGCGATCTCGGAAACATGATCCTGGTCCACCCGCACCGACAGCCAGATATGGTCGCCGCACAGCGGATTCAGGCCTTCTGCCCGAAAGGTCGGCGATTCCAGGCTGCCCCAGTTCCGCGGCTTCTTGTTGTGATCGAGTATCACTTCCTGATAGAGGACTTTCGGATCCACCGTCGGCCCCCGTCAGGCAAAAATGCTCTGGACTTTGCGGATGCCCTCGGCCAGCGCATCCACTTCTTCCATCGTGTTGTACAGATAGAAGGACGCCCTTGCGGTCGCAGGGATTCCGTAGCGCTGCATTACCGGCTGGGCACAGTGGTGCCCGGTACGCACCGCGACGCCGTCTTCGTTGAGGATGGTGCCAACATCGTGCGGATGCACCCCCTCGATGCCGAACGACAGCACCGCCGCCTTCTGCGCCGCCGTGCCGATGATGCGCACGCCGTCGATCGCGCAGAGCTGCTGCGTCGCATAGGCCAGCAGCTCATGCTCGTGCGCCGCGATGGCTTCCATGCCAACGCCCTGCAAATAGTCCACGGAGGCACCCAGGCCGATCGCCGCTGCAATTGGCGGCGTGCCTGCTTCGAACTTGTGCGGAATCGTGTTGTAGGTGGTCTTGTCGAAGCTAACCGAAAGAATCATGTCACCGCCACCCTCGAACGGCTGCATCCTCTCGAGCAGTTCCGCCTTGCCATAGAGCGCGCCGATTCCGGTCGGGCCGCACATCTTGTGCCCGGAAAACGCATAGAAGTCGCAATCGAGCGCCTGCACGTCGACCGCCATGTGCGGCACCGCCTGCGCACCGTCGACCAGCACCGGCACCCCGCGCGCGTGCGCGAGCCCGATCATCTCCTCGACCGGATTCACGGTGCCCAGCGCGTTCGACACATGTGTGATCGCCACCAGCCGGGTGCGGTCCGTCAGCAGCCGCCGATACTCGTCCAGCAACAGTTCGCCGGCATCGTTGATCGGGATCACCCTGAGCTTCGCGCCTTTCTCCTCGCACAGCATCTGCCAGGGCACGATATTGGAGTGATGTTCGAGGTGAGAGATGACGATCTCGTCGCCCTCGCCGATGAAGGCACGGCCGAAGCCATGCGCCACCAGATTGATCGCCGTGGTGGTGCCGCGCGTGAATATGACTTCACGCTCCTCCCGGGCATTGATGAAGCGCTGCACCTTGCGGCGCGCGCCTTCGTACTCCGTGGTGGCTTTCTCCGAGAGGTAATGCACGGCACGATGGATGTTCGAGTGTTCCGCAGTCTGGTAATGCACCAGGCGCTCGATCACCTGCCGGGGCATCTGACTGCTCGCAGCATTGTCCAGGTAGGCGAGAGGCTTGCCGTTCACCTGCGTCCCGAGGATCGGAAAATCCGCGCGGATGCGTTGCACGTCCAAGAACTGCGCCGGCCGCACCGGCTGCAGCAGCGTATTCGCGCTCATAGGGCTTCCCGGTTCAGGGTCTGCGCGAGTATTACCCGCTTCAGCGCTCCGGCGATCGACGCCACCGGAATGCGCTCGACGATCTCGGCGGCAAAGGCGTAAGTGAGCAGGCCCCTCGCCGCTTCGTCGCTCAAACCGCGGCTCTTGAGGTAGAACAGCTCTTCCGCCTCGATCTGCCCGACCGTGGCGCCATGGGCGCACTTCACGTCATCCGCAAAGATCTCGAGCTGCGGCTTGGTGTCGACGTGCGCGCGCGGCGACAGCAGCAGGTTGCGGCTCTGCTGCGCGGAATTGGTCTGCTGCGCGCCCGGGCGAACCAGGATCTTGCCGTTGAATACTGCGTGCGCCGCCCCGCCCACTACGGTCTTGTGCAGCTGCCGGCTGCGGCCGTGCGCATGCGCGTGGTCGATCGCCGAATGGGTATCCGCAAGTTGCCGGCCCGCGATCAGCGCAAGTCCGTCGACCTCGATGTCGGCCGCTTCCGCGGTCTGCGACACGTGCAGGTTGTGCCGCGACACCTTTGCCCCGAGTGAAACCGACCAGCTGCGGTAGCGCGCATCGCGCTCGAGCCTGACGCTGGTATTGGCGATATGGAATGCCGTCTCGTCTTCGCGCTGGAGCTTGATATGACGCACCTGCGCGTTCGCGCCAATGGCAATCTCCGTCACCGCATTGGTGAAACAGGCTTTGCCGCCCAACGATACGTAATCCTCGATCAGCATACAGTCGGCGTCGCGCTCTGCGATCACCAGCACGCGCGGATGCGAAGCGGTTTCCTGCCCGGTGGATACCTGCACCACGTGAATCGGCGCGACCACCGCCTGCCCTGTCCGCACCCGCACCACCGCCGCTTCCTGCAGGAACGCCGTGTTGATCGCAGTGAAAACATCTGTCGCGTAATCTGCAACGGTGGCGAGTGTCGCCCGGGTCGGCTCCGGGGCATCCGCCAGCGCACCAGCGTACACGCCTGCTTCACGCATCCCGGTCGACAGGCCGGGGGCGAACTGACCGTCTATAAACACCAGTTGCGCGCCGCATTCCGGAACCGCGAACGCATCCAGCGCAGCCGCATCGACCTTCCCGCCCACCGGCGGCTGCAGCCTGAGCTTGTACAGCGCGGACAGATCGGTGAATCGCCACTCCTCGTCGCGCGTGGTCGGCAGCGACAGTGCGCCGGCGCGCTCGAGTGCTTCGGCGCGGCGGGATTTCAGCCACGCATCCGGGGCCGTCGGTTGCGCACCGCCGGGGCGCAGCAGCGAGCGCAGGAAATCGGCATTCGCCAGCCGGGTCATGCTGCCGCCCGGGCCTTGTATTCCGCTGCGACCCAGTCGTAGCCCCGGCTTTCGAGTTCCACGGCGAGATCCTTGTCGCCGGTCTTGATGATCCGGCCGCCGTCCATCACGTGCACGTAGTCCGGAACGATGTAATTCAGCAGGCGCTGATAGTGCGTGACCAGCACGATGCCGTTGTCCGCCGTCAGCAGCTTGTTCACGCCGTTGGCGACGATACGCAGCGCATCGATATCCAGTCCGGAATCGGTCTCGTCCAGCACCACCAGCACCGGTTCGAGCAACGCCATCTGCAGAATCTCGTTGCGCTTCTTCTCGCCACCGGAAAAGCCGGCATTCAGGCTGCGATCGAGAAAATCCGGATCCATCTCGAGCAGTTTCATCTTCTCACGCACGAAGTCATCGAACTCGAGCGGGTCCAGTTCGTCCTTGCCGCGCGCCGCCTGTATGGTGTTGTAGGTCAGGCGCAGGAATGCGCTGTTGGTCACACCGGGGACTTCAACCGGATACTGGAAACCCAGAAACAGGCCGGCGCGCGCACGCTCCTCCGGCGGCAGTTCGAGCAGGTCGCGGCCCTGGTACAGCACTTCTCCACCGGTGACCTCGTAGGACGGATGTCCGGCCAGCAGCTTGGCGAGCGTGCTCTTGCCGGAGCCGTTCGGCCCCATGATGGCGTGCACCTCGCCGGCGCGCACCGCGAGATCGATGCCATTCAGAATGGTCGTCCCCGCCACCTTGGCGAACAGGCCGCGAACTTCCAGCAACACAGGGGCGTTCTCCCTGATCATCCGACACTCCCTTCCAGCTTCAGGCCGAGGAGCTTGGTCGCCTCCACGGCGAACTCCATCGGCAGATGTATGAACACATCGCGCACGAAGCCGTTGATGATCATGGATACCGCCTCTTCGGTCTCGATTCCACGGCTGGCGAAGTAAAACAGCTGCTCCTCGCCGATCTTGGAGGTGGATGCTTCGTGCTCGACCTTGGCACTGCTGTTGCCCACCTGGATGTAGGGAAAGGTGTGTGCCCCGCACTGCGCGCCGATCAGCATCGAATCGCACTGAGAATAATTGCGGGCGTTCTCGGCCTTGGCACCGATCTTCACCAGCCCGCGATAACTGTTGTTGGAGAATCCCGCCGAAATGCCCTTGCTGATGATTTTGCTGCGGGTGTTCCTGCCGATATGGATCATCTTGGTGCCGGTATCGGCCTGCTGATGGTGATTGGTCAGCGCAACCGAATAGAACTCGCCCGACGAGTTGTCGCCAAGCAGCACACAGGATGGATACTTCCAGGTGATGGCGGAGCCGGTCTCGACCTGGGTCCACGAAATCTTCGAATTCACACCCTTGCACAAACCGCGCTTGGTGACGAAGTTGTAAATGCCGCCCTTGCCATTCTCGTCGCCGGCGTACCAGTTCTGTACCGTCGAATACTTGATCTCTGCGTCGTCCAGCGTCACCAACTCGACTACCGCAGCGTGCAACTGGTTGGTATCGAACTGCGGCGCCGTACAGCCTTCGAGGTAGGAGACGTGCGCCCCCTCTTCGGCCACGACCAGCGTGCGCTCGAACTGCCCGGATTCCTGCGTGTTGATGCGGAAATAGGTGGACAGCTCCATCGGGCAGCGCACGCCCTTCGGAATGAAACAGAACGACCCGTCGGTAAATACTGCCGAATTCAGCGACGCATAGAAATTGTCGGTGTGCGGTACCACACTGCCGAGATACTTCCTCACCAGTTCCGGATGATCACGCACGGCTTCCGAGAACGAACAGAAGATCACGCCGGCCTCGGCCAGCTTCTTCTTGTAGGTGGTGGTCACCGACACGCTGTCGAAAATCACGTCCACCGCAACGCCGGCGAGCGCCGCCTGTTCGTGCATCGGCACGCCAAGTTTCTCGAAGGTGCGCAGCAACTCGGGATCGACTTCATCCATCGAGTTGAGCTTCTTCTTCGGCCTGGGCGCCGAGTAATAGCTCATATCCTGGAAATCGATCTTCGGATACTTCACGTTAGGCCAGTCAGGCTCCTGCATGGTGGACCAGTGCCGGAAGGCCTTGAGGCGGAATTCCAGCAGCCATTCCGGCTCGTTTTTCTTCTGTGAAATACCGCGGATGACGTCTTCGCTCAGACCTTTCGGCACCACATCCGACTCGATCTCGGTATGGAAACCGTGCTTGTATGGCTGATTGACCAGGTTCTGAATAACTGCACTCATTGCTAGATCCCGTGATTTCGGGCCGAGGCCCGTTTGAATTCAGCTGACGGTAAAGCTCTCGCCGCAACCGCAGGTCGCCTTCGCGTTCGGATTCTCGATCCTGAACGTCTCGTTCAACCCCTTGCGCTCGAAATCCAGCACCGAGCCGTCGACGAACGGCAGGTTGGACTTGTCCACCACGACCTTCACGTCATTCGACTCGAACAGCGCGTCGTCGGTGCCCAGTTCCTTCGCGTAGGCAAAGGTATACGCCAGCCCCGAGCACCCGACTTTCTTGATGCCGAGGCGCAGACCGAGGCCGCCCTGCTTCGAGAGCGCGCTCTTGATGTGCTTTGCCGCGTTTTCGGTAACGATGATCGTCACGTTGTCTCCTTCAAACTGCCACTGCGGCGAGCCGCCGCAGCCTGTTCACCAGACTCGACAGCGTCGCCAGAAATTCGTTTACATCTTCCTCGCTGTTCTCCACGCCGACGCTTGCCCGAACCGCGCCGCGCGCCAGATCCGGCGCCACGCCCATCGCCAGCAGGGTCGCGCTCGGTTCGGTACTGGTGCTGGAGCACGCCGCACCGCTTGCAAGCGCGAATCCGGCCTTGTCCAGTTCGATGACCAGCGTCTCGCCGTCGATGTTCTCGAACGCGAAATAGGTGGTATTCGGCAGACGCGGCGCATCGCGCCCGAAAATCTGCGCGCCCTGGGCGAGCAGACCCACGTCCAGCCGCTCGCGCAGCCTTTGCGCATCCTGCGCAGTGCGATCGAACCGGCTGGCCGCAAGCTCGCAGGCAGCGCCGAAGCCGACGATCGCGGGAACGTTTTCGGTGCCGGAACGGTATCCGCCCTCGTGCCCGCCACCGTGGATGATCGGCTTGAGCTGCAGGCGCTTGTCGACCACCAGCGCGCCGGCGCCCTTCGGCCCGTAAAGCTTGTGCCCCGACAGCGTCATGGCATGCACGCCAAGCGCCTCGAAATCCAACGAAATCTTGCCAAGCGCCTGTACCGCATCGGTATGCATCCAGGCGCCCGCGTCGCGCGCTTTTGCCGCGACTTCGGCGACCGGCTGCATTACGCCGGTCTCGTTGTTTGCGGTCATCACCGATACCAGGCTGGTCTCCACGGCGAGTGCGGCATCGACATCCGCAAGGTCGACGCGGCCCTGCGCATCGACCGCAATCTTGCGCACGCGCCAGCCCTGTCGGCCGAGATCCTGCGCAGGCTTCATCACGCACGGATGCTCGATCGCCGAGACCGCGATCTGCGACGGTTTGAGGTAAGCAGCCGCGCCGCGAACGAACAGATTGTTCGCCTCGGTGCCGCCGGACACGAAGATCACCTGCGAGGGCTGCACGTTCACCAGCGCGGCAACCTGCTCCCGCGCGCGGTTGACCCCCTTGCGCGCCCGGGTGCCGAGTTCATGCCGGCTGGACGCATTGCCGTACTCGTCGCGCAGGAACGGCAGCATCGCTTCAAGCACGCGCTCGTCGATACGGGTGGTCGCGTTGTGATCCAGGTAGATCCGCTTCATGGCTCAGACTGCAGCTTCCTCGGCTTCGTTGCGATTCCTGTCCTGCTTTTCAAGTACCGACACGCCGCTGCGCTGCTGTTTCTGCAGCTGCTTCTCCACCAGTTCGGCAAGCGTCACCGAATGCAGGTAGTCGAAGATATGCCTGTTCAGCTGGGCCCACAGATCGTGGGTCAGGCACTTGCGGTCGTCGTGGCAGTTCTCGCGCCCGCCGCACTGGGTGGCGTCGATCGGTTCATCCACCGCTAGGATGATGTCCGCGACCGAAAGCCCTTCCATCTTGCGCGCCAGGTTGTAGCCACCGCCGGGACCTCTCACGCTGCTGACCAGTCCCTTGCGCCGCAGCTTGCCGAACAGCTGCTCAAGGTAGGACAGCGATATCTTCTGCCGCCCGCTTATCTCGGCGAGCGTCACCGGTCCGGTCTGGTTCCGCATCGCCAAGTCGATCATGGCGGTTACGGCAAAGCGTCCTTTGGTCGTCAGTCTCATGTTGACCTCGCCTGCTATCAATAAAAACAATAAGTTGAAACGTTTATATCCGAGCAATTTGCTCAAGTATAAAGGTCTCCGACAAATCTAGTCAACTATGCGATTCAGATAGGCAGGATCGAACTTGTCCGCAGTGGCGCGCGCTTCTTCCACCTGCACGCCCATGCGTTCGAGTTGCTCCAGGATGTATTCGATACGTTCGTCCACGCAGGCCGTATGGTCGATCAGGCCGTGTATCGCCTGAATGATCGGATCGTTCATGTCGGCGCCGATGCCGTACGCGGAGAACCCCAGTTTCTCGGCTGTTTGTTCGCGCGAGGCCTTGGTTTCATCGTCGAGGATGCGCGCGGGTATGCCCACCGCGGTTGCGCCCGGCGGCACGTCGCGCACGACCACTGCATTCGATCCGATCTTCGCATCGGCGCCAATGGTGATCGGCCCGAGAATTTTCGCGCCGGCGCCGATCACGACCCCATTGCCAAGCGTCGGATGACGCTTGCCCTTCTGCCAGGAGGTCCCGCCAAGGGTGACGCCGTGATACACCGTGCAGTCGTCGCCGATCTCCGAGGTTTCGCCGATGACTACCCCCATGCCGTGATCGATAAAGAATCGCCGTCCGATGCGCGCACCCGGATGGATTTCGATACCGGTCAGCCATCGGCCGATGTGCGATACGAATCGCGCCAGCCACTTCAGCCCCACGCACCACAGGCGGCTCGACAGCCGATGAAACAACAGTGCGTGAAACCCCGGGTAACACGTGAC
>DATKEK010000076.1:0-5170 GCA_035512195.1 Burkholderiales bacterium
AAATTCGCGAACCCTTGAGATCTCGCGACTGGCACTCGGTGGATCTCGCGGCCAGGGGCGGCGCCGCAAGCGTCGGGCGGCCGCAAATCACTCCCTGCACGCTCACGCGGCGAGCGCCTTGTAGCGAATGCGTTTCGGGCGCGCGCCTTCCTCGCCCAGGCGCTTGCGCTTATCGGCTTCGTACTCCTGGTAGTTGCCGTTGAAGAAGACCCATTTCGAGTCACCTTCGCAGGCAAGGATGTGGCTTGCGATGCGATCGAGAAACCAGCGGTCGTGGGAGATCACCAATACGCTGCCGGCAAACTCCAGCATGGCGTCCTCGAGCGCGCGCAGCGTCTCGACGTCCAGATCGTTTGAAGGCTCGTCGAGCAGCAACACGTTCGCGCCCACGCTCAGGGACTTGGCCAGATGCAGGCGGCCGCGCTCGCCGCCGGACAGGTTGCCCACCAGCTTCTGCTGATCCGCACCCTTGAAGTTGAAGCGCCCGATATAGGCGCGCGAAGGCATCTGGAACTTGCCGACGCTGAGAATTTCCTGGCCGTTCGACACTGCCTCCCAGACGGTCTTGTCGTTCGGCAACTCCTCGCGGAACTGATCCACGGATGCGAGCTTCACCGTCGGGCCGATCACGATCTCGCCACTGTCGGGATTGACCTTGCCGGTGATCATGCGAAACAGCGTCGACTTTCCCGCACCGTTCGGGCCGATGATGCCGACGATCGCGCCCGGTGGCACCTTGAAGCTGAGGTCATCGATCAGCAACTTGTCGCCAAAAGCCTTGCTCACGTTCTTGAACTCGATGACGCTGTCACCGAGGCGCTCTGCGACCGGAATAAAGATCTCCTGCGTCTCGTTGCGTTTCTGGTATTCATGCGAAGACAGCTCTTCGAAACGCGCGATGCGGGCTTTGCTCTTCGCTTGCCGCGCCTTCGGGTTCGCGCGCACCCATTCCAGTTCTTTCTGCATGGTGCGGATGCGTGCGGATTCCTGCTTGGCTTCGACTTCGAGGCGCTGTTCCTTCTGCTCGAGCCAGGAGGAGTAATTGCCCTTCCACGGAATGCCGTGACCGCGATCCAGTTCCAGGATCCATTCGGCGGCATTGTCCAGAAAGTAGCGATCGTGGGTCACCGCCACCACCGTTCCCGGGAATCTATGCAGGAACTGCTCGAGCCAGTCGACGCTTTCCGCGTCGAGGTGGTTGGTCGGTTCGTCCAGCAGCAGCATGTCCGGCTTCGACAGCAGCAGCCGGCACAGCGCCACCCGGCGTTTCTCGCCGCCGGAGAGTTTCTCCACGCTGGCTTCCCAGGGCGGCAGCCGCAACGCGTCGGCGGCGATCTCGAGTTGCAGGTCGACATCCGCGCCATCTGCCGCCAGCACGGCCTCGTATTTCGCCTGCTCCTCGGCGAGCTTGTCGAAATCGGCGTCGGGCTCGGCATACGCGGCATAGATCTCTTCGAGCTTCTGCTTGGCCTGCATGACCTCCCCAAGCCCTTCTTCCACCGCCTGACGCACGGTGTGCTTCGGATCGAGCTGTGGCTCCTGCGGCAGGTAGCCGATGCGCAGATTCGGCATCGGCGCCGCCTCGCCTTCGAATTCCTGATCTTCGCCCGCCATGATCCGCAACAGGCTGGATTTTCCGGAGCCGTTCAGCCCCAGCACGCCGATCTTGGCGCCCGGAAAGAAGGAAAGCGAGATGTCCTTGAGAATGACGCGCTTGGGGGGCACGACCTTGCCCACCCGCATCATGGTGTAAACGTATTGAGCCATCGGGATTCGTTGGACGGAAGATTTTTGAAAGAACCGCAATTATCCGGAAACCGCGCCTCTCATGCACGCAGAGTTCGGAATGTCTAAGATGGCGCCTCCACATTCATGCCGGAGGAGAAGCTGCCGTGCCCTATGCAATCCAGACCCGGGACAAGCCCGGCACCGCACAACTGCGCGCGGACACTCGCGCCGCGCATATCGACTACCTGACGAAGCACAAGGACCTGTTGCTTGCCGCGGGTGCGCTGATCGAAGACGACGGCACGGGCGGCAACGGCGGGATACTTATCGTCGACACCGACGATCGCGCAGCGGCGGAAAAATTCATCGCCGACGACCCGTTCTCCAGGGCCGGTCTGTTCGAGAAAGTCACCGTCACCCGGTGGCGCAAGGCCTTTTTCAACAAGGAGCGGCTGATTTGACCCCGTGATAACGACCACCAAGACACCAAGGCACCAAGAGTGCTGGGCGGAGCACGCTCGAAAACCGATGACTGCGCGTTGTGCAGTGACCGCGATGCCTGATCTGCGAAACCTGTTCGTTTCGAGGCGCCCGGACTTCCATTTATCGAGCGGGAAAAGCGTTGGTGCCTTGGTGGTAAGTGTTCAAGCCGTGGCCATTGCCGCCAGTCCCATACGCTCGCGCGCGGCGGCGTATTCGCGCTGCAGGCGGGCGATAAGCTCGCGGGCGGGCGGGATGTCGTCTATGTTGCCCACGCCCTGCCCCGCGCCCCAGATTTCCTTCCATGCCTTGGGGCGCTGGCGGTCTGAGCCGAAGTTCATGGAGGTCTTGTCGGCAACTGGCAGGTCGTCGGGATCGAGTCCCGCGGCGCGTATGCTCGGCTTGAGGTAATTGCCGAGCACGCCGCTGAAGAACGGCGTATAGACGATGTCTGCGGCGCTGCTCTCCACGATCATGCGCTTGTAGTCGCCAACCGCATTGGCTTCCTGCGTGGCGATGAACCGTGTGCCGACATAGGCGAAGTCGGCGCCGATCGCTTCGGCCGCGAGGATGCCGGCGCCATCGGTGATCGCACCGGACAGCGCGATCGGACCGTCGAAGAACCTCCGCACCTCGCGCACCAGCGCGAACGGGCTCAGCATGCCCGCGTGGCCTCCGGCTCCCGCGCACACCAGCACCAGTCCGTCCACCCCCGCCTCCAGCGCCTTTTCTGCGTGACGAATCGAGATCACGTCGTGAAACACCGCGCCCCCGTATTCGTGCACCTTTTTCACCACATCGTGCGGCGCGCGCAGACTGGTGATGATGACTGGCACCCGGTGGCGCATGCAGGCATCCAGATCGCGGTCCAGCCGGTCATTCGACTGATGGATGATCTGGTTGACCGCGTAGGGCGCGATCTTCGCGTCCGGTTGCAGCTTTCGGCGATTGTCCAGTTCCACCTCAATGGTCGTCAGCCACTCTTCCAGCAGTTCCGCCGGCCGCGCGTTCAGCGCCGGGAACGAACCGATGGCGCCGCTCGCGCATTGCTCGATCACCAGCGCGGGGTTGCCGACAATGAACATCGGCGCGCCGATCACCGGCAGGGACATCTGTCGTTTCAGGTTCTGGACCAGGTTCACTGTTCTTCCTTGTCTTGGTAGTGGCGGCGCGTACGTTGCAACCTGCGCGGGCACACGTCAAGTTCGCCAAGTCGCACCGGCGCTATACTCGCATATCGGAATCAGGCAAATTGGAAGGGCACCATGGGAGACCGGCATCAGGATCAAGTCGCAACGTTCAAGTCCATGCGGGAAAGCACAAAGCGGGACTGGGACATCATCGTGGAAAAGTACCAGCCCTTCGCGCGCGAATTGCCGGACCGCATCCTCGCGCATCTGAAACTGCTCGGCGGCGACACCGGCGGATTCGCGGTGGACCGCCTGCAGCATTCCCTGCTGACGGCGACGCTGGCGCACAAGGGCGGGGAGGACGAGGAGTACGTGGTGTGCGCGCTGCTGCACGATATCGGCGACACCCTCGGCTCATGGAACCACCCGGAAGTCTCGGCTGCCATCCTCAAGCCGTTCGTGTCGGAGGCGAACCATTGGATGGTGGAGAAGCACGGCATTTTTCAGGGCTATTTCTTCTTCCAGCACATCGGGCTCGACCCGGACATGCGCGAGCAGTTCCGTGGCCACCCGCATTTCGACCGCACCGCGCGCTTCTGCGAGATCTACGATAACCCGGCGTTCGACCCCAAAATGGAATGCGCGCCGCTTGAGTTCTTCGAGCCGATGCTGCGCCGCGTCTTCGCGTTCCCGGAGCACTCGATCTACCGGGATACCTGCCGCATGGAATGAGCCCGGTGGCAAGTAAGCCGCGGCGCAAAATTTCGCGCTTTAGCCGGTATGCACAATCGGGTAGGAGGCGGGGTTACCCCCGCCGTCCTCCCACACCACCGTACGTGCGGTTCCGCATACGGCGGTTCATGTAACACGCTGGAGGCGCCGGTGTGTAGCAAGTAGCGAGACCAGCCCCAAGTGAGTGAAATACGCCGCGGGCAGCGCCGCATTCATGTGCGATGCTCCTGAGTTCCACCAGGGTCCACGTCCATTGGACGCGGACTTCCACGCGCGTTCCGGCGTTAAGCCCAAGGCCGTGAGGCGCTGGATTCGCGTGCGCGCCGTCTTCCACTGCCGCCACAAGAGGCAGCGCAATCGCCGCCGCACCCAGCCGTCGAGTTCCCCCAGAATGCCCTTGGCTTGCGCCTTACGGAAGTAGGCCATCCATCCCCGCAGGACGGGGTTGAGTTGTTCGATCGTATGGGCCAGCGATTGGCCGCGTCCTTCGCGCAGTAGTTCACGCACACGACTCACCAGTCGCTTCACGCTCTCTGGCGCAATCCGGATTCGCGTATCGCGGTGAGCCGTGACACTGTAGCCGAGGAACTTGCGCTTCCACGGTCGTTCCACCGCGCTCTTGGCCGCGTTGATGCGCAATTGCGGATTCCGGCCCATGCCGGCACCCGATTCCGGCGCATGCCGGGCTGGCGTTCCGGTCCATGCCGGCAGGTATTCCGGCGCATGCCGGGCCGGTGAGTGTTGAGGCGGGTAACCCGCGTTACCGTGCTCCCTTTTCGGAGGGGGTCAGGTGGCGCAACAGAGGTTACCCATGCGGAAGATTCGAGAGGTTTTACGTCTTAAGTTTGAAGCCGGTTTAAGCGATAGCCGAATCGCGCAGGCCATCGGCAGTGCGCGCTCGACGGTGCAGGAATGTCTGCGCCGTGCCAAGGCGGCCGGCATCGGTTGGCCGCTGCCGGAGGAATTTGATGAAGCGCTGCTGCAGGCGCGACTCTATCGGCGCGAAGTTCCCCTCACCCGTAGCCCGCGACCGGATTTTGCCAAGCTCGCAGCCGAACTCAAACGTCCCGGGGTGACGCGCCTGCTCCTGTGGCAGGAGT
>DATKEK010000077.1:0-6740 GCA_035512195.1 Burkholderiales bacterium
CGCCTGCTCGCGGAAGTAGGGCAGGAACTCGCGTAAGCCGAGCAGCGTCTCGCAGGAGCTGACCGGGTGCGGACTCTGGCGGCGGATATAGCCCAAGGCTTCCGGGCTGAAGCTGTCGATCTCCACCCAGAAGATGTCCAGATGCGCGATCGCGCGCAGGATCTTCAGGAAGCCTTCGGTCTTGGCGTTGAAGTTCAGGTCCAGCAGGATGTCCACGTCCGGCCCGGCGCCGTCGCGCATGGCTTCGAGATGGGAAACGAGGTTGCGCAGCACATTGCGTTCGACGTTGAGTGCGGGCGCGAAGGGAATCGCAAATCCCGGCACCCAGCCGCGCGCGTTCTTGCCTTGAGCATCGTAAGTGAAGATGTTGGTCTTCAGCGCGGTGAAACCTTTGTCCCGCACTTCGCGGCCGAGTGCCTTCACTCCGTCGAGATCGGTGATGGCGGGCTTGTATACCGCAGGCAGGTTGATGCGCCAGGTCGCGCAGTGCGACCAGTACACACGGATGCGGTCGCGCACCTTGCCGCCGAGCAGTTCGTAGCACGGCACGCCGAGCTGCTTGGCCTTGGCGTCCAGCAGCGCGTTCTCGATCGCGCCCATCGCCAGCGCCACCACGCCGCCGGAGGCCGGGCGCACCGCGCAGTAGAGCTCGGCGTAGATGCGTTCGTGCGCGCCCACGTCCTGGCCGATGATGCGCGGCGCTAGCCGTTCGATCACCGCGCTCACGCCCGGCGCACCGAAGCCTTCGTCGTACTCGCTCCAGCCGACGATGCCGGAGTCGGTCGTGATCTTGACGTAGTGATAGTTGCGCCAGCCGGCGTCGCAGGACAGCGTTTCGATTGTCTTTACTTTCATTGTTTTTTCCTCCCCCGGGAGGGTATATTACGGCAGCGGCAGCGCAGGCAAAGGCGCGCGCTGCGCGCATCCCCGATGTCGCGCACAATGCGGCCTTCAGGCAATCTGACTGCAGGCCTCCCGATGATCCCGTTCTCCATACTCGATCTCTCTCCCATCCTCCAGGGCGGCACGGCGGCGGATGCGCTGCGCAACACGCGCGAACTCGCGCAGAAGGCGGACGGCCTCGGGTTCACGCGCTACTGGCTCGCGGAGCATCACAACATGCCGGGGATCGCGAGTGCGGCGACTTCGCTGGGGATCGGACACGTGGCTGCGGCCACGAAGAACCTGCGCGTCGGCGCGGGCGGCATCATGCTGCCGAACCATTCTCCGCTGGTGATTGCCGAGCAGTTCGGCACGCTGGCGTCGCTGTATCCGGGGCGCATCGATCTCGGTCTTGGCCGCGCGCCAGGCACCGACATGGCCACCGCCCGCGCGCTGCGGCGCGACGTGAACGCCGCGGCGGACCAGTTCCCGCAGGACGTGCTGGAGCTGCAGAGCTACTTCGCCGAGCCGGAGCCGGGGCAGACGATCCGCGCGGTGCCGGGCGCGGGGCTGGAAGTGCCGCTGTGGATTCTCGGTTCGAGCCTGTTCGGCGCGCAGCTCGCGGCGATGCTTGGCCTGCCGTTCGCGTTCGCCTCGCACTTCGCACCCGATTACATGATGCAGGCGCTGGAGATCTACCGAACCCGCTTCGAGCCGTCGAAGCAGCTCGACCGGCCGCACGCCATGGTCGGCGCCAACGTGCTCGCAGCCGATACGGACGCGGAAGCGCGCCGCCAGTTCACTTCGCAGCAGCAGTCGTTCATCAACCTGCGCCGCGGCCGTCCGACCCAGGTGCCGCCGCCGATCGACGATATCGGGACCTACTGGTCGCCGCCTGAGCAGGCGATGGTCGAGCGCGCGCTCGCGGTCTCGTTCGTCGGTTCGCCGGCCACGGTGAGTCAGGGCCTGGCGGCGTTCATCGAATCCGTGAAGCCGGACGAGCTGATGATCACCGCGCACATTCACGACCAGTCCGCGCGGCTGCGCTCGGTAGAGCTGGCGGCCGGCGTGCGCGACCGGCTGGGCCGCGAAGCCTCCGCGGCGTAGGACTGGCGGGCCGCATCCGGCCTGTCGGCGCTTCCGGTTCGACAGTATGATCGCGCGCTCAAGGTGAAATGCACGTCTCCCTCATCTTCAACCCTTCTCCCGGAGGGAGAAGGGTGAACATGCCCTCGCCCTTCGGGAGAGGGTGGTGCGTAGCACCGGGTGAGGGAAGTTTTGCCGGCTTGGAAAGTCATCGCTGAATTTCATTGGCGATCAGGTACCGGAACGTCAATCTACAAAGAGAACTCAACATGAAAAAACTCGAAGGACGCATCGCCCTCGTCACCGGGGGAGGCCGCGGCATCGGCGCGGCGATCGCGCTGCGTTATGCACGCGAAGGCGCGGCGGTCGCGATCGCAGACCTGGATGAATCGAACGCGCGCGCGGTGGCAGAGCAGGTGCGCGCGCTCGGGGTGAAGGCCGACGCCTTTGCGGTGGACGTGCGCGAACCCGCGCAAAGCGCGGCGATGGTCGAACGCGTCGCCGGAAGCTTCGGGCGGCTCGACATCATGGTGAACAACGCAGGCGTGATACGCATCCGTTCGTTCATGGATACGAAGCCCGAGGACTGGGACTTCATCCAGTCGGTGAATGCGCGCGGGCTGTTCTTCGCGGTGCAGGCGGGCGCGCGGCAGATGCTCGCGCAAACGCCGCTGTCGCAGGGACGGCCGCAAGGGAAGATCATCAACATGGCGTCGATCGCCGGCCGCAGCGGCCGCAGGATGATGGGCGCCTATGCGGCGAGCAAGGCGACGGCGATCAACGTCACGCAGACGGCGGCGGTCGAGTTCGCACCGCAGCTGACCGTGAACGCGATCTGCCCGGGTCCGGTCGATACCGAGATGTGGAAGCAGATCGACCGCGAGTGGGCCGAGCGCGATCCGCGCCAGACCGGTTCGGCGTGGGCCGAGCGCGTCCGCGGCATCCCGTTGGGGCGCGGCGAAACCCCGGACGACCTCACCGGCATGGCCGTGTTCCTCGCCAGCGACGACGCCGACTACATTACCGGCCAGTCGTATCATGTCGACGGCGGCCTGGTGATGATGTAACCGCAGCTCACCGCGGCGAGGCCGGTTGCAATACGCGATCGACCGCCCGGAACGGACCGGCCGGTTCGATGCGGCAGCGGCCGGGCATGAAGAAGCAATCACAAGAACCGGGGGCACGCGATGATCGCCTGGCTGCGGGAACTGACCGCGAAGGAACGCAGGACGCTGGTTGCCGCCACCGGCGGCTGGGCGACGGATTCGCTCGACGTCATGGTGTTTGTGTACGTCGTGCCGACGCTCATGCTCATGTGGGGCATGAGCAAGGTCGAAGCCGGCTGGATCACCACCGCGACGGTGATCAGTTCCGCGGTCGGCGGCTGGCTCGCCGGCGTGCTCGCCGACCGCTTCGGGCGGGTGCTGATCCTTCAGGTCACCATCGTTTGGTTCGCGTTCTTCACTTTCCTCTGCGGCTTCACCAATTCGTTCGAGCAGTTGCTGGTCATGCGCGCGCTGCAGGGCCTCGGCTTCGGCGGCGAGTGGGCGGTCGGCTCGGTGCTGATCGGCGAGATGATCCGCCCGCATCACCGCGGCAAGGCGGTGGGCACGATGCAGAGCGGCTGGGCGATCGGCTGGGCCGGGGCGAACCTGCTGTTCCTGCTGCTGTACTCGATCCTGCCTGCGGAGTGGGCGTGGCGCGCAATGTTCTGGGCGGGCATCCTGCCGGCGCTGCTGGTGTTCTACGTCCGCCGCCACGTGAAGGAGCCCGAGGTGTACAGCGCGACGCGGCAGGTGGTGCGCGAGCGCGGCAGCCACTTCCTCGAGATCTTCTCGCCGCCGCTGCTGCGCACGACGGTGCTCGCCAGCCTGATGATCACCGGCATGATGGCGGGATATTTCGCCGTGTTCTTCTGGCTGCCGACTTTCCTGCAGACCGAGCGCGGGCTGTCGGTGCTCAACACCGGGCTGTACACCTTCGTGATCATCTTCGGCTCGTTCATGGGCTACCTCGGCGCGGCCTACCTGTCCGATTACCTCGGGCGCAGGAAGACTTTCACAGTATTCGCCGTCGGCTCGGCGACGATCGCGATCCTGTACACGCAGATCCCGATCACCGACACGATGATGCTGTTCCTCGGCTTCCCGCTCGGCTTCTTTGTGTCGGGCAACTTCAGCGGCTGCGGCCCGTTCCTGACCGAGCTGTACCCGAGCCGCGTGCGCGGATCGGGGCAGGGATTCGTGTACAACCTCGGCCGCGGCCTGAGCGCGTTCGCCACCCCGCTGGTCGGCTACCTCAGCACCAGCATGACCCTCGGCAAGGCGATCGGCATAGTCGCGATCGTCGGTTTCGCGGTGGTGATCGTGGCGGTGTCGCTGCTGCCCGAAACCCGCGGCAAGGTGCTGGAGGTTTACGATTGAGCTGTAACGACGTGCTCAATGCATGGAATGGGGAGAAAGACAATTTGAACCACCAAGGCACCAAGTCACCAAGAACTGCAAGAACTGATTCGCGGTTTCTTGGTGTCTTGGTGCCTTGGTGGTGAGAATGTTTTCGTCTCGTTTTGGGCGTGACGTGTTTCAACACATGACTGGAAGCCATACGCCATGCGCATGATCGAAACCGGTACTGGTGCGCTTTATTACGACATTTGCGACATCGTGCCGGCCTGGATCGAACAGCCGCAGACCATCGTGTTCCATCACGGCATCGCGGCGAACACGCACATCTGGGCGGAGTGGCTGCCGGTGCTGGCGACGCGCTACCGGCTGGTGCGCTTCGACATGCGCGGGTTCGGGCAATCCTCGGTGCCGCCGCGCGATTTCCGCTGGTCGTTCGAACAACTGGTCGACGACCTGCTGAAAGTCGCCGACGCGGCGGGCGCGCAGCGCTTTCACCTGGTGGGCGAGTCGATCGGCGGCACGGTGGCGATCGCCTGCGCGCTGCAGGCGCCGCAACGGCTGGCGAGCCTGACGCTGTCGAACACCGCGGCACGTGGCGGGCTGGTGGCGAACGTCGCCAACTGGCGCGACGTGATCGCCAAGTCCGGGCAGAAGGGCTGGGCGAAGCTGTTGATGGAATCGCGCTTTCACCCGCGCGCGCTCGAGCCCGCCGTGCACGAGTGGTACACGCGGGTGCACGAGACCTGCTCGATGGACGCCACGCTCGCGCTCGCCGACCTGCTGATCGGCGCCGACCTCACGCCGCGGCTCGGCGAGATCGAGCTGCCGACGCTGCTGCTCAGCCCGCAGTCGAGCCCGTTCATCCCGCTGGAAGTGATGGCGCAGATGCGCGCCGCGATCCCCGGTGCCGAGCTGCAGGTGTTCGCCCACTCGAAGCACGGCCTGCCGCTTTCCCACGCCCGCGCCTGCGCGGAGACGCTCGTGGCGTTCCTGGCAAGAAACGAAGGCGTCAGCCGCTGAAGGGCAGGCGGCCGATGGTCCGGGCGCTTGCAAACTGTTTTCAATCTGAGTACATTTGTTCTCAACATGAGAACACGATTGCCTGCCTCATTGGCCGACGCGCTGCTCGGCCGAACGCGAGCGGCGCTGCTCGCCCTTCTGCTGGAGCACCCGGACGAATGGTTTCATCTCCGGCAGATCGCCCGGGAATCCGGAGCCAGCGCCGGGACAGCTCACCGCGAGTTGCAGTCACTGGTCGAGCTCGGATTGCTTCTGCGCGAGGCGGATGGCGCGACTGTCCGTTTCCGCGCCAACTCTGAGCACCCCGTATTCCCGGAACTGCAAGGTTTTCTGGCCAAGACCGCCGGGGCTTTCGAACTGATTCGGTCCGGGATCGCGCGCCTCGGAGATTCCGTCGCCAGCGCGTTCATCTACGGATCGGTCGCACGCGGAGAGCAAAAGGCAGATAGCGACATCGACCTCATGGTCATCGGTTCGACATCGCTCGCTACTGTGTTAACGACCTTGCGGCCGGCTGTAGAGTCGTTACGCCGCGAACTCAATCCGACGGTTTACTCCGCGGAAGAGTTTTCGAGCAAAGCACGCGAAGGCCATTCGTTCATCGAACGTGTACTGCGCGAACCGAAGATTTTCCTTAAGGGAGATGCGAGTGAGCTTGAGCAACTTGGCAAAGATCGGAAAGCTGCACCCGCACGTCCCGCAACGCGACGAAACCCAGCGACTGTTAAACGGACTCGAACGCAGCCTGGCAGACGCACAGGTAAAGGGTCTCAGTAACGAAGGGCGGCTTGCCGCTGCGTATGATGCCCTCTTGCGGATTGCCACCATTGCGTTGCGTGCATCCGGATATCGTACCAACCCGGACCAGCCGGGTCATCATGCGATTACGCTGCAGGCGCTTTCGCTGACTCTGGGTGTAGACAGGAACCTGGTCGTACAGCTGGACACCTTCCGTCGAAAGCGCAACCTGGCCGCATACGAAGGCGACGACTCCGTCTCGGATGGCGATCTGACCGAACTGCTGGCGCTGGTCGAAGCGCTTAAGCCGAAGCTGCTCGCATGGCTTCGGGATGCGTATCCCGAGTTGATGTAGCAACGTCCAGGCAGCCGAACTGCAGGTGCTCGCCCACTCGAAGCACGGCCTGCCGCTCTCCCACGCCCGCGCTTGCGCGGAGACGCTTGCGTCATTCATCGCGCGCTGCTGAGATGTTTCATTGCCGTGGAGCGCGTACATGCGGTGTGGGCTGAGCATCCGGAACTCGCCTGGAGTAGCATGGATACGGCTTGCGCTGCGACGGCAAGCCCCACCGTAAACAATCGATAAGGAGGAGAACCCATGGCCAAAAG
>DATKEK010000078.1:0-13821 GCA_035512195.1 Burkholderiales bacterium
CGTGGTTCTACTACGGCGGCGGGCAGGCGCTGTACGACGAGCTGTACCAGGACATTCTCAACCTGGACGTGGTCGGCATGCTCTACGGGCCGATGATCAACCAGCCGACCGGCTGGTTCCGCCGCGAAGTGAAGACGCGCCAGGACTTCCAGGGTCTGAAATACCGCACGGTCGGACTTTCGATCGACCTGTTCAAGGCGATGGGCGCCTCCGTGGTGGCGATACCCGGCGGCGAGATCGTGCCATCGCTCGAGCGCGGCGTGATCGAGGCGGCCGAGTTCAACAACCCCGCATCCGATCAGGCGCTCGGGTTTCCTGACGTATCCAAGATCTGCATGGTGCAGGGTTTCCACCAGCCGAGCGAATGCTTCGAAGTGCTCTACAGCCGGCGCGTATGGGACAGCCTGCCGAAGCGCTACCAGAACGTGCTGCGCTACGCGTCTTGGGCGGCGAGCGCCGACATGAGCTGGAAGATCATGGATATCTACTCGAAGGCATACGAGAACATGCGCGACAATCGCGGCGTGCGTTTCATCGAAACGCCGACCGACATTCTGAAAGCCAAGCTCGAGGCCTGGGACAAGGTGATCGCCGAGAAAAGCGCGGAAAATCCGTTCTTCAAGAAAGTCTACGAGTCGCAGCGCGACTATATGAAACGCATAGTTGGCTTCCACATCAAGTTCTATCCCGAGATGAAACTTCCCTACAATCACTTCTTCGGGAAGTTGGCATAAGCAGGTCCGCATAGAGAAAACCCGTGACGACGCCCGGCGGCGTTCCCGCCGGGCGTACGTTTGTAACCGGGACGAAAGAGGGAGGCAGGAGTGGATCGCTACCTGTTCTGGATAGACCGCGTCAGCGCGTTTTCCGGCAAGGCAGTCGCATGGGCTATCGTGGCACTGACCGGCGTGGTGTGCTACGACGTTGGCATGCGCTATTTCGTTAACCAGCCGACGCAATGGGCGTTCGACTGGTCATACATCCTGTACGGCACGCTGTTCATGGTGGCCGGCGCCTACACGCTGTCCCGCGACGGCCATGTGCGCGGCGATCTCTGGTACCGCGCACTGCAGCCGCGCACGCAGGCAGGAATCGATCTCGCTCTGTACGTGCTGTTCTTTCTTCCCGGCATTACGGCGCTGATCTATGCCGGGATCGAGTTCACCAAGACTTCATGGGCGATCCGCGAGGTTTCCAGCGTCACCGCCAGCGGCACGCCGATCTATCCGTTCAAGCTGATGATTCCGATCGCCGGCGCGCTGCTGCTGCTGCAGGGTTTTGCCGAGATGGCGCGCTGCATCCTCTGCCTGCGTACCGGTGAGTGGCCGCGGCGCCTGCATGACGTGGAAGAGGCGGACATCGAACAGATCCGCGCGCTGGTCGAGGGAGAGAAGAAATCATGACGCCCGGCAGAACCGACGCGCTGGTGTCCGCGATCAAGCGGATCAACTTCCTCGACGTGCGCACGATCGGCGTCATCCTGCTGGCGCTGGTGATCCTGCTGAACGTCATGCTGCTGCCGCCGCCTGCACAGATCACCAACCAGCACCTTGGAATGGTAATGCTCGGGCTGATCGTGATCGCGATTCTGCTCGGATTCCCGATTGCGTTCACCCTGATGGGGCTCGGCATGCTGTTCGGTTTCTTTGCCTTCCATCGCCCTGGAATGGGACTCACCGACAATCCGGTGTTCGACCAGATGGTGCTGCGCACCTTCGGCGTGATGACGGCCGACGTCATCATCTCGGTGCCGCTGTTCATCTTCATGGGCTACATCGTCGAACGCTCGAACATCATCGACCGGCTGTTCCACGCGATGCAGCTCGCGATGGGTGGCACGCCCGGATCGCTGGCGGTGGCGACCATTGCCACCTGCGCGGTGTTTGCGGCCGCCACCGGGATCATCGGCGCGGTGGTGACATTGATGGGGCTGCTGGTGCTGCAGCCCATGCTCAAGGCGGGCTACGATACGCGGCTCGCCACCGGCTCGATCGCAGCCGGCGGCTGTCTCGGCATCCTGATACCGCCGAGCGTGATGCTGATCCTGTACGGCGCAACCGCCGGCGTGTCGGTGGTGCAACTGTACGCCGCGGCAATGATGCCGGGGCTGATGCTTGCCATGATGTATATCGGCTACGTCATGGCGCGTGCGACGCTGCGACCGGAACAGGCGCCGAGGCTGCCGCTGGAGCAGCGCAACGTGCCGACATGGCAGGTCATCAAGCTGCTTGTCACTTCCGTCCTGCCGCTCGCGCTGCTCATCCTGGCGGTGCTGGGCAGCATCCTCGCGGGCGTCGCGACGCCGACCGAGGCGGCGGCGCTGGGCGCGATGGGGGCCTGCGTGCTCGCGCTGTCCTATCGCAGGCTCAGCTGGCTGCGGTTCAAGGAATCGGTGTTCCTCACTGCCCGCACCACCTCCATGGTGTGCTGGCTGCTGGTCGGCTCGTGGCTGTTTTCGTCGACCTTCGCGGTGCTCGGCGGTCAGCACATCATCGAGAGCTGGGTGCTGTCGTTCGACCTGTCCCCGGTTCAGTTCCTGATCCTGTCGCAGATCATCATCTTCCTGCTCGGCTGGCCGCTGGAGTGGACGGTGATCATCGTGATCTTCGTGCCGATCTTCCTGCCGTTGCTGACGCACTTCGGCGTCGATCCGATCTTCTTCGGCATCCTGGTCGCTCTCAACCTGCAGACTGCCTTCCTGTCACCACCGGTGGCGATGGCGGCGTTCTATCTCAAGGGCGTGGCGCCGCCGCATGTGCGGCTCGGGCAGATCTTCCTGGGGATCATCCCGTTCGTGATGCTGATCATCGTCGCCATGGTGCTGATCTATATTTTCCCGCAGATCGTGCTGTGGCTGCCCAGCGTGCTGTACTCGTGATAACTCCACGACCATGGGCAATCCCGCGGGCCGGAGGGGCGACGTGAAGCCCGGGGTGCTGGTTACCCGCGAGGTGTTCGATGAGACGCTCGAAGCGCTGCGAAAGCATTTCGACGTGATCTCGAACCAGGAGGACCGGACTCTGGGGCGCGACGAACTGATCGAGAAGCTGCAGGGGCTGCACGGCGTGCAGACTTCCGGAACCGATCGCATTGACGCGGAACTGCTGGACCGCTGCCCCACCGTCAGGGCGGTGTGCAACACCGCGGTGGGTTACAACAACATCGACGTGGATGCCTGCACCGAACGCGGTGTCATGGTTACCAACACGCCCGACGTCCTGACCGACAGCGTGGCGGATTATTCGATGGGAATGATCATCGCCACCTGCCGGCGCATGACCGAGGGCGAGCACTATCTGCGGCGCGGGCAGTGGCGCGCGACCTTCCTCAAGCAGATGCTCGGGCAGGACGTGCATCGCGCCACGCTCGGCATCTTCGGCTTCGGGCGCATCGGCCAGGCGATCGCGCAGCGTGCGCGCGGCTTCGACATGAAGATCCTGTATCACGGCCGCAAGCGTGTGGCGCCCGAGATCGAGCAACGCTACTCCGCCGCCTACGTGTCGAAAGACGAACTGCTGAAATCTGCGGATATCGTGCTGCTGATCCTGCCTTACACACCGGAGACGCACCACTATGTCGGCGCGCCGCAGTTGGCCCTGATGAAATCCAGTGCGGTGCTGATCAACATGGCGCGCGGCGGCATCGTTGACGACGCGGCGCTGATCGAGGCGCTGAAGGCGAGGAAGATCTGGGCCGCCGGTCTCGACGTTTACGAGAGCGAGCCGAAGTTCAACCCGGGATTCCTCGAGCTGGAGAACGTCGTGCTGTCGCCGCATATCGCCAGCGCATCGGAACCCACGCGCAGGGCAATGGCGATGACGGCAGCCAATAACCTGATAGCCGCGCTCACCACCTGCAATCCGCCGAACCTGCTCAACCCGGATTGCAGGAAACTGGCGAAGACCCAATGAACTGCAGCCTGTCCAGATCGGAGGCTGGTGAGGCCGGACCTCGCTACCAGGGCAGCAAGCCACCGGGAAACCCATGGGCCGCAGGAAACTCACGGCGCAGTTACTGCTTGGTGTCTTGCTGCCTTGGTGGTAAAGATACTGTTTGCCATTTCACAGCGGCCGGGAATTGCATATGACGGAACTGTTCAAGTTCGGACTGCACGAGGCCGCCGGCCGGATCCGCTCCGGTCGCATGAAATGCGCGGCCTACGTGGAGAGCCTGCTGTCGCGCATCGAGACGCTAGAACCCAAGGTGCAGGCATGGCAGTGGCTCGACCGTGAGCGGGCGAGGGCGCTTGCCGCGCGATCCGACGAAAAGGATTCGCACTGGCGCGCGGCGCATCCCCTGCATGGCCTGCCGGTAGGCGTAAAGGACATCTTCTACACCGCGGGCATCCCGACTGAAATGGGCTGCTCGCTGTATGCCGGCTTCGTTTCGGCCGAGGACGCGGATCTGGTGCGGCGGCTGGATTCCGCCGGCGGCATCCTGCTCGGAAAGACCGTAACCACCGAGGCGGCATTCATGGTGCCGGCGAAGACGCGCAACCCGTGGAACCCGGCGCATACGCCTGGCGGCTCGTCCAGCGGATCGGCCGCCGCGGTGGCGGCGGGATTCGTGCCGGCGGCGCTCGGCACGCAGACCAACGGCTCGGTGATCCGGCCAGCAGCGTTCTGCGGCGTGGTCGGATACAAGCCGAGCCAGGGCATGCTGTCGGCGCGCGGCATGCTGCCGTTCGCGCCCTCGCTCGACCAGCCCGGCGTATTTGCCCGCAGCGTCGCGGACGCAGCCTTTCTTGCCTCCTGCCTGACTGCGCATCGCAGCGCCATCTCGCCGGACGTAAACGTGCTCAGAAGCCCGCCGCGGCTGGCCGCGGTGCGCTCCCCGGTCTGGTATCTCGCCCAGCCCGAACAGCGCGCGCAGTTCGACGCGGATATTGCGCGGTTGCGCAAGGCCGGTGCGGGAATCGACATCATCGAAATCCCCGGCGAGTTTGACGCCGCATTGCGCGTACACCGCACGATCATGCTCTACGAAGGCGCGAGGGTTTCGCGCAAGGTGCGTGCGCAGCACCGCGCGGGTCTGTCCGATTACCTGAATGCCGCGCTGGACGAAGGCGAAGGCATTGCCGACACGGATTACCGCGAAGCGATGAAAGCGCGCACCCAGCTGCAGCACGCGCTCGCGTACTTCTTTGACCGCGGCTATTCCGCGATCATCACGCCGCCCGCCGCGGGCGAAGCGCCCGCCTCGCTGGAAACGACCGGCGATCCGCGTTTCTGCACCATCTGGACGCTGACCGGTGCTCCCGCGATCACCATTCCCACCGGCAAGGGCAAGAACGGCCTGCCGCTCGGATTGCAACTCATCGGCGCGGCCGAGGAGGAAAATTATCTTCTTGCCACCGCCGCGTGGTGCGAGAAACACTCGCCTTTTCGCGGGCTGTTCTGACGCCGTTGGTTCCGGTTCCGGCGTTTCAGGCGCACAACCGCGCCCGGTCGCGTGCGATCTGCATTACCTGCCCGTCCGATAGTTCCTGAGCGGCCACGGCGACATATCTGGCGCCCGATTCGTAACCGAGATCCAACAACAGGCGTCTCTCCGATTCAGAAGGCTCACCGTCCACCGTTACCAGCGGGTGCATCACGATCACCGGGGCGAGACCGAATCCACCTGATACCTCGCGGATCGCACGTTTCAGCAACCGTTGCGCAACCGTGAATTCCGCAATCAGCAATTGCGAGCGGGTGAACGGCCGGTCCGGAGCGAGTTCAGCCTCGCGTCGGCTCTCGACGTGACGCACGTGCATTCGGTTGGTGGAAATGCGCACGTAAAGTGTCCTCGACAGACTGCATCCGAGCAACTTCGAGATCTTTTCCATGGTCAGTCCCCTTTCCCAGTGGATCGATACCATCGCCTTACGGCACGTCAGGGGCCGGTTTCATGCCGGCACGTACTTTCTACGGATGATCGGCCAGCAGGCTATTAAAACGCGATAGTGAGCAACTGCGGCCTCTGGTTTCAGGTCAGCCAGAGCGCTATACCCGCTGCCCGTTGGCGCGAATGGGAAGATACCGGAGAGGGGTGCTCGGCTCGAAACAGGAAAGCCTCGCACAGGTACGGGGCTTTCCAGATTGCAGCAGGTGACGGGCTGTAGATCCAACTTTCAGATCCTATCTCCCGTGAGATCATGATGCAACGGGATGGAGACCTTTCAATGAGGCCGTGGCGAATTCGCCGCGGAAATCGGGTCATTAAGGGTTTCGAGAATCCGGATTGGACCCTTGTCACGCGACCACGCTACTCACATGAGGCGGCATGCTCTCCAGTCTGGCCGGCCTCGCGTTCCGGATTGGACGGATCTATAATCCGGATTGGACGAAAGAATATTCCGGATTGGACGAAGCGAGATTCCGCCATGGCCGCCACCTCCGCATCCTGCCTGTAGTAGTAACCCTGCAGTTCTTCGTGCCACTCTACCGGAGCGTTGAGCTGATCCCTGAGGAGGCGGATGAGGCGATAGAAGGTCGGCTGGGAACATCGTTCCAGGCGCGCCATGATGTCCGCACGCGAGATCGGTGTCCGCCGATCGCGCAGAATCCTGTGCAGCTCGTAGATACGGTCGAACTTGTCCAAGGAGGTGCTCCCGTTCGACGGAACCTCCGCAGCATACTTTGTGTGGCCGGTGCAAGTGAAGCCTGTGGATAGCGATCATTGGCGTAGGCCTGGACCGCGGGCGCGGCCGCTGGCGCCTCGCGAACATGTGCATGGAGCGAGTTCTCGCAATCCGTCCCGATATGCTCACGATGATGTTCCCGGGCGACGTTCGCAATCTGTTTCAAAATTTTCCATCGCAGAACTTTCCTCGTCGCAATGGGGTCTCGTTTGCGTCTCCGCTGAGACGGCGCCGGGTCACAAAGCATCTGGCAACGCGGCGGACTTGCGCGGTTCCCTCGGGAGACTGCGCCCGCATGTTGACCGTCGAGTTCCCATGCCTGTGCTCACCGGTGCGTTAGAACAAGTATCGCGCCGGTCTCGAACACCTGAAGACGATGGTCGAGCGCGGCTGACAACACGAGCTTGACTGCCGAACCCGCTGCGGCGGCCTTGCCGTCGTAGCGGGTTTTTTTGTGGCCTGTATCGTCGGCCCTTTACAATGTTGATGCGCGACGCATGCGCGCTGGCGGAATGGTCAATGTGGTCGGTACGCATCCAGGAAAGATCCCCTCACCCTCGTTCCCTCTCCCGATGGGAGATGGAAGATCTGCCGGGAGCCGGCAGACGTGCTGACCGCGACAGGACACCCTAGATGACGCTCGCGCTCTTCGTCGTCGGCGTGGTGGCGCTGATCCTCGGCGCGGAGATGCTGGTGCGCGGTGCTTCGCGCCTTGCCGCTACGGCGGGCATCTCGCCGCTGGTCATCGGGCTCACGGTGGTCGCCTTCGGCACCAGTTCGCCGGAACTCGCAGTGAGCCTCGGCGCGGTGAGCGCCGGGCAGAGCGACATCGCGATGGGCAACGTGGTTGGCAGCAACGTGCTGAACGTCCTGCTCATCCTCGGTGCTTCGGCGGTGATCGTCCCGCTGGTCGTCGCCCAGCAACTGCTCAGGCTCGACGTCCCGCTGATGATCGCCGCCTCGGTGCTACTGCTTGTGCTTGCGCTGGACGGTTCGATCGGCCGGCTGGACGGCATCCTGCTGTTCGGCTGCCTCGTCGCCTACATAGTGTTTCTCATCGTGCAGTCGCGCCGCGAGCGCGATCCGGCCGTGCTCGGCGAATACGCGCAAGCCTATGGCAGGCGACCGGCGGGCGGGCTGCTGCGTCAGCTCGCTCTGGTGGCGGCCGGGCTGGTGTTGCTGGTGATCGGCTCCGGCTGGCTGGTGGACGGGGCGGTCGTGTTCGCACGCTGGATGGGGGTGAGCGAACTGGTCATCGGGCTGACGGTGGTCGCGATCGGCACCTCGCTGCCGGAGATCGCGGCGTCCATAATCGCGGCGCTCAAGGGGGAAAGGGACATCGCGGTGGGCAACGTAGTCGGCAGCAACATTTTCAATATCCTCTGCGTGCTCGGCCTTTCCTCGATTCTTGCGCCGGAAGGCATCGCGGTCGCGCTGTCGGTGCTGAGCTTCGACCTGCCGGTGATGATCGCGGTCGCCGTCGCCTGTCTGCCGATCTTCTTCACCGGCTGGCGGGTAGACCGCTGGGAGGGCGCCGTGTTCCTCGGCTATTACGTCTGCTACACTTCGTACCTTGTTCTGAGAGCCACCGAACACGACGCGCTTGGACATTTCAGCCGCATCATGGTGGCTTTCGTGCTCCCGATCACTGCATTGACGCTCGCGATCATCACTTATCGCGCATGGCGCGCGCATGTGCCCCGCCCGGAAAGATCGGACTGACGGGGCAATAAATTACGAACCGAGCATGACATTCGCAGACATCGCGCTCCCGGTGATCGTCGCGCTGCCTTTCATCGGTGCAGTGCTGCCGGCGCTCGCGGCGCGCGCATCCGCCAACCGCATCGCCTGGGCGGCCGCCGCGGTTCCGCTGGCGATCCTCGCGCTGCTCGCGCCGATGTTGCCGGAAGTCTTTGCCGGTGGCGCGCCGCGCATTTCCCTCGAGTGGCTGCCTGCGCTGGGGCTGAATTTCTCCCTGCGGCTGGACGGTCTGGCGATGCTGTTCGCGCTGCTCATCCCCGCGATCGGCATCCTGATCATCCTTTACGCGCGCTACTACCTGTCGTCGGACGAACCGATGGGACGGTTCTTCGTCGCGCTGCTGCTGTTCATGGGCGCGATGATGGGCATCGTGCTCTCGGACAACCTGCTTCTGCTGGTGATCTTCTGGGAGCTGACCAGCCTCACCTCGTTCCTGCTGATCGGCTACTGGAGCGACCGTACCGACTCGCGCGAAGGCGCGCGCATGGCGCTGGCGGTTACCGGAACCGGCGGCCTCGCGCTGCTCGGCGGCGCGGTGCTGCTCGGCCATATCGCGGGGACCTACGAAATTTCCGAGATCCTCGCGATGGGCGATCTGATCCGCGCGTCCGACCTCTATATGCCGGCGCTGCTGCTGATCCTGGCGGGCGCGTTTACCAAATCGGCGCAGTTCCCGTTCCACTTCTGGCTGCCCGCGGCGATGGCGGCGCCCACCCCGGTGTCCGCCTACCTGCATTCGGCGACCATGGTGAAGGCTGGCCTGTTCCTTGTCGCGCGCCTGCATCCCGCCCTCGCCGGCACCGACGCCTGGTTCTTCCTGGTCGGTGGTTTCGGCCTCGTCACGCTGGTGTTCGGCGCCTATGCCGCGATGTTCAAGCATGACCTGAAGGGTCTGCTTGCCTATTCCACCATCAGCCACCTCGGCCTGATCATGCTGCTGCTCGGCATGAACACCGAGCTGGCCGCGGTGGCCGCGGTGTTCCACATCATCAATCACGCGACCTTCAAGGCCTCGCTGTTCATGGCTGCCGGCATCATCGATCACGAGACCGGCTCGCGCGACATGCGCAGGCTGGGCGGTTTGTGGAGATACATGCCGCATACGGCGGTACTGGCGATCATCGCTGCGGCATCGATGGCCGGTGTGCCGCTGCTGAACGGTTTTCTTTCCAAGGAAATGTTCTTCGCCGAGGCGCTGCACGTGAAGGAACTCGGCGCGGTCGGCTGGATCCTGCCGCTGGCGGCGACTGCGGCCGGTGTATTCAGCGTCGCCTATTCGGTTCGCTTCATTCACGACGTGTTCTTCAACGGCGAACCGAAAGCCCTGCAGAAGACGCCGCACGAGCCGCCGCGCTGGATGAAGATCCCGGTGGAGATCCTGGTGGCCATCTGCCTGCTGGTCGGAGTTTTGCCGCAGCTCATCGTGCGCCCGATCCTCGATGTTGCCTCGGGCGCGGTACTGGGCGTGCCTGCGCCGGATTACAGCCTCGCCATTTGGCACGGATTCAATCTCCCGCTGCTGATGAGCGTAGTGGCGCTCGCCGGCGGCGTGGCGGTGTATATGTCGCTGCAGAAGCTCTACCGGCTGCACGCGCACGAAACCGGGCCCTGGACCGGGCATCGCATCTTCCACGGTCTGCACACCGGCCTGCTGCGCTCTTGCGCAGCCGCCAGCGCCTGGCTCGCCAACGGTTCGCTGCAGCGCTACGTGGCGGTACTGGTGGGGGTTTCGCTGCTGGTCGGATTCGTCGCCTTTGCGCAGCAGATCGATCCGCAGCAGCAGACGCTGTTGCCGGTGACGGCGCCGGCCGCGGCCGGCTGGCTGGTGCTCGTGATCGCGACCTTCGTGGCGGTCCGCCGGCATCGCTCGCGCTTCACCGCGCTGATCGCCACCGGTGCGGTGGGCCTCGTGGTCTCGGCGATCTTCGCTTACTTCTCCGCTCCGGATCTTGCGCTCACCCAGCTGGTGGTCGAGACCGCGAGCGTTATCCTGCTGGTACTGGTGCTGCGCTTCCTGCCGCAGATGTCCTCGCTGGAAACGCTCCTGCGGCAGCGCGTGCGCGACATCGGGCTGGCGGCGCTGTCCGGCGTGGGTGCCGGCGGCATCGCGTGGTGGCTGCTGACGCGCCCGCACCATTCCATCTCCGAGTACTTTCTCGCCAACAGCGCGACGCTCGGCGGCGGTACCAATGTCGTCAACGTGATCCTGGTCGATTTCCGCGGCTTCGATACGCTAGGCGAGGTGACGGTGCTTGCGGTCGCCGCGCTCGGCGTGATGGCGATGCTTGGCGCCGGCTCGGCACCGCGCGAAGGCACCACCCCGGCGAGTCGCTCGGTGATGCTGGCGAAGTCAGCGCAGATCCTGTTGCCTGCCGCGCTGCTCACCGCGCTGTACATTTTCCTGCGCGGGCACAACCTGCCGGGCGGCGGATTCATCGCCGGCCTCGTCGCCGGCGCGTCCGGCGTACTGCTCTACGTCGCGAACGGGATTGCCTGGTCCGAAGCGCGCCTGCGGTTCGCCTACCGCTCGCTGCTCACCGGCGGCCTGGGCATCGCCTTCCTCACCGGTGCCGGGAGCTGGCTGTTCGGCGCGCCCTTCCTGACCAGTTGGCACAGCCACCCACATATTCCGCTGCTCGGCGAGATTCCGCTCGCCACCGCAGTGGCGTTTGACGTCGGTATCTTCCTGACCGTGGTCGGCACCATCATGCTGGTACTGTCCACGCTCGGACGGCTTTCGCCAGAAGGAGACGAACCATGGAAGCCCTCGTAGCCTCCGTCATTGGCATCCTGTTCGCCGCCGGGGTCTACCTGGTGCTGCGCGCGCGCACGTTTCCGGTGGCGCTCGGGCTGACGTTCCTTTCCTACGGCGTGAACCTGATGCTGTTCGTCGCCGGTGGCATGGTGTTCGACCGGCCGCCGATCATTGGCACGCGCGAAGCGTATTCCGATCCGTTACCGCAGGCGCTGGTACTGACCGCGATCGTGATCGGGTTCGGCATGATCGCGTTCTTTCTTGCGCTTGCTGTCGGCGCGAAGGGCGATCTCGGCACCGATCACGTTGACGGCCGGGAGGGCTCGCGGTGAACCACTGGGTGATCGCGCCGGTCGCGCTGCCGTTCGCGACCGCACTGCTGACCATGCTGCCGCTCGGGCTGCGCGCGCAGCGCGCGCTCGCCATTGCCTCGACGCTGCTGCTTGCGCTGATTTCGCTGCGTCTCGTCGGGCTGGCGGGGCAGGGCGCGGAAGTGTATGCGCTCGGCGCATGGCCGCCGCCGTTCGGCATTGCGCTGGTGCTCGATCCGCTGTCCGCGATGATGGTGACACTTACTGCGTTCTGCGGGCTCGCCGCGCTGATGCATGCGCTTTCCGGCTGGGACGAACGCGGGCGCGACTTCCATCCGCTGTTCCAGTTCCAGCTTGCGGGTCTGAACGGCGCCTTTCTCACCGGCGACCTGTTCAACCTGTTTGTATTCTTCGAACTGATGCTGATCGCCTCGTACTGCCTGCTGCAGCATGGCGCGGGCGGCGCGCGGCGTGCGGCCGGCATTCATTACGTCGTGCTCAACCTGGTCGGCTCCACGCTGTTCCTGGTCGGCGTCGCGCTGATTTACGGCGCCACCGGCACGCTCAATCTCGCCGACCTTGCGATGAAGGTCTCCTCGATCGCCCCGCACCAGGAGCCGGCGGTGCGCGCTGCGGCGCTGCTGCTGATGGTGGTGTTCGCGCTGAAGGCCGCGCTGCTGCCGCTGTATTTCTGGCTGCCTGCAACCTACGGCGCGGCCGCCGCGCCGGTCGCCGCGATCTTCGTGGTGCTGTCCAAGGTCGGGGTGTACGCGATCCTGCGCGTGCACGGGCTGGTGTTCGGGCCCGACGCCGGGCCGCTCGCGCATGCGGTGGACGCGTGGCTGATGCCGGCCGCGCTCGCCACCGTCGCATTCGGCGGCATCGGCGCGCTCGGCGCATCCACCTTGCGCGAACTGTGTGGCTATCTCGCGATCGGTTCCAGCGGGCTGGTGCTGGTGTCCGCGGCCCTCGGCACCGAGGCAGGTTTCCTCGCCGCGCAGTTCTACCTGGTGCACAGCGTGATCTCGGTTGCTGCGCTGTTTCTGCTCGCCGACGCCATCGCTGCGTCGCGTGGCGCGGACGGCGACCGCATCTGCCGGTCGACCGCGATGGACAACAGCATGCTCTACGGCATCCTGTTCTTCGTGCTCGCGATCGCCACGGCTGGCCTGCCGCCGCTCGCAGGGTTCATGGGCAAGGCGATGGTGCTTGTCGCCGCGTTGCGTGATCCTGCGTTCGGCTGGATTCTGTTCATCGCGCTGACCGGTTCGCTGTTGAACCTGCTCGCGCTCGCGCGCGCCGGCATCCAGTTCTTCTGGCACTGCGCGCACGAGCCCGCGCCCGAGATCAGGGAAAGCTGGCGCCGCAACGTGTCCGCGGCGGCGTTTCTCGCCGCCGTGACCGTGGCGCTCGCCGCCGCGGCAGGGCCGATCGCCGCCTATGCTTCGAAGAGCGCCGCCCAGCACGCGAGTGCGTATGCCTACGGCGCGGAGCTTCTGAAGAAAGGCGCGGAGGTGCTGCGATGAACGCCTTGCGACGCCTGCTTCCGCACCCGGTCCTGTCGGCATTCCTGCTGGCGATCTGGCTGCTGCTGAACACCACGCTCGCCTTTGCGCAGATCCTGTTCGGCGCGGTCCTCGCGACCGCGCTGCCGCACGCCTTTCAGCGCTACCTGCCGCGGCTGCTCACGATCCGCAGGCCGTTCTATGCGCTGCGGTTCGCCCTGATCGTGCTGGGGGACATCGTCATTGCAAACGTGCGGGTGTCGATCCTGGTGCTCGGCCCGAAGAGCCGGCTGCGGCCGCACTGGATCACCGTGCCGCTCGATCTCGACGACCCCGGCGTGGCCTCGATTCTTGGCGGCATCGTCACGCTCACACCCGGCACGGTGTCGGTGGACCTCGACGATAAGGTGACCCGGCTGCGGGTGCACGTACTCGATCTCGCAAACGAGGAGCAGCAGATCGCGCAGATCAAGAATCGCTACGAGCGCGGACTGAAGGAGATATTCGGATGCTAGAGACTTCGATCGCCATCGGCGCCTGGATGCTGGGCGCGGCGCTGCTGCTGAACGTGCTGCGCCTCGTGCGCGGGCCGGATTCTACCGACCGCATCCTCGCGCTGGATACGCTTTACATCAATGTCGTCGGGCTGATCGTGCTGCTGTGCATCAGCACCGGCTCGAAACTGTACTTCGAGGCGGCGCTGCTGATTGCGCTGCTCGGCTTCATTGGCACGGTCGCGCTGGCGAAGTACCTGATCTCCGGCGACATTATTGAATAGGAGGCGCGCATGATCGTCGAAGCAATCGTGTCCTTTTTCATCCTGGTCGGCGGATTCTTCACGCTGGTCGGCTCGATCGGGCTCGC
>DATKEK010000079.1:0-10779 GCA_035512195.1 Burkholderiales bacterium
CCGGCCTGCTCGGCGAGATCGAGAAACGCGCCGATCGGCGTGCGCGTGCCCTTCATTCCGCGCGCCGCGTCCTTGCCGAGCAGCGGCCCCTTCGGCCCGAAGGATTCCCATGGAGTAGGCACGGGCGAAAACGTGTTCGTCTCGTGCTCCATCTGTGCGATGACGATTTTCATGCTGGAAACCCAACCTCTTTCAACACGAAGGACACGAAGGATACGAAGGGAACACGAAGAGGAAACAAAACCTGAAACGGAACCGCGAGAATTCGTCCGGTTCGGATTCAGGGTACTTCGCTACCGCGCCGGCGCGCAGCGCCCGCGACAGGCGAGACTCAATGCTTGCGTTGCGTGCTTCTCTTCGTGTCCTTCGTGTTTGACGCCGTGGACTTCAGGGCATCGACTTGAGCACATCGGCGAGGGTGCCGACGATCTCGTCGATGTGCTTCTTCTCCGCGATCAGCGGCGGGGTGATGGCCATGACCTCGCCGGCCGAGCGCACCATGACGCCCTTTTCGTAACACTTCTGAAAGCGCTCGAAGGCACGCAAGCCCGGCTTGCCGGGGATCGGGTCGAGTTCCACGCCACACATCAGGCCGAGGTTGCGTACGTCGATCACGTGCGGGAGGCCTTTGAGCGAATGCACTGCCTGTTCGTAATAGGGCGCGAGTTCCCGCGCGCGGTCGAACAGACCTTCCTGATCGTAGAGGTCGAGCGTCGCGATCGCGGCGGCGGCGGCGAGCGGATGCCCCGAGTACGTGTAGCCGTGGAAGAACTCCGGGGCGCCTTCGGGCCCGGTCATGAAGGCATCGTAGATTTCCTTCTTCACCAGCACGCCGCCGAGCGGCACCGCGCCGTTGGAAATGCCCTTGGCGAAGGTGATTATGTCGGGTATGACGTCGAACGTGTGCGAAGCAAAGGCCGATCCGGTACGGCCGAATCCGGTGATGACCTCATCGAAGATCAGCAGCAGACCGTGCTTGTCGCAAAGCTGGCGCAGACGCTGCAGGTAGCCTTTGGGCGGAACCAGCACGCCGGTGGAGCCGGCGACCGGCTCGACGATCACCGCGGCGATATTGGAGGCATCGTGCAGCGCGACGATGCGTTCGATATCGTCGGCGAGATGCGCGCCCCACTCGGGCTGCCCCTTGGAGAATGCGTTCTTCTCGAGATTGTGGGTGTGCGGGAGATGATCCACGCCCGGCAGCATCGCGGCGCTGAATACCTTGCGGTTTGGCGACATGCCGCCCACGGAAATGCCGCCGAAACCGACGCCGTGGTAGCCGCGCTCGCGTCCGATCAGCCGATGCCGGTGCCCTTCGCCGCGCACGCGGTGATATGCCAGGGCGATCTTGAGCGCGGTATCGACCGCTTCCGAGCCGGAATTCACGAAGAACACGTGATCCAGGCCTTTCGGTGCAATGCGCACCAGGGATTCCGCCGCCTGGAACGCGGTGGGGTGCCCCATGTTGAACGCGGTCGCGTAGTCGAGCGTCTCGGCCTGCTTCTTGATCGCATTCACGATCGGCTCGCGGCAGTGCCCGGCATTCACGCACCATAAGCCTGCGCAGCCGTCGAGCACCTTGCGCCCGTCGGTGGTGATGTAGTGCATGTCCTTCGCGCCCGCCAACAGGCGCGGGGCGGCCTTGAACTGGCGGTTGGGCGTGAACGGGAGCCAGAGCGGCTCGAGATTCAGTGCCTGGTTGACTTCCCGTACAGCGTGATTGTCGCGGATGTTCATGTATACCCCCGGAGCGCGCCGGCCGGCGCATGCGAAAAGCGTCCTGCAGATGACGCATTATAGGTCCGCGGACGTTCTCGCCGCCAGCGCGGTTGCCGCTGCCGAAGCCATCCCTTATCCTTCCCCGCTTCCCGGCCCCCTAATGGGGCCATTCAGACCCGCCGACAAAGATGGATCTCGCATTTACCCCAGAGGAAACGGCGTTCCGCCAAGAAGTCCGGAGTTTTCTCGAAGAGAAACTGCCGGGCGAGGTGAAACGCAAGGTGCTCGAACACCGCCGCATCCGTAAGGATGACGTGCACCGCTGGCACAAGGCCCTGTTCGAAAAGGGCTGGATCGTGCCGGGCTGGCCGGTCGAACACGGCGGCACCGGCTGGAATGCGGTGCAGCGGCATATCTTCGAAGAAGAGTGCGCGCTCGCAGGCGCGCCGCGGCTGTCGCCGTTCGGCCTGTCGATGATCGGCCCGGTGCTGATCGCCTTCGGCAGCGATGAGCAGAAGAGCCGGTATCTCCCGGGCATCCTGTCGGCCGATGTCTGGTGGTGCCAGGGTTATTCCGAGCCGGGTTCGGGTTCGGACCTGGCGTCGCTCAAGACCCGTGCCGAGCGTCGTGGCGACGTCTACATCGTGAACGGGCAGAAAACCTGGACCACGCACGCGCACTGGGCGGACATGATCTTTTGCCTGGTGCGTACGTCGAGCAGCGGCAAGAAACAGGAAGGCATCTCGATGCTGCTGATCGACATGAAGTCGCCTGGTGTCGAGGTGCGCCCGATCATCACCATCGAAGGAGAGCACGAGGTCAACGAAGTCTGGTTCCAGGATGTCGAAGTGCCGGCAGATAACCTGGTCGGAGAAGAAGGCCGTGGCTGGTCGATCGCGAAGTTTCTGCTGTCACACGAGCGCACCGGCATTGCCGGGGTCGGCCACTCCAAGCGCGAACTGCGGTTCCTGAAGCACGTCGCTGCGCAGGAACGCGCGGGCGGGCGGCCGCTGATCGAGGATCCGCTGTTCCGCGATCGCATTGCCCAGGTCGAGATCGATCTCATGGCGCTGGAGATGACGGTGCTGCGGGTCGCCGCGGCGGAACGCGAAGGCAAGGCGCCGGGACCCGAGGCATCGATACTGAAGATCAAGGGCACGGATATCCAGCAGGCGCTGACCGAACTGCAGATGGAAGCGGTCGGACCGTCTGCGCTGCCGCATCTGCCGATGGCATGGGGCGACAACTGGATCGGTGCGACGCCGGGACCGGAATACTCGACGCCGGGACCGGAATACTCGACGCCGCTCGCCGCGCGCTATTTCAACTACCGCAAGGTGAGCATTTACGGCGGCACCAACGAGATCCAGCGCAACATCATCGCGCAGCGGGTGCTGGGGCTGTAATACCCGATCGACAATGATTGTCCATGGGGCGTACTTTCCGTTTCTCCTTCGTGATGCCTTCGTGTCCTTCGCGTTGAAAGAGGGTCGATTTCGGTATGGACTTTTCGCTTACTGAAGAACAGCAGATGCTCGCCGACTCGGTCGAGCGCTTCCTGCAGAAGAACTACTCGTTCGAACTGCGGCGCGAGATGGTGGCCAGTCGCCAGGCGATGTCGCAGGAGGTGTGGGAAGGGCTCGCGGGACTGGGCATGCTGGGCGTGCCGTTCGCCGAGGAACACGGCGGATTCTCCGGAGGCGGGGTGGAAACCATGCTGGTGATGGAGGCGCTCGGCCGCCATCTCGTGGTGGAGCCCTATCTTGCGACCGTGATTCTTGCCGGCGGCGCGATCGATCTCGGCGGTGCCGCATGGCAGCAAAAGATCCTGCTGCCGAAGATCGTCGACGGCTCGCTGCTGCTCGCCTTCGCGCACTTCGAACCGGAATCGCGCTATGAACTCGAGCATGTCGCAACGCGCGCGAAGGCGGACGGCAATAACTGGGTGCTGGAAGGCCGCAAGTCCCTGGTGCTCGGTGGTTCGGTGGCGGAGAAGCTGATAGTGTCTGCGCGCACCAGCGGCGAGCCCGGCGACGCGCAGGGCGTGACGCTGTTCATCGTCGAGTGCGACGACGAGAATCTGGGCGGCCAGGAGTACCCGCTGTTCGACGGGACGCGCGCGCTCGACGTGCAGTTGAACGGCGTCAGGGTCGGCCCGGATTCCGTGATCGGCACGCTGGATGGCGCCATGCCGCTGATCGAGCGCGTGGCACAGCGCGCGACTGCGGCCTTGTGCGCGGAAGCGGTTGGCGTGATGAGCGTGATCCACGAGGCGACGCTCGAGTATCTGAAGACGCGACAGCAGTTCGGCGTGCCGATCGCCCGCTTCCAGGTGCTGCAGCATCGCGCGGTGGACATGTTCATCCAGCTGGAGCAGGCGCGCTCGATGGCGGTACTCGCCGCGGGCAGGGTCGACTCGGAAGATGCTTACGAGCGCCGCCGGGCGGTGATTGCTGCCAAGGAGTTCATCGGCAGGGCGGGGCGCTTCGTCGGCCAGCAGGCGATCCAGTTGCACGGCGGCATGGGCATGACCGACGAGCTTGCGGTCGGTCACTATTTCAAGCGGCTCTCGGCGATCGACATCCTGTTCGGCGACGCCGCGCACCAGCGCGCGCAGTTCGCGGCGCTGAAGCAGGGCGAGCAGACTGCCGAGTTCGCCCGCCCGCGCAAGGCGTGGAAGAAGATCTAAGCCTTGGCCAACGAAGGCGGCGGGCAGTTCACCACAAAGACACGAATGCACGAAGGGACACGAAGCAAAATGCGGTTGCGTTGTGTTTCTTCGTGTCTTGGTGCCTTGGTGCCTTTGTGGTGAATCTGCAGGTCCCGGCACCAAGCACGGTCAGAAGCGCTCGTCGTCGTGCAGGTAACGCCACTGGCCGCTGGGCAGGTCGCCGAGCTTCACGTTGCCGATGCGCACGCGCTTGAGGCCGGTGACTTTCAGTCCGACCAGCTCGCACATGCGGCGGATCTGGCGCTTGCGGCCCTCCTGCAGCACGAACCGCAACTGGTCATCGTTTTGCCAGCTGACCTTTGCCGGCTTGAGCTGCTTGCCGTCGAGCGACAGCCCGTGGTTCAGCAGGCGAAGGCCTTCCTTTGTTAGTCTGCCCTCGACGCGGACCAGGTACTCCTTCTCGATCGCCGAGTCCTCGCCGATGAGCTGTTTTGCTATGCGCCCATCCTGCGTCAAAACCAGCAATCCCTGCGAATCGATGTCGAGCCTCCCGGCCGGCGCCAGTCCGCGCAGGTGCGCGCGGCTGAAGCGCAGCGCGGACTTGTCGCCGGTGAAATGCGCGTCCGGTGTGATCAGAGTCACTGCCGGCCGGTAGCCTTCCTCCGCCTGCCCGGAAACATAGCCGACGGGCTTGTTCAGCAAGATGGTTACGCGCGCGGTCTGCTGCGACTGTGCGGACTTTGCCAGTGTGATCTGCTGATCCGGGAAGATGCGGGTGCCGAGCTGCGTGATCTTCACGCCGTCTACGAAGACCAGGCCTTGTTCGATGTAGCCGTCCGCCTCCCGGCGCGAACACAGGCCGCGTTCGGACATCACTTTCGAAAGACGGACTTTCTCCATCCGGTTGGGACGCGATTGCCGGCCGGCCTCAGAGGTCGCGGAACTCGAGCGACTCGAACATCGCGTTGCCCTTGGGAATCAGCTGCCGGTCCCGATCCTCGGGGTGAAACCGGTGCGAGTAGGACAGGCTGACCCCGAGCCGCCGGTCGGCAGGATGCGGGCAGATGAGGGTGAGTGTCTCCAGCATAACGGCGCCAATAGTCCTTGCCATGCGTTCGCCCTCGTGGTCCTCCACCAGCATGTAAGAGCGCACGCAGAATGCGCTGCTCACGCCGCGCTCGTCGACCTGGTGCTCGCGCACGCGGTAGCGTGGCGCATTCACTGCCTGCTGGTCCGAGGTTCTGACGTGGCGGACGAGGTCTCCGGTGGAGGCAGTCTCGGGAAGATCGACGAACACCGCCATGACAGAAACCGTTTCATCGGTAAGCGTTCGCTGGCGCGCAAGCAGCAACTGCGAATCATTGCGCCCCACGATGACCCAATAGGGTTCGTTCGGCGGCACGAACGAAAAACCTTTTTGCGAGAGTCTCTTTGCGGGAAACGGCAGCTCGCCGGATTTGCGCTCGGCGCCGGCGCAGGCGAACAGCACAAGCACGGTGCAAACCATTGCGGCGGTGAGTATCGTCTTCATGGCGCTCTTTCGACTGGAATTCGAATAGTCTTGAAGTTGCGGTGTGGCGAAAGCTTAACGCAGGCAACGATCCTTCGCAGGCCTTCGCAGGCGCGCGAGGGGGCATCTGGCGCGGTCGTGGGATAATCCCTGCCGACCTGTCATTCATCGGATCGACTTTTCTCATGGCTACCATCAGCTATCTCACTACCGTGCAGTTCGACTTCGGCGCAATCGCGCTCATCGGGCAGGAATGCGAACGCCTGAAGATAGCGCGTCCGCTCATCGTGACCGACAAGGGCGTGGCTGCGGCCGGGCTGCTCGCTCGGCTCACGGATCGGCTCGGCAAACTACCGTACGCGGTCTTCGACGGCACGCCGCCGAATCCCACCGAAGCCGCGGTGCGCGCCGCGCTCGAAAGTTACAGACAGGCCGGTGCCGACGGCGTGATCGCGATCGGCGGAGGCTCGTCGATGGATCTCGGCAAAGCCGTCGCGCTGCTTGCGACTCACCCCGGCCCACTGGCGCAATATGCCGCGGTCGAAGGCGGCGTGCCGCGGATCACCGCGGCGGTGGCTTCGCTGATTGCGATCCCGACCACTGCCGGTACCGGCAGCGAAGTCGGGCGCGGCTCGGTGATCATCCTGAACGACGGGCGCAAGCTTGGGTTCCTCTCACCGAACCTGTTGCCGAAAGTCGCGCTGTGCGACCCGGAGCTGACGCTCGGCCTGCCGCCGTTGCTGACCGCTGCCACCGGCATGGATGCGATGGCCCACTGCATCGAGACTTTCCTCGCGCCCGCGGTGAACCCGCCGGCGGAGGCGATCGCGATCGACGGCCTGGAACGCTGCGCCACGAACATCGAGCGCGCGACCACCAACGGTCAGGACCGCGACGCGCGCTGGAACATGATGATGGCGGCGATGGAAGGGGCGATGGCATTTCAGAAAGGCCTCGGTGCGGTGCATGCACTATCGCATCCGCTGGGTGCATTGCCGGATCTGAAGCTGCATCACGGCACCCTGAACGCGGTGCTGTTGCCGGCCGTGTTGCGGTTCAACCGGCCGAACGTCGGCGACAAGATTGCGCGCATCGGCAGGGTGATGGGGTTGCCCGACGGCACGGACGTGCCGCAGGCGATTGCCGACCTTAACGCGAGGCTCGGCCTGCCCGCGGGGCTGAAGGCGATGGGCGTGCAGAAGGCTGCGCTGCCGAAGATCGCCGCGCTGGCGCCCAGGGATCACTGCCATGCGACCAATCCGAGGCCCGCTTCGGTCGCCGACTATCTGCAACTGCTCGAAGAGTCCTACGCCTGAAGCTTCAGCGGTTTTTACGTTGTCTGCGGTTTTCGGAAGACTTTGCGTCGGCCGGTGCGTCCGCGTTCAACGCAATGCTGGAATAAATCAGCGCGACGATCCGCTCGCGCAACGGTTTGCCGGCCAGCCACGCGAAGAACAGCACCAGCGCTGAAAAGCCGATGAACTGCAGTTCGAAGCGGATACGCTGCGCCTTCCATCCCTCCGGATAGCCTGGCGCCAGTTCGGGCATCGTGAGCGTGCTCAGCAGGTGATAGAGTGACAGCCCGATCAATCCCGCGATGATCGCGGTCGCGACCAGGTGCAGCCGGAAGCGTCCGCGAAGTTCGGCGCCCTCAGGGGTATCGCGGAAGGCGCCGACGAAGATCGGCGCGAACCCGTTGGTGAACAGCCCGCCCTGCTTGCGGAAGACCTTTACCGTGCCGCCGGTGGTTTCTACTGCCATTCCCCGGTCTTCGCCAGTCTTCGTCGCCGCTTCCAGCCTTGTCAGTGCCTGCGCCGACTGCACGGGGAAGCGGAAGGTGTACTGCCTGCTGATCACTTGCGGAGGGTTTGAATCTCGGGCCGGGACTGCGTGGGATAACAGGTTTCTACTGGCACTCGCCTATGCGCCGGTAGGCCATGGTGGCGGAGCCCTGCTGTTGCTGGCCACCGAGATCCATCGTGAAATCCTGGATCATGGTGAACCGGTCAGGGCTTTCCACCATGAGGCGCACTCTGGCCTTGTACTGCGCGGGCGTGGTGCAGGTGATATCGAAAGTCCGCGTCTTACCTGAAACTTTTTCGTTCGAGTGTCTGCAGTCGCTCGCCGGATCGCGCTGCATCGTGAGTTCGCGCATGTTTCTGACCATTTCCGGGGTGACGCAGAACTCCTGCCGGACTTCGCCGATACCGCTCATGGAGATCTCCCAAAGACCCGGGCGGATATCCGGGGTCTGCGCGCCTGCAGGCGCCGCGGCGAGCGCCGAAAATATCAGGAGCATTCGAATCGGCTTCACCATTCTGCATTCCTCGTAAAACATCGATGCCTGCAATCAGGCCGGCTCGGCATGCTGCGCCGCCCGCGGCTTGTGCCAGTGATAAACGCGCATCGGTGGCGCATTGAGCAGTTCGACCTCGATCTTCGGCCTGCCGATCAGTTTGCGCCCGAGCAGCGCTACGCGGTCGCGGAACTGGTAGGCGACGAACCTGCCGCCCGGCGCCAGGCAGGACCAGACTTCCGACACAATGCGCTTTCCCACTGCCACCGGCATGGTCGAGAACGGGATTCCGGAAACCACCACGTCGGGCCTCGGCAATCCGTGTATCGCCAGCGCCTCGCCGATCTGTTCTGCACTACCTTGATGGACTATCAGTCTCGAATCGGGTTCGGAGCTGAGCAACGCGACGAACTCTGGATCGAGTTCGATCGCCAGCAGCTTCGAGCCTTGCGGCAGCGCGTCGAGAATCGCCCTGGTGGTTCCGCCGGTACCCGGACCCAGTTCGACGACCAGCCTGGCATTTGCGATCGCCGCGACATCCACCACCCTGCGTTCCAGAAATCGCGAACTCGGGATGATCGACCCGACCAGGTTCGGGTGCCGCAGAAAGCCCTGGAAGAACGCGAGGCCGTTGACTTTGCGCGCCTGGCGTCGCCGGCGATTCAGAACGTCGTCCAATTTCGTGACTCCTTTGGAATTGTGCACGTACGATTATTGTCGAGTCGCAAACGATCCGTTCCTATCGTCCGACGAGAAATGACCGGATCTGCTGGTTTCTCGCCAGCCGGACCTGAGGATCATAATCCTGAAAAGGATGCGCATATTGCTTCGACCGGATTGCGGTCGCGCCGCGCTGCTCCGCCGTATCCAGCAGTTCCGCGCTTTGCCGCGCCGGCACCACCGTGTCGCGCATGCCGTTGATCAACAGCATATTGGAAGCGTCCCGCGGCAGATTCTCGACTGGATCGTAATCGCGCGGACACCCGTATCCGGAGACCCGGCTTGGCGTGGAATCGATCGCGGCACGGTCGAACTGCGGTTGTGCGTTGATGACATTGGCTACCACGATTCCTCCGAAAGACACGCCGTACAGCAGCTTATCGCCACCATGGATTTTGCTCAAGTCGGAAAAAATCTCCGCGTAGTCTTGCACAATCGCTTTCAGCCTGCGCTTGCCCTCGGAGGCGCCGTACCCGCGATAGTCGTAGACATAGACGTCATGGCCTTCCGCAGTGAACGCATGCAGATGATCGAGCAGCTGGTCCGCCAGCATGGCGTTCCCCTGCGCCATCAGCACGAAGCCTTTTGCCTGCGGTCGGCTCTCCGTGTGGTCTGCCAGCCTGAGCCTGTAGCCCCTGAGCGTGCGGCCATCTGCCGTAAGATGTTCTACCGGCGTTGCGTTCGGCACGCGATGTGCCGCGGCCGGGTCGGGCTTGCCGGCGACCGAACTCCACAGTGAAAAAGCCAGGCGTTCGCGGATGAACCCACACACCGTTTCCTCGCGGTCGTTTGCGGCGGACGCGTCCGGTGACATCAGGGCGACAGCGGCTGCGGCGAGTATTGCGGGAACCAGGCGCATCTTCGCGGGGCCATTCTTAAGCAGCCGGTTTTTCCGCGCAGTATTCGGAAAACATCTGCAGTTCCACATGGCGGCGAACGTGCCGGAAGCCGGCGCTCTCCAGCGCCTGCAATACCGCCTTCGGCGGTACGCACTGCTCGATCGTATCCCAGTAATATGCCCACAAAGCCGGCGTGTCGTCATTGCGCGCGGAGACACGCGCCACCAGCGGCACAATGCCGCGCAGGTAAACCTTGAGCATGGCGGCAACGAATTTCCTTTGCGGTCGCGTGATCTCCAGAATACACAGCCGTCCGCCCGGCTTGAGCACACGCAGGCATTCGGGAAATGCGACAGAGAGATCGCTCAGGTGCCGCAGGGCATAACCCATGCTGACGAAGTCGAAGCTCGTATCCGGAAACGGGATATGTTCCGCCGATCCCTCCACCATCTTCACGCCCGCCGGAACCCTGGCACATTCCAGCATGCCCGGACTGGGATCGACGCCGATGATCAGTGCCGGGTCGCCGACGATTGCCGCGGCCTGCCGGGTGACCAGTCCGGTGCCTGCGCCGACATCCAGCGCGCGCATGCCGGCTTTCAGGCCGGCCCGTGCAAGTGCATCCCGGCGGTAGCGCGAACCCGAGCCGAAACCGATCAGGCGTTCGATGCGGTCGTAGTCCGATGCAGTGTTGTCGAACATGCGTCGCACCCAGCCGCACCGCTGCGTTTCATCCCTGTAATAGCGGTCAAGAGGCGGGTGGGGGGCGGTGACGGCGTGCGGGTGCGGGGTTCCTTGATCGGTCATGTTCTCGGCTTTACCCGGGTAATTGTGGTGTCAGGAAGCGGGGAAGTTCGCGCCAAGCTGTTTTGCACAGCGAAAGCGGATCGTGACCGCGACTATGTTCGCCATTATCCTCCATGCAGATATCCGCGGCGCCACGGCCAAAATGGTTTCGTTTTACTATAGGATTACGCGCCGTTGAACACTTGAGGATTGCGGCCAGCAGGGCAAAGCGGATTCT
>DATKEK010000080.1:0-9034 GCA_035512195.1 Burkholderiales bacterium
TGGTAGCCGGCGGAAGCATCGTACGGCGGCACGAGGTTGCCGACGTTGCGCACGATGAACAGCTCCCCCGGCCCGCAGTCCATCAAGAGGTACGGCACCACGCGCGAATCGGAACAGCTAATGAACAGCACCGACGGGTGCTGTCCTTCATCCGCGAGCTGCCGGAATGTCTTGCGGAATCGGGGAAAGTATCGCGTCCTGAATTGCCGCAGGCGCTTCAGGATGTCGTTGTCCATGTCGCGCTGCCGGTCCGATGCAGTCTCAATTGAGCAGCATTGGCTGCCCCTGCCGGTCGAAGGGAATGAACGAGCCAACCGCGCCGGCCTTGATGGAATCGATCATGCGCTGCAGGGAGCGATCGGCTTCGCCGCTTGACGGCGCGCGTCCGTCGCGTCCCGACAGGCCGGCGACGAACACCACCGCCCACTCGGGTCCGAACTGGCGCGCCTCCTCGACCAGAGTGTCGAAGCCCTCCAGTTCACGCGGATCCTTGTCCACCGACATCAACGGCACCAGTGCGCCACCCTGGCCGGCTTCGAAGTGCGCACGTTGCTCCGGCGTGCTGTCCTCCGGCAGTTCCGCGCCGGCGAACACGAACAGCAGTCGCTGCGGCTCGGGTTGCGCGCGTGCGGCCTCGAGCAGATCGTCGAAACTCGAGATATTCACGCTACTGCACCAGCGGCGTATCTGCCGCATCCAGTTCGACGCCCTCCAGCACGGCTTTGCCGGCGAGCAACTGCAGGTACTGGCGCAGCGCCGTCACCCAGGTCTGCTGGCGCAACACCATTGCCACCGCGCCGCGCACCGATTCGAACGACTGCGCCACGCCGGGCTCGCGCTCCAACACCTCGACGATGTGCAAACCGAAGCGGCTGTGCACCAGCCGCGGCAACACGCCCACCTCGATGCGGCCGATCAGCTCGCGCGCGAACTCCGGCGCGCAGTCGCCGGCTTCCAGCCAGCCGAGGTCGCCGCCCTGTTCGCCGCTCGGGCAGTTCGACCATTTGCGCGCCGCCTCGGCGAACACGTCGCCTTCGCCTGCGGCACGGCAGCGCACGTCGAGATAGACCGGCTCCGCCTGTTTGCGCAGGGCGACGACATCGACACCCGGCGTCACCGCAAACAGGATGTGGCGCACGCGCACGCGCTCTCCCGTGCGCCACGCGTTTACGTTTGCGGCATGGTGGCGGCGACAGGCCTCCTCCGAAGGTTCGGGAACCTCCAGCGCCTGATCGAGCAGCGTCTCGATCGCGGCGGCCGCCGCCTCGCTGATCACGCCGTCGGCACTCGGCCGGTCGTCGGCATCCAGCAGCCCGGCGCGTTGCGCCGCCTGGCGCAGCAGTTCGGTGCAGGCACGCTGGCGCAGTTCTTCCGGCGCAAGGAGTTCTTCCGCCGTATTCAGCACCGCGCCGTTGACGCGTGCGACGTTGGCGACGGCATTCATGTCGTTCGGCATCGTTCTCTCCTCACCCGCGCAGGCTGCGCTGCGGCTCATCGTGGCCGGCCGGCAGATTCAGGCGCCGGCTGCGCACCACCTGCGGCGAGCGGAACAGGTAGAAGATGGTGGCGAACCCGCTCCACACGTGGACCAGCCGGCTGAAGGGGAATAACAGGAAAATGGTCATGCCCAGTACGAGGTGCACCTTGTAAGGCCACGCGAGAGGAATCAACCCTTCGGCGTCACCGACGCGGAAGGTGAAAACCCTTTGCGACCAGTCGGACAGCACCAGCATCACGCTGCCGTCGGTATGCGAGAACGAGAACGGCAGCGTGATCAGGCCAAGCGTGAGCTGCACCCACAGGATGATCAGGATCGCCAGATCGGTGCGGTGGCTGGTCAGCCGGATGCGCGGGTCGAACGCGCGCCGGTGAATCAGCAGCGTGAGGCCAACGAAGCAGATGATGCCGGCGACGCCACCTGCATAGATCGCGACCAGTTGCTTGTTCGCCGGCGATATGAACGGCTCGTAAACCCAGTGCGGCGTGAGCAGGCCGATCAGGTGGCCGAAGAACAGGAAGATGATGCCGAAGTGGAACAAGTTGCTGCCCCAGCGCAGCGTGCCGGTGCGCAGCATCTGCGACGAGTCGCTCTTCCAGGTGAACTGGTCGCGGTCGAAGCGCGCCAGGCTGCCGACCAGGAACACCACCATGCAGATATACGGGTAGGCACTGAAGAAAAACAAGTGCACATAGTTTTCGAAGGTGTTCATACGGCTGCTCCTGTCTTGTCCTGCCTGCGCACGATGCGGATCGGCTGCGGCTGGCCGGGACTGGCCTGGCCCTTCGTCGAGCAGCCGTCGAACACCGGCGGTTCGGCCCAGTTCTCGTCCAGCGGCGGCTCGGCCGCCAGTTTGACCGTCTGCGCCTGTTCGCCAGCCAGTTCCAGCAGGGCGCCCATCACGCTTGCGTACGTGCTCTCGCGTTTCTGCAACGCGCTGAACAGGGAATTGAGGATGTGCGCGATCTCGCCCAGGAAGGCGCGCGCCTCGCGCGGCGGCTGGGTGGAAACGAACTCCAGCACCACCGGCAGGTAGTCCGGCAGTTCCCCCGGCGCGAGATACAGACCGGCCTGTTCGTAGGTCTGCGCCAGGTCGATCATCGCCGGGCCGCGGTCGCGCGAATCGCCGTGCACGTGCTCGAACAGGTGCAGCGAAGTGTTGCGACTGCGGTCGAACAAATCCACGTAGCGGGCTTCGGTGGCCAGTGGTTCGTCGTTCACCAGCGTATCGATCAGCGCATCGATCTCCGCCTGGCGCTCGACCGTCAGCGCGCGTTCGTTGCGCAGGATTTCCCGCATCTCGGGCAGATGCGCGCGCATCGCGGCGTCCGGGTAACCCAGCAGCGCGGCGAACACGCGCAGGCTGCCGGAGGCCGGTACGGGTTTGGTGAGTCCGAGCATGGTCAAACCTCCAGCTTGATGGGGATCGTGCGTTTCTTCTCGCTGCCGAACAGGCTGGTCCGGGTGGTGCCTTCCGAGCAGCCGTTGCCAAACGAGAAACCGCAGCCGCCGCGCACATTGAACGTGTTCTCGGCGTACTCACGGTGCGTGCTTGGAATCACGTAGCGGTCTTCGTAGTTCGCGATCGCCATCACCCGGTACATGTCTTCCACCATCTGCTCGTCCAGTCCGGCCTGCTGCAGCACCGCGGTGTTGGCGCGGCCGTCGACGTGCTTGCTCCGCTGGTAGGCGCGCATCGCCAGCATGCGTTCGAGCGCGCGGATCACCGGCGCGGTGTCGCCGGCGGTGAGCATGTTGGCGAGATACTTCACCGGAATGCGCAGCTGCTTGACGTCCGGGATCTCGCCGTTGGCGCCGATATGGCCGGCGTTGGCGGCCGCGCTGATCGGCGACAGCGGCGGCACGTACCAGACCATCGGCAGCGTGCGGTATTCCGGGTGCAGCGGCAGGGCCACCTTCCACTCCACCGCCATCTTGTAGGTCGGGCTGTTGCGCGCGGCTTCCATCCACTTGTCCGGGATGCCGTCGCTTTTCGCCTGCGCGATCACTTGCGGGTCGTTCGGGTCGAGGAACAGGCCGAGCTGCGCTTCGTACAGATCGCGGTCGTGCTCGACGCTCGCCGCCTCGTGGATGCGGTCGGCGTCGTAGAGCAGCACGCCAAGGTAGCGGATGCGCCCGACGCAGGTCTCGGAGCACACGGTCGGCTCGCCCGCCTCGATGCGCGGGTAGCAGAAGATGCATTTCTCCGACTTGCCGCTCTTCCAGTTGTAGTAGATCTTCTTGTAGGGGCAGCCGGACACGCACATGCGCCAGCCCCGGCACTTGTCCTGGTCGATCAGCACGATGCCGTCTTCCTCGCGCTTGTAGATCGAGCCCGACGGGCAGCTCGCCACGCACGCCGGGTTCAGGCAGTGCTCGCACAGCCGCGGCAGGTACATCATGAAGGTGTTTTCGAACTGGCCGTAAATGTCCTTCTGGATATCGTCGAAGTTGCGGTCCTTGCCGCGCTTCGCGAACTCACCGCCGAGGATCTCCTCCCAGTTCGGCCCCCACACGATCTTGTCCATCTGCTTGCCGGTGATCAGGCTGCGCGGGCGCGCGGTCGGCACAGCCTGCATTTCCGGCGCGCTATGCAGGTGTCCGTAGTCGAAGGTGAACGGCTCGTAGTAGTCGTCGATCTCCGGCAGGTTCGGGTTGGCGAAGATCTTCATCAGCAGCTTCCACTTCGCGCCCTGGCGCTGCTCGATGCGGCCGTTCGCCTTGCGCACCCATCCGCCGTTCCACTTGTCCTGGTTCTCCCACTCCTTCGGATAACCGATGCCGGGCTTGGTCTCGACGTTGTTGAACCAGGCGTACTCCATCCCCGGCCGGCTGGTCCACACGTTCTTGCAGGTGACCGAACAGGTGTGGCAGCCGATGCACTTGTCCAGGTTCAGCACCATTGCGATCTGCGCGCGTATCTTCATACCGATTCTCCATGTGCCTGCACCGGGCGGATCAGTTCCCTGGCGACCGGCGTATCCAGCCAGTCGACCTTGGCCATCTTGCGCACCACCACGAACTCGTCGCGGTTGGTGCCGATGGTGCCGTAGTAGTTGAAGCCGTAACTGAACTGCGCGTAACCGCCGATCATGTGCGTGGGCTTCAGCACCGCGCGCGTCACCGAGTTGTGGATGCCGCCGCGCGCGCCGGTGATCTCCGAGCCCGGGGTGTTCACGATCTTCTCCTGCGCGTGGTACATCATCACCATGCCGGGGTTGACCCGCTGGCTCACCACCGCGCGCGCGGCGATCGCGCCGTTGATGTTGAACAGCTCAATCCAGTCGTTGTCCACGATGCCGGCTTTCCTCGCATCTTCCTCGCTCATCCACACGCACGGTCCGCCGCGGCTCAGCGTGAGCATGATCAGGTTGTCGGTGTAGGTGGAGTGGATGCCCCACTTCTGGTGCGGCGTGATGAAGTTCAGCACCACTTCCGTGTTGCCGTTCGGTTTCACGCCCTTGATGCCGGAGGTGGTCTTCAGGTCCACCGGCGGGCGGTAGCTGACCAGCCCCTCGCCGAAGGCGAGCATCCACGGGTGGTCGAGATAGAACTGCTGCCGCCCGGTGAGCGTGCGCCACGGGATCAGCTCGTGCACGTTGGTGTAGCCGGCGTTGTACGACACCGTCTCCGATTCGATGCCGCTCCAGGTCGGGCTGGAGATGATCTTGCGCGGCTGCGCCTGGATGTCTCGGAAGCGGATCTTCTCGTCCTCCCGGTGCAATGCAAGATGCGCATGTTCGCGGCCGGTCTGCTTCGCCAAGGCTTCCCATGCCTTGACTGCGACATGGCCGTTGGTCTCGGGCGCGAGCTGCAGCACCACTTCGCAGGCATCGATATCGGTCTCGATCTTCGGCATGCCCTGGGTCACGCCCTCGGCCGTGACCCGGCCGTTGAGATCGCCGAGCTGCTTGACTTCGGTCTGCGTGTTCCAGCCGATCCCCTTGCCGGCGTTGCCGAGCTTGTCCATCAGCGGGCCGAGCGCGGTGAAGCGCTTGTAGACGTTCGGGTAGTCGCGTTCCACCACCGCCATCTGCGGTGCGGTCTTGCCCGGGATCAGATCCACCTCGCCGCGCTTCCATTCCTTCACGTCCAGCGCCTGCGCGAGCTCAGCCGGCGAGTCGTGCATCAGCGGCGTCAGCACCAGTTCCTTCTCCACACCGAGATGCCCGACGCAGACCTCGCTGAACTTCTTCGCGAAGCCCTTGTAGATCTCCCAGTCGCTGCGCGACTGCCACGCCGGGTCGACCGCGGTAGACAGCGGGTGGATGAACGGGTGCATGTCGCTGGTGTTGAGGTCGTTCTTCTCGTACCAGGTCGCGGTCGGCAGCACGATGTCCGAGTACAGGCAGGTGGTGCTCATGCGGAAATCCAGCGTGACCAGCAGGTCGAGCTTGCCTTCCGGCGCCTTGTCGTGCCACACGACTTCCGCCGGCTTCGCATCGTCCGGGCCGAGGTCCTTGCCCTGCACGCCGTGGCTGGTGCCGAGCAGGTGCTTGAGAAAGTATTCGTGCCCCTTGCCGCTCGAGCCCAGCAGGTTGGAGCGCCAGACGAACAGGTTGCGCGGCCAGTTGGCGGGATCGTCCGGATCCTCGCAGCTCATTTTCAGCGAGCCGTCCTTCAGCGCCTTGACCGCGTATTCCTTCGGGTCGGCACCGGCGGCCTGCGCGTCGCGCACTACCTGCATCGGATTGGTCTGCAACTGTGGCGCCGAAGGCAGCCAGCCCATGCGTTCGGCGCGCACGTTGTAGTCGATCATGCTGCCGCCGTACTGCTTCTTGTCCGCGAGCGGCGAGAGCACCTCTTCCATCGTCAGCTTCTCGTAGCGCCACTGGTCGGTGTGGGCGTAGAAGAAACTGGTGCTGTTCTGCTGACGCGGCGGGCGCACCCAGTCGAGAGCAAACGCCAGCGGCAGCCAGCCGGTCTGCGGGCGCAGTTTCTCCTGGCCGACGTAATGTGCCCAGCCGCCGCCGCTCTTGCCGATGCAGCCGCACAGCATCAGCATGCTGATGATGCCGCGGTAGTTCATGTCGCTGTGGTACCAGTGGTTCATCGCCGCGCCGATGATCACCATCGACCTGCCCTGCGTCTTGTCGGCGTTGTCGGCGAACTGGCGCGCCACGGCAATCACCTGCTCGCGCGGCGTGCCGGTGATGCGTTCCTGCCAGGCCGGCGTGTAAGGCGTGTCGTCGTCGTAATCCTTCGCTGCGAGTTCGCCCGGGAGTCCGCGCTCCACGCCGTAGTTTGCCGCCTGCAGGTCGAACACCGTCGCCACCATCACCTCGCCACTCTGGGTCGCGATGCGCTGAACCGGCACCGTGCGCACCAGCACGTCCGGGCTGTCGCCTTTCAGCGCGTTGTTCTGGAAATGCTCGCTGGTGATGCCGCCGAAGTACGGGAACGCAACCTTCGCGGTGTCCTTGCCCGCCGCGCCTTCGAGCAGCGAGAGCTTCAGCTTCACTTCGCTGCCCTGCTGTGCTTCCTTCGCCTCCAGGTTCCACTGCCCCTGGTCGGGCCGCCCGTCCGGGCCCCAGCGGAAACCGATCGCGCCGTTCGGCACCACCGCCTTGCCGCTCTCGTCTAGCGCGACGGTTTTCCACTCCGGATTGTTCGACTGCCCGAGCTGGCCGTCGAAGTCGGACGCGCGCAGGTAGCGGTCCGGCACCATGACTTTCTGGCCGTTCGGCAGCGTCTGCTCTTTCAGCGTCACCAGCATCGGCAGGTCGGTGAAGCGGCGCACGTAGTCGTCGAAGTATTCGCTGCGCTTGTCGAAATAGAACTCCTTGAGGATGACGTGGCCCATCGCCATCGCCACCGCGGCATCGGTGCCCTGCTTCGGGTGCAGCCAGATGTCGGAGAGCTTGGCGACTTCCGAGTAGTCCGGCGTGACGGCGACGGTCTTGGTGCCCTTGTAACGGACTTCGGTAAAGAAATGCGCGTCCGGGGTGCGCGTCTGCGGGACGTTCGAGCCCCAGGCGATGATGAAGCCGGCGTGGTACCAGTCGGCGGATTCCGGCACGTCGGTCTGCTCGCCCCAGGTCTGCGGGCTGGACGGCGGCAGATCGCAGTACCAGTCGTAGAAGCTCATGCACACACCGCCGATCAGCGAGAGGTAGCGGCTGCCGGCGGCGTAGGAAACCATCGACATCGCGGGAATCGGCGAGAAGCCGATCACCCTGTCCGGACCGTGTTTCTTGATGGTGTATACGTTGGCCGCGGCGACGATCTCGTTCACCTCGTCCCAGTTCGAACGCACGAAGCCCCCCATGCCGCGCACCTTCTGGTACTCGCGCCGCTTCTCGTCCGACTCGACGATCGATGCCCAGGCATCCACCGGGTCTTTGCTCTTGCGCGCCTCGCGCCAACTCCTCAGCAGCCGACCGCGCACCAGCGGGTACTTCACGCGGTTCGCGCTGTACAGATACCAGCTGTAGCTCGCCCCCCGCGCGCAGCCGCGCGGCTCGTGATTCGGCATGTCCCAGCGCGTGCGCGGGTAATCGGTCTGCTGCGTTTCCCAGGTGACGATGCCACCCTTGACGTAGATCTTCCACGAGCACGCCCCCGTGCAGTTCACCCCGTGCGTCGAGCGCACGATCTTGTCGTGCGCCCAGCGGTTGCGGTAGCCGTCCTCCCAGGTACGGTCCTCGCCGTTCGTTACCCCAAACCCGTGCGAGAACTCCTCCCGCGGTCGGGCAAAGAAAGTAAGGCGGTCTAAAAAGTGGGACATGTATTACTCCTTGGCCGTCATTGCATATGCTTGCGAGTGCCAGGTGCCTGGTAAAACCCCTCTGACCTCGAAGGTCGCACCTGGCCGGTCTTCAATCTCGATCCACCCAACACCGTCGCTCATCGAAATCTCCACGCTGGCTCCGGGTGTTGGGCACTGATGTTTCAACACGGCATCGGCGCGTTCCGGCGCGAGTAGTACCACCACGTAATCGCGATACAGCTCACGTAGAAAGCGATGAACAGGTACAGCGCGCCGTCGGGGCTGCCGAGCAGGGAGATCGAGGTGCCGTAGCTCTTGGGAATGAAAAACCCGCCGTAGGCGCCGATAGCCGCCGAGAAGCCGAGCACGGCGGCGCCTTCCTTGTTGCCGTCCTTGATCGCCTGGTCTTCCGCGGCCTTGCCCTTGCCGACGACTTCGCGCATGCGCTCGGTCTGGAAGATCACCGGGATCATGCGGAAGGTCGAACCGTTGCCGATGCCGGTGGTGAAGAACAGGATCAGGAACATGATCAGGAAGCCGGTGAAGTTGCCGCCCGCGCCGTTCGACGGCAGGAAATACAGCACACCCACCACCGCCAGCGCCATCACGATGAAGTTCCAGAATGTCACCCGCGCGCCGCCGAGCTGGTCGGCGAGCCAGCCGCCGAACGGCCGCACGACCGCGCCGACCAGCGGGCCGACCCAGGCGAACTGCAAGGCGTTCACGTCCGGGAACTGCGAGCGGATCAGCAGCGGGAAGCCGGCCGCGTAACCGATGAACGAACCGAAGGTGCCGAGGTAGAGCCAGCACATGATCCAGTTGTGCTT
>DATKEK010000081.1:0-6228 GCA_035512195.1 Burkholderiales bacterium
CAAAACTGACTGGTATTGAAAAACTGGGAAGAACGCAATGACCAAGAAAATCGGAGTGGTGGGCGCCGGGCTGATGGGCTCGGAGATTGCGCTGGTGATGGCCCTGGCAGGCAAGAACGTGCTGTTGAGCGACACCAGCGAAGATGCGCTGAAGCGCGCCAAGGACAATCTGGGCAAGATACTGGAGAAGGGTGTCGGGCGCGGGTTCTATTCCGAGGAGCAGGTGGCCCCTGCGCTCGGCCGGATCGCCACCACCACCGCGCTCGAGAAGTTCAGCGACCGCGACCTGGTAATCGAAGCGGTGTTCGAACAGGAAGACGTCAAGGCCGCGGTATTTCGCAAGCTGGACGGTATCTGCAAACCGGGATGCATCATCGCGAGCAATACCTCGACGATCGCAATCTCCGGCCTTTCGGCCTACGTGAACCCCGAACGCCGGCGGGATTTTCTCGGCATGCATTTCTTCTCGCCGGTTTCGAGGATGAAACTGGTCGAGGTGATCCCCGCGCTGGACACGGCCGAGGAGACGGTCGATGCCGCGATGGCGGTGTGCCGGGAGGCGGCCAAGACGCCGATCAAGGTGAAGGACGTGGTCGGGTTCGCGGTGAACCGAGTGCTGCACGCGTTCATGATCGAGGCGGCGCGGCTGGTGGAAGAGGGCGTCGCCACGGCCGAGGAAGTAGACCTCGCCTGCAAACTCGGCCTCGGGCATCCGGTCGGCCCGTTCGAACTCTCGGACGCGGTGACCAATAAACTCTGCCTGCAGGTGCAGGAAATCCTGCACGACGCCTACGGCCCGCGCTTCCAGCCGCGCCCGCTGCTGAAGAAGATGGTGCAGATCGGCTACAACGGCAAAAATGCCGGCCGCGGTTGGTACAAGTACGACAAGTCCAAAGGCTGAGCCGAGAGCCTGTAAGGCGCAACGTTCGGCCTCTACCACCAAGACGCCAAGGCACCAAGAAAAGCAGAACATTGAATACGAAAACTTTTGGTGTTTTGGTGGTGAGAGCAGCTGTTGCCGGATGCGCAAAACGCGATTGCAGAAACCATGACCTTCAAACACTACTGGGAAGATTTTCACGTCGGCGAACGCATACAGATCGGCGAGAAGCGGATCGACAAAGACGAGATCATTGGATTTGCGTCGAAGTACGATCCGCAGCCGTTTCACGTGGACGAGGTCGCGGCAAAGGCGTCGTCCTTCGGCGGGCTGATCGCGAGCGGCTGGCACACCTGTTCGCTGGTGATGCGGATGATGTGCGATGCCTACCTGCTGGAGTCCGCCAGCCTGGGGTCGCCCGGACTGGACAACATCAAGTGGCTGAAACCGGTGCGTCCGGGAGACACGCTTCGCGCGTTTCGCACCGTGCTGGAAACCCGCGCCTCGAAGAGCAAACCCGACATCGGCGTGGTGAAGACGCTGTGGGAAGTGCTGAACCAGAAAGAAGAAAAGGTATTGACGATGGAAGGCTATGGCATGTTCTATCGTCGCAACCCGGGAGCCTGAATGAGTCTGCATTTTCGCCACAAGGTCCACGTTCTGTTCCGCAAGGAAGATCTCGATCACGAAAAACTGGAGGGCAAGGTCGCAGTTGTGCTGGACGTTCTGTTCGCCACCTCGACCATCGTCAATGCGCTGGCGGAGGGCGCGACCGAAGTAATCCCGACGCTGGATGAGGCCGGTGCGAAGGCCGAGGCGCAGAAACACCCCGAGGGCAGTTACGTTCTCGCGGGCGAACTGTATGCGGTCACCCTGCCGGGCTTTGCCGCGCCGACGCCGCTTGCGCTCGCACGCGAGCCGGTCGCGGGACGCAAGCTGATCTACTCCACCACCAACGGTACGGTCGCGCTGCGCCAGTCATCGCGCGCCGACCATGTCTACGCCGCAGCGCTGCTGAATGGGCAGGCGGTGGTCGACCGCATCCGGCAGCGTCATGCCGGCAAGACCACGCTGATCGTCTGCTCCGGCTCGATGGGCAGCCCGAATCTCGAGGACATCTACGGGGCCGGCTACCTGGTCGACCTGCTGGCGGCGGCCGACCCGGGCGACGACGACACGTTTTCCGATGCCGCGCTGGCCGCGCGCGCGATCTACCGCTCGGAGAAACCGGCGGACGCCCTGCTGCGTTCGCGGGTCGGCCGGATGATGCTGGAACGCGGTCTGGAACACGAGGTACGCTACGCGGCGCAACTCAGTGCGCTCGACGTCGCGCCTGCACTGATCGATGGCAGGCTGAGCAGATAGCGCGCTTGTTGTCGCCCTTGAGCGACAACCTGGTGGCCGGGCATTAATCTGAGAGGTGGGTTCGATACGCCGCTGACATGCCACAATCGCAGCGCTTGCGGGCCCTCCGTTGCTGCTACCCGCATCCCGGTCCACTCGGCTGACCGCATGCATCCGACCATTCGGAGCCTGGTACGAAATCTGCACTCGCTCTGCTGCACCGATCCACTCAACTAAAAGGCCCGTAACCATGCGTCTCCGTTCCCTGCTGCTCGCCACTGCTTTTGCCGCTGGCCCAATTCCGATCGCTGCCGCGGAGGATGCCGAGTGGAGCGCAGAAATTTCTGCGCCGACCCTGCAACCGGAAGATGTCATAGCCGAGTTCGCGCAGTTCGCGGGATCTGAGCGCAATTCCGGGCAGCTGGTCGACGCCTTGCGAATCGGCGCCGAGGCGGTTCTGGTGGACCGGGACGCGACCGTGGTCCGGTTCGATCCGCCAACCGGGCCGCTCGGATACGGCAACGTCGCGGTTGCGCTGTCGCTGGCACAAACGCTGCTCGCGAGTTATGGCATTCTCGATCCGCATGCGGCGGACGTGGCCGCGGCGCTCGCGGGCGGCGAGTTGCCGGTGGACGGGGAGTGGATCGAGATCGAAGGCGTACTGTCGCTGCGTGAGCGTGGACTTTCGTGGAGCGAGGTGGCCGAGGCGCTCGGCTTCACCCTGGGGGATGCAATCAGCGTCGCTGGCGGAAACGACGTGGACGCGCGTGCGGAACTGGCATCGCGTCGTGCCCGCCGCGACGTGGAGATCATCGATCGTTCGATTTCCGTGGAGCGCGCGCACCGGGTCGAACGTCCGGCCCGCGTCGAACGCCCGGGAAAATAGCGAACGCAACTGTCGGAAGAACCGAACTGGCGTTTCGACGCCGCAGCGACACGTGGTGGGAACGGGAGCCTGCCGGGCATTCCCTGGCGGCCAGGGGCAGAATAGGGACGGCAGGCCTTCCGCCTGCCGTTTTTCTTCGGGAGTCGAGGCATGAAGAATAAGAAGCTGGCCTTGGGCGCAGTGGCCTTTGGCTGTTACGTCTGCCTGCCGGCAATGGCGCAACAGGATGGTGACTGGAGTTGGAGCCTGGGCTTCGATTACAGCGAGGGGGATTACGGAAGTCGGGAAACGACCGAAATCCTCTACGTCCCGTTTACCCGCACGCTACGACACCGGGCCCTGGACCTATCGATTCACGCTGCCCTACGTGAGCATTACCGGCCCGGCAACGTGGTGCCAGACATCGGCCCGGTCGGCGGCCCGAGCGCAGATCCACGTCGTACCACCGAATCCGGAATCGGGGATTTAATCGCTTCGGCCACCCATAACCTGTTGCCCGGCGGCGGGGAAGCGCCGATTATCGACCTCACCGGCAAGGTCAAGCTGCCGACGGCGAGCCGGAGCAAGGGGCTGGGCACCGGCGAGCCGGATTTCGCCGCGCAGGTCGACGTTTACAAGCCGATGGCGCCGAAGGTGACCGGACTGGGCACGTTCGGATACACGATTCTGGGCGATCCGCCGGGGGTCGATCTGCGCAATGTCTTTTACGCGTCGCTCGGCGCCGTATACCAGATCGACAGCCAGACCAGCGCGGGCGGCACGCTCGATATTCGTCAGCGGACTTCGCGCTTCGGCGACCCGCAGCGCGAACTGGTCGGATTTATCAGCTACCGCGCGGATGCCAACTGGCGGGTGCAGGGCTACGCAGTCCGGGGGCTGGCGGACGGCAGTCCGGATTGGGGCATCGGCGCGGTCGTCGTGCGCCAATACTAGGCGTAGACTTTATGTCGCCATGGGAGGGCGAAAGGAGATTGGCATGCGCAAGCTGACTGGCATTGCCGTCCTGGTTTTACTTTTCTGGGCACAGCCCGTGCCTGCCGCCATCGACTGCAGCCGCGCCATTCTTGGGGCGGACAAACTGGTGTGTTCGAGCCCGCGCGCTGCCGCTGCCGAGAACTACATGGCGCGTTCGTTTCGCAACGCCATACGGCGCGGTGTTGACGTGAGATACCTGAGGGAAACCCAGCTCGAATGGAAGGAGACCGTGCGCGACGTCTGCATTACGGTCGACTGCCTGATGGAGGCCTACCTCGGGCGCGCCGCCGATCTGGACGATCTCTGATTCTTCCCGGGGCAGCGGCTGTTCTGAGCAGTCAAACCGTCAAGGGCCGAGTGAGATCCTCGCCTGGTAATACCGTGTCAAGCAGGCGCTTGAGCTGATCTGCGACGGCAGGCGCGATACCTGTGCCGGGGTGCCGCACCCGGCTGCCCGCGATTGCGCCGCGCAGCCTGAGAATTTCCTTGCGTATTGCGACGCCCGGCTGCTGCTCGAATACGATCAGTGGCAGGAAGCGCACATAGATCTCCCGTGCCCGCGGCCAGTCGCCGTCTCTTGCGGCTTTCCGCATCGCCATCAACACCTCGGGGAAGGCGAACCCGGTGTTGAAGCCGTTCGATCCCGCTTCGAGATCGAATAGTCCGTAGAGCGCGCCCAGACCGGTGAGGATGGGAATGCGTCTGTCCTGCATGCCATCGATCAGCGCGCGGATTTTTGGCGGGGTCGGAGTCGCTTCTTCCTTGATGGCCGAGACTGCCGGAAGCTCGCGCACCAGACGCAGCATCAAGCCGATCGGCATGTGCACCTGGGTCGAGGCTGGGTGATCCTGCAGCACGATCGGGATGCGTACCGCCTGCGCGATCATCGCAAAGTAGTCGAATACACGGTCGTCGTTCGGCACCGGCTCGGCGTGCGGCGTGACCATGACAGCCGCCGCGCCCGTGGACTCCGCCATGCGCGCGAGTTCGCAGGCCGCGCGCGTTCCGCTGGCGCTCGCGCCGACGATGACTGGCATTCCCTGCGCGGCTTGCACCGCGGCATCGACGATGCGCTCGCGTTCGATGTCGGTCAGGCGGTTCGCTTCGCCCAGCACGCCGAGCACAGTGACGCCGTCGGCGCCGATACCGTGCATGAAGCCGACCAGCCGCTGCATGGATTCGAGATCGAGGCTTTCGTCGTCGTGAAAAGGCGTCGCCAGGATCGGAAACACGCCTTCGAAGTTCATGGAGTATCTGTGCCCGGGCTAAAGCGGAAGCTGTGATCATAGCCGAGCGGATAGAATGGCGGCTTTTCGGCGCAGCCGATCGGGGAGACGACAAATGGAAATGCCGGCGAACGCGCTCAAGCGCGCGCTTAAGGCGGGAAAGCTGCAGTTTGGCTGCTGGTTGAGTCTGGGCAGCCCAGCTGCGGCGGAGATCTGCGCGGGCGCGGGGTTCGACTGGGTGTTGGTGGACATGGAACATGCGCCGAACGATCTGCAGGCGGTGCACCAGCAGTTGCAGGCAATCGCCGCCTGTCCGGTGTCGCCGATGGTGCGCGCATACTGGAACGACACCGTGCTGATCAAGCGGCTGCTGGACGTGGGCGTGCCATCGCTGCTGATTCCTTATGTACAGAACGCGGACGAGGCGAGGCGCGCGGTGGAGGCGGTGCGTTACCCTCCGCACGGCGTGCGTGGCGTCTCCGCCAGCTCCCGTGCGAACAGAGTCGGGCGGGTGAAGGATTTCTTCAAGCACGCCGACGACGAAATCTGCCTGATCCTGCAGGTCGAGACCCGCGCGGCGCTCGCCCAGATTGAGGCGATCGCCGCGGTCGACGGCGTCGACGCGATCTTCATCGGCCCGCAGGACCTGGCGGCTGACCTCGGGCATCTCGGCAATCCCGCGCACCCGGACGTGCAGACCGCGATCACCGATGCGATCGTCCGCATTCGCAAGGCGGGCAAGGCGCCGGGAATCCTGTCGTTCGCGGAAGCCGATGCAAAGCGCTGGATCGAACTGGGCGCGTTGTTCGTCGCGGTTACCAGCGATCTGTTCCTGCTCGCCCGCGCGACAGAGGGTGTAGTGAAAAGCTACCGCGGCTGAGAGGCGCCCAGCACCTCAGCGATGCGCCGGGCAATCA
>DATKEK010000082.1:0-4461 GCA_035512195.1 Burkholderiales bacterium
AGGCGCAGCGCGGCGAGCTGCCGCGCCATCGCAAGGACGGCGGCGGGCGGTGGGTGCGCGAGACGGCAAGAGCACAGCATACGCCGGACGGCACGCTGCTGATCCTGATGGTGGGCGAGGACGTGTCCGAGGCGCGCGATCTGTCGCAGCAGCTCGAATACCAGGCGAGCCACGATGGCCTGACCGGTCTGGTGAACCGGCGCGCGTTCGAGCTGCGGCTCGAGCACGCGATCGCGAGCGCGCGTGAGCACGGCTTCGAGCACGCGCTGTGCTACCTCGACCTCGACCAGTTCAAGGTGGTGAACGATACCTGCGGCCATGCCGCCGGCGACCAGCTGATGCGCCAGGTCAGCTCCATCTTGCAGCGCCGCTTGCGCGAGGGCGACACGCTGGCCCGACTCGGCGGCGACGAGTTCGGGGTTCTGCTGGAAAACTGCCCGCGCGACCATTCCCTGCGGATCGCCGACGAACTGCGCCAGGCGGTGATGGATTTCCAGTTCGTGTGGGGAACGCGCGCATTCAATGTCGGCGTGAGCATCGGCCTGGTGAACATGGAGGACGGCCGGATGAACATCGCGGATGTAATGAGCGCAGCCGACGCGGCCTGCTTCATGGCGAAGGAAAAAGGTCGCAACCGGGTGCAGGTTTACCACCCCGAAGATAACGAGCTTTCCGTGCGCCAGGGCGAAATGGAATGGGTCGGTCGCCTGCAGCGGGCACTGGACGAGGACCGCTTCGTCCTTTATTCGCAGGATATCGCGCAGCTGCGCGGGCCGCGCTCCAACGCCACCCACTGCGAACTGCTGATCCGGATGCTGGACGAGCAGGGCGAACTGGTGCCGCCGATGACGTTCATTCCTGCGGCAGAGCGCTACAACCTGATGCCGTCAATCGACCGGTGGGTCATCCGCAACGCCTTCGCGATCATTGCCAGGCTGCACCCTAAAGGTGCGGCGGATCGCGCTGACATCTTCTCCATCAACCTTTCCGGTGCATCGATCAGCGACGATCGTTTCAAGCCCTATCTGATCGAGCAGTTCGAGCGCTTCGGCGTACGACACGGTTGCGTATGCTTCGAGATCACCGAAACCGCCGCGATCGCCAATCTCGACAGCGCCGCGCGATTCATAAGTGATCTGAAAGCGCTCGGCTGCCTGTTCTCACTGGACGATTTCGGCGCGGGCATGTCTTCGTTCGCCTACCTGAAGCATCTGCCGGTGGACTTCCTCAAGATCGACGGCGGCTTCGTCAAGGACATGGCGGACGATCCAATCGACCGTTCAATGGTCGAGGCGATCAACAGCGTCGGGCACGTCATGGGCAAGCAGACCATTGCCGAATTCGTCGACAGCGACGTCGTCATGGCGATGTTGCGCGAGATCGGCGTGGATTATGCCCAAGGTTACGGCGTCGCCAAGCCGAAACCGTTCGCCCCCCGCCTGCGGGTTGCCAGCGCGTAGTCGTATCGCTCGAACCGTTCTCGTCTCGGGAACTTCCTGAGGCTTCCTAGGGAGAACTCCGATACCAGCCAGGCGGCAGGCGACTTAGCATGCCTGTGTTCCTGCGATGGCAAGCATGGCACGCGGTTGTTGCGGCGAGCATCGCAGCGATGGTTGCCCGGCAAAGATGTAAAGGTTGAAACAAGTTCGACGACGCCGGCCCGGGAGATTCCCGTAACTGATTGAATCAGAGAAATAAAATATGAAACTTATCAAAGTGTCAGATTTGACACGAGTCGTTGCGTTGGGCATGTTCCAATCGAATCTGTGAGTTCAGATTTCGCAGTCTCTGCGCCGCATCCCGGCCGGCGTGGCAATAAATCGGGTCAAAAGCATTCATCTAAGGAGAAATAAATGGGTTCGATGCGTGAGTTGTCCCCCCACCCGCAGTGGGTCGATTCGTTACATGGTTACGTCAAACCCTACTGGGATGAACTCCTGGAAGGAGAATGGGCGGAAGGCGTGGCAAACACTCGGCTCACGATCCCCGAGATGCAGGGCTGGATTCTGCAGATTTACCCGTTCATCCACGCTTTTCCAAAGTTTCTGGCTGAGGCGTTGATCAAGGTTGAGGACGACTACTCGCGTTCGTTTCTGATCGACAATATTCGTGTCGAAAAGGCCCACGCCGAGCACTGGATCTGGATGGGCATGGGCTTCGGGCTGAAGAAGCAGGACATGCTGGATCTGGCGGATGGGAACAGGCCGCTGTTGCGCGACGTGCAGTCCCTGACCGACTGGATGTGGTACGTCAATACCAAGGGTTCGCTTGCCGAGGCGGTTGCGGCCACCAGCTTCGCGATCGAAGGCGTTGCCGGCGACATCGCGCGCAAGGTGACGACAGGGTTCGAGGCCTACCGGGGTCATGAAGGCGTCGACATGGGGCCGAAGACCTACAAGTGGTTCCGCGAGCACGCAGTCTATGACGACCATCACCCGAAGATCGCGCTCGAGATCGTCAAGCAGTACGCCACCACGGACAGAATGCAGACGCGTGTGATGATCGCAGCGAAGCGCAGCATCCAGCTTCTGCACAACGCGCTGGTCACCGCGTATCAGGCCTACTCGCCGGCGGTGCAAGGACGGCGCATGCCGATCGAAACCGAACAGCGTCGCAAGGACCGGCGCAGCGATCGCCGCGCGGCCCAGGAGACGGTCGGATTCCCGGATCGCCGCTTCGCCGATCGCAGGGAGCGTGGCCGGCGCGCAGTGGCCTGAGGCTCGGGGCCAGGTCGGCTCCCAGGGTTTCGAAGTTTGCAATAAGAACGGGCACCGTCAGGTGCCCGTTTCTTTTGTGCGTCTGGCAGGGCGCACCTACTTGGAGGTGCAAGTCCTCTACATAGCCGACACGGGGAAGTGTTAGCCGAAGGCAAGGGTGTTCTGGGCGACTGGGAATCTGAAGGAAGCTGAAGGCAAAGCGCTGGCGCGACGGCGAGGCAAGCGGATAGAGGCGGCGTGGTGGGATGAGCGGGCAAAAGTCCGTGAAGTCCGATACGTGTACGGAACACGACGACGTAGATCCGACGCGCATAAGCGTGAAGGTGGGTGCGCAATACCCAGGGAGATCTGACGGTGTGCCGCTGTGCTACCGGCATCGAAAGGTGTGGGGAGGCACCGTCAGAAGTCAGCAGAGGGCATAGTAGGCGGCGACGCTGAAGGCCCGAACATGTGATACCGAGAGTAGGACAGACGAAACTCGATGCGAACTGTTGAAGCAGAAGTCTTCGCAAGAAGAGCCCGGGGCGAGGAGACCAGACGGAATTTGGCCGAGGCGCTGTTGGGTGCGGAGGTTGGCGCGGCGGCGTCTGGGCGAACGAAATCGGAGGACTGCCGGTTGATGGAAACGGTAGTGGAACGCAGCCACATGCGGCTAGCGTATCAGCGGGTGGTTGAGAACAAAGGTGCACCAGGAGTCGATGGACTCACGGTAGCCGAGCTCAAAGACTGGCTGAAGGGGCACTGGCCGAGAGTGAAGCAAGCGGCTGCTGGCGGGCGAGTACCTGCCGCGGCCGGTGCGTCGAGTGGACATACCCAAGCCGCAAGGCGGGGTAAGGACGCTTGGAGTGCCGACGGTGGTGGATCGACTCATCCAGCAAGCGCTGCATCAAGTGATGCAACCGATGTTCGAGCCGAGTTTCTCGAAGTCGAGCTATGGGTTTCGCCCCGGGCGCAATGCGTTGCAAGCCGTGGAAGCGGCGCGCAATTACATTGGCGAAGGGCGGCGTTGGGTAGTGGACCTTGATCTGGAGAAGTTCTTCGATCGAGTCAATCACGACGTACTCATGGCCAGAGTGGCGAGAGGCATTGCGGATGCACGGGTGCTGAAGCTGATCCGACGGTTCCTGGAGGCGGGGATGATGGCAGAGGGCATGACGCAGCCACGGAGGCAGGGCACGCCGCAAGACGCTCCGCTGTCCCCGCTGCTCAGTAACGTTCTGCTGACTGACCTGGACCGGGAGCTGGAGGCGCGCGGCTTGGCGTTCTGCCGGTACGCCGACGACTGCAACATCTACGTCCGAAGCCAAAAGGCGGGAGCGCGCGTGATGCGAGGGATCAGAGCCTTTCTTGAAGAGGTCCTGCGATTGCGTGCGGATTCCGGCGAAGCCGGGCTGGCATTCCGGCTGATGCCGGGCTGGTGTTCCGGCGCATGCCGGGCCGGTGGGTTGAGACGGGTAAACGCACTTTGGTGAAGTTGTTAGTCGGTGTCAACGGTCCTTGGCACGATGCGCTGTTGTTGCTTCCACGGTTTTCTGTTTGCGCATCGATTCTCCCTTGAGCGCCAGGCGGTAGCTGTTGTGCACCAGCCGGTCGAGGATCGCGTCGGCAAGCGTCGGGTCGTTCAGGTAGGTGTGCCACTGATCGACGGGCAACTGGCTGGTGACGATCGTCGAGCGCCGATCGTAACGGTCATCGAGAATCTCGAGCAAATCGCGCCGGGTCTGCTCCGAGAGCGGCATCAACC
>DATKEK010000083.1:0-4096 GCA_035512195.1 Burkholderiales bacterium
ACGGTCTTCACCACCCAGTCGACGATGCTGTCCGACGGATTCAGCATCACGAACTTCGACTTGTTCTCCGATCCGCCGCCTTTCGCCGCCACGCGCACGTCGAGCGTGTCGCCCGGCACCACTTCCATGTGGATCACCGCCGGCGTGTTGTCGCGCGTGTTCCTGCGTCCGCCCGCCGGGTCGGAAAGGATCGAAGCGCGCAGCTTGTTGTCCGGATCGAGGTAAGCGCGCCGCACGCCTTCGTTCACCATGTCGGCGATGCTCATGCCGGTATCTTCCCACTGCACGTTCATGCCGATGCGCAGGAACACCACCACGATGCCGGTATCCTGGCAGATCGGCCGCTTGCCTTCGGCGCACATTCTGGAATTGGTCAGGATCTGCGCGATCGCATCGCGCGCCGCGGCCGATTCCTCGCGCTCGTACGCCGCAGCGAGCGACTGAATGTAATCCCTGGGGTGGTAGTAGGAGATGTACTGCAGCGCGTCGGTGACGCTGGCAATCAGATCTTCCTGCTTGATGAGAGTCATGTAACCGGATCGACAGGTGCAAAACTAAAGTGGACGCCTCGCATGCATCGAATACGGGTCAAGGCATGCGGTCGTCCGAAGCGCCAGTATACTTGATTCGATCGGGCGCCAGCGCGCCGCCGGTGACGATGAACGACATCGCTTCGTCGAGCGTCCAATCGGTCGGCACCAGGTCCGCGACCGGCACGATTTCCAAATAACCCGAGGTCGGATTCGGCGTGGTCGGCACGTAGACGGCGGCCAGCGCTGCGCCGGTGTCCACGTCGGTAAAGGTCTTCGTCACCAGCCCGATCGCGCGCATGTCGGGGTTCGGAAACTTGATCAGCACCACGCGCTGTGCCTTTTCCGGCTTGGCCTGCACCACCGACAGAAAACGCTTGGTCGAACCGTAGACGTTCTTGATCAGCGGCAGGCGCTCGAGCATGTCGTCGAAAACCTGGATCAGCTTTCTGCCGATCACCTTGGTAGTGGCGACCCCGAGCACGTAGAAAAACGCAATCGTCAGCAGGACGGCGAGCGTGAACTGCACCCAGGGGCTGAGCAGCACCGCCGCGAACGTTGTCCCTTGCGCCGCGAACAGCGACACCACCACCGAAATGAACGGCCGCCCGAGTTTGGACAACTGGATCAGCAGAAACTCGAAAATAATCCAGGTTACCCACAATGGTATGAAGGTGAGCATGCCGGTCAGCAGATAGCGCTGGAAATGCGGCAGCAGGCTCTTGGGTTTGGAAGGATTCATACTGTCTCCGCAATGCAGTAACTGTGGTCGGTCTCCCGCAAGCGCGGCAAGTTCCGCGCTCCGGCGACGGCCGCTATCATAGTCCGCACCGGCCAGCGGAACGGCGATGAGCGCGGTCATGCAAAATAAGTCATCCGGCCGTTATAGAATCCATGCAAGCGGACCCCGATCCGCGCATGCCAGCCAACAACACGCATTCGGGGGGAGGAACCATGAGCACCATAGAATCGGTCCTGCAGGAAACCCGGGTCTTCGCGCCCTCCGCCGACTTCGTGAAACAGGCGAACGTGTCGGGCATGGCGGCGTACCAGGCATTGTGCGACGAGGCCGCACGGGATTACGAGGGATTCTGGGCCAAGCTCGCCCGCGAGCACCTGCTCTGGCAGAAGCCCTTCAACAAGGTGCTGGACCAGAGCAACCCGCCCTTCTTCAAGTGGTTCCATGACGGCGAGCTGAACGTCTCGTACAACTGCCTCGACCGGCACCTGAACACCCAGCCGAACAAGGTGGCGATCGTGTTCGAGGCCGACGACGGCACGGTAAACAAGGTTACCTACAAGCAACTGTTCCATCGCGTGTGCCAGCTCGCGAACGGCCTGAAGAGCCTCGGCATCCGCACCGGCGACCGCGTCATCATCTACATGCCGATGTCGGTCGAAGCGGTGGTCGCGATGCAGGCCTGCGCGCGCATCGGCGCCACGCATTCCGTGGTGTTCGGCGGCTTCTCCGCCAAGGCTCTGCATGAGCGCATCATCGATGCCAGCGCAGTCGCGGTGATCACCGCCGACGGCGGCATGCGCGGCGGCAAGGAAGTCCCGCTGAAACCCGCGGTGGACGAAGCGTTCTCCATGGGCGATTGCGACGCGGTCAAACACGTCGTCGTCTATCGGCGCACCGGCAGCAACGTCAAGATCGAGGCGCCGCGCGACGTCTGGTGGCACGAACTGGTGCAGAACCAGCCCGACGCGTGCGACCCGGTGTGGGTGAACGCAGAACATCCGCTGTTCATCCTCTACACCTCGGGTTCCACCGGCAAACCGAAAGGCGTGCAGCACTCGAGCGCCGGCTACCTGCTGCAGGCGATCCTCACCATGAAGTGGACGTTCGACCAGAAACCCTCGGACACCTTCTGGTGCACCGCGGACGTCGGCTGGGTGACCGGGCATACCTATATCGCCTACGGCCCGCTCGCGGTCGGCGCGACGCAGATCGTGTTCGAAGGCGTGCCGACCTATCCGGACGCGGGGCGCTTCTGGAAAATCATCCAGGACCACAGCGTCAACGTGTTCTACACCGCACCGACCGCCATCCGTTCCCTGATCAAGGCCGGTGCGGACCTGCCGAAGAACTACGACCTCTCCAGCCTGCGGCTGCTCGGCACCGTCGGCGAGCCGATCAACCCCGAGGCGTGGATGTGGTACTACAACACCGTCGGACAGGAACGCTGCCCGATCGTCGACACCTGGTGGCAGACTGAAACCGGCGGCCACATGATCACGCCCCTGCCCGGCGCCACCCCGCTCAAGCCCGGATCCTGCACCATGCCCCTGCCCGGCATCATCGCCGACGTGGTGGACGAAACCGGACATTCGGTCGATCTCGGCAAAGGCGGCATCCTCGTGGTCAAGAAACCCTGGCCATCGATGATCCGCACCATCTGGGGCGATCCGGACAGGTTCAGGAAAACCTATTACCCCGAGGATTTCCAGGGCAAGTACTACCTCGCCGGCGACGGCGCCAACCGCGATCCCGACGGCTACTTCTGGATCATGGGCCGCATCGATGATGTGCTGAACGTCTCCGGCCACCGCCTCGGCACCATGGAAATCGAATCCGCGCTGGTGGCGAACAAACAGGTCGCAGAAGCCGCGGTGGTCGGCCGCCCCCACGACGTCAAGGGCGAAGCGGTCATCGCCTTCGTCGTCCTCAAAGGCGCCCGCCCCGAAGGCGACGCCGCCAGACAGATCGCCAGGGAACTGCGCGACTGGGTCGGCCACGAGATCGGCCCGATCGCCAAACCCGACGAAATCCGTTTCGGCGACAACCTCCCCAAAACCCGCTCCGGCAAAATCATGCGCCGTCTCCTGCGCGCAATCGCCAAAGGCGAAGAAATCACGCAGGATGTGTCGACACTTGAAAATCCAGCGATACTCGAGCAACTCAAGAAAGCAACCTGAGGTCTGTCTATCGGCAAGGAAGAAACGTCACCACGCTGGATTTCAGTGCAGGCTAATGCGCCGACGGCGCGTTATGCCGGAGCTAAAACCCCGCGATCCTCGAACAGTTGAAGAAAGCGACGTAAACGAGCGAACGCACCAACTTTGACACAGCACACCGGGTCCGTTACCCTGCGCGCCTTTCCGCCAACGGCAGAAGTACCCGGAAAGGTGGACGAGTGGTTTAAGTCACATGCGTGGAAAATGCGGGCGCCTTATCCATGCATTTCAGCGTAGGCTAACCTGCAACGCAGGTTAAGCGAAGCGGCCGAAGCTACAAAGTGGATCGAAGATCCACGTTGCGGCAAAGGCTAACTTGCGGAGAGCAAGTTAAGCGCGTAGCGCGGCCGGAGGCAAAGCGTAGCGCTATAACGATAGCAGGAGCAGTCAAGTAAGTCGGAGAGGTGGATGCGTGGTTTAAGTCGCACGCCTGGAAAATTTGGGCACTTGGGCCCACATTTCAGTGAAGGCTAACCTGCAAGGCAGGTTAAGCGCGAAGCGCGTACCGAAGCTAAAGCGTAGCGTTGTGACCATAGCAGATATAGTTAAGTAACCCGGAGAGGTGGATGAGTGGTTTAAGTCGCACGCCTGGAAAGCGTGTGTACGGT